>JAEUNU010000166.1 GCA_016789125.1 Zoogloea sp. | reverse complement strand
CGGCCGCCCGCAGGCCGCCGGCCGGGTGGGTCAGGCGCACACCTCTTCCAGGGTGTCGATGACCGCGCCGGGCACGTCGAAGCCGGTCTGGTCGGTGATCTCGACCATGCAGGTGGGGCTGGTGACGTTGATCTCGGTGAGCCGCTCGCCGATCAGGTCGAGGCCGACGATGAGCAGCCCGCGCTGCCACAGGATAGGCGCCAGGTGCTCGGCAATGGCCCGCTCGCCGTCGGTGAGGGGCATCGCCACGCCGCGGCCGCCGGCGGCGAGGTTGCCGCGGGTCTCGCCGGCCATCGGGATGCGCGCCAGCGAGTAGGGGATCACCTTCCCGCCGATGATGAGCACCCGCTTGTCGCCCTCCTTGATCGCCGGCAGGTAGGCCTGCGCCATGATGGTGCGGGTCTCCATCTGGGTGAGGGTCTCGATGATGACGTTGCGGTTGGGGTCATCGGCCCGCACGCGGAAGATCTGGCTGCCGCCCATGCCGTCGAGGGGCTTCAGGATGGTGTCGCCGTGGGCGTCGATGAAGGCGTTGATGTCGGCCGCCAGGCAGGCCACGCGGGTGGGCGGGGCGAACTGCGGGAACTCGGTGATGGCGAGCTTCTCGGAGTGGTCGCGGATGCCCACCGGGTGGTTGAAGATGCGCGCGCCGGCCTGCATGGCGCGCTCCAGCAGCCAGGTGGCGGTGACGTATTCGAAGTCGAAGGGTGGGTCCTGGCGCATCAGCACCGCGTCGAAGGCGGTGAGGGGCAGCGTCTGCTCGGGGCCGGGGATGTACCAGGCGTGGTCGAAGTCGGACACCGACAGGGCATGACAGCGGGCCGACACGGTGCCGGCCTCCCAGATCAGCGCCTCGCGCTGGATCGCGAAGACTTCGTGGCCACGGCGGGCGGCGGCCCGCATCATGGCGATGCTCGAATCCTTGTAGGCCTTGAGCTGCTCGAGGGGGTCGAGGATGAAGGCGAATTTCATCGCGGGCTCCCGGTTCAGGCCTCGACCGCCACGGCCGGCGCGGTTTCTTCGATCTCGACCGAGGCGGCCAGCAGGGCCAGGCGGGCCACCACGCCGTAGGCGTAGAAGCGGTTTGGGGCGGCGTCCGGGTCCTGGTTGCAGTCGGGCAGGCTGCACGGGGCCTCGAAGGCCAGCGGCTCGAAGTGCATGCCCGGGGCGTTGAGGTTTTCGTCGCGCCCGCGCTGGGTGTGCACGCGGTAGAAACCACCCACCACGTAGTGGTCCATCATGTACACCACCGGCTCGGCGACCGCGCCGTTGAGGGTCTCGAAGGTGTGCACGCCCTCCTGGATGATCACGTCGTGCACCTCCAGGCCTTCCTTGACCACGCTCATCTTGTTGCGCTGCTTGCGGTTGAGGCCGATCAGCTCGGAAGCGTCCTTGACCGTCATGACGCCCATCCCGTAGGTGCCGGCGTCGGCCTTGACGACCACGAAGGGCTCGTCGTTCACGCCGTATTCCCGGTACTTGGCGCGGATGCCGTCGAGCATCGTGGCGACCTTGTCGGCGAGCTCCTGCTCGCCGGTGCGGGCGTGGAAATCGAGTCCGCTGCAGGTGTCGAAGGCCGGGTTGATGCGCCACGGGTCGATGCCGATCTCGGCACAGAAGTCGCGGGTGACGCGGTCGTAGGCGGCGGCGTGGTTGGACTTGCGGCGGGCGTGCCAGCCGGCGTGCACCGGCGGGATCACCCACTGGTCGTGGAGTTCGTTCATCAGCGCCGGGATGCCGGCCGAGAGGTCGTTGTTGAGCAGCACCGCGCAGGGGTCGAAACCCTTCACGCCGAGGCGGCCGCCGTGGCGGACCAGCGGCTCGAGGGTGAGGCTGGCGCCGTTGGGCAGCTCGACCAAGGTGGGCTCGGTGATCTCGGGCAACAGGCTGCCCAGGCGCACCTCGAGGCCGGTGAGGCGCAGGATGGACACCAGCTTGGCCACGTTCTGCAGGTAGAACTGGTTGCGGGTGTGGTTCTCGGGCACCAGCAGGATCGAGCGGGCGCCCACGCAGATGCGCTCCACGGCGCTCTGGGCGGCCTGCACGCAGAGGGGCAGGAAGGCGTCGTTGAGGTTGTTGAAGCCGCCCGGGAAGAGGTTCAGGTCGACCGGGGCGAGCTTGAAGCCGGAGTTGCGCAGGTCCGTCGAGCCGTAGAAGGGCGGCATGTGCTCCTGCCACTGGCTGCGCATCCATCGCTCGATGGCGGTGGCATTGTCGAGGAAGTGCTTTTCGAGCTCCAGCAGGGGGCCGGTGAGCGCGGTGGTGAGATGGGGGACCATGGAAACCTCGCGGACTGTTCTCAGGTGGGCTGGGCGTCAGGGGATCGACGCCGGCAGGGCGGGTCGTGGACCTGCGCGGCCCGTGTTTGTTCGTTTGATCTTACACCATCCGCCCGGGACGGCCCTTTGCGGGGCGCGTCTCAGGCCGGCTCGGGCAGGAACTGGCGGAAGCTGTCGGGCAGCGGGGCGTTCTCGAGGCTGCGCTGGCTGAAGAGGTAGCGGCCGTCGCAGACGAAGCCCAGGTCGCCCCAGTCGACGGCGTTGAGGGCCGCGCAGAGGGCGGCCAGGTCGACATCCTGGCGGTGGGGGAAGACCCCCAGCACCGCCCCGTCGAAGTTGTGGCAGGGGTGGAGGAAGAAGGGCTTCGGCTGGCGCGTCTTGGCGTTTACATAAATGCGCGGGGCGTTGCTGCGCGGCAGGCCGCGGCCCCAGTGCCACCAGTTGCTCTCGTCGAACTGGCGGATGCGGCGGGCGAGCAGGCGGTCGCGGAAGGGCAGCAGCGCGGCCGGCGGGCCCTCGCCGGGCTCGCACCAGATCATCCGGCGGGTGCGGCCGCTGCGCAGGGTGGACGAGCTGACGAAGTCGAGGGTGCCCGCCTCTTCGCTGGTGTAGATCTCGTCGGCGCCCGACACCGCGCCCACCTTGACGCTGGCCAGCGCCCGCAGGTTGAGGGTGTAGTCGTGGTGGGAGAACAGCAGGTGGCCGGCGCACTCGGCGAAGTGGCGGTACTGCCAGGGGGGGTATTCGAGGCTGTGGGCCAGCTTGTCGGACTGGCTGATGTGGGCCCAGGCGGTGTTGTGGCTGAGGTTGCCGAGCTCGTAGCGCCAGATCAGGCAGTTGGGCAGCGCGTCGGCAAACACCCGGGCGTCGCCCAGCTCGATGGCGTGGGTGATGGTGCCGCGCTCGTGCAGCCAGCGGTTGAGCCGGCGCGCGCTGGTGGCCTTCAGGAAGTCCCGCGGGGTGATGAAGATCAGCTCGCCGCCCGGCGCCAGGTGGCGCACGCACTTCTCGATGAAGAACAGGTAGAGGTTGCTGCGCCCGTCGAAGCCGTCCTGGCGCAGCAGCTTGCGGGTGGCCGCGCCGATGTCGCGGTAGCGCACGTAGGGCGGGTTGCCGATCACGGTGTCGAACTTCTCGCTCTCCGGGTAGGCGAAGAAGTCGATGTTGAGCGCCCCGGCGGGGCACTGGCGGGGGTCGAGCTCGATGCCTACCGCGTGGCGCAGGTGCGTGAGGAAGGCGCCGTCGCCGCAGGAGGGCTCCAGCACCCGGCCGGTGTTGTGGCGCAGGCGCAGCATGCAGCGCACGACGGATTCCGGGGTAAACACCTGGCCGAGGGATTCCAGGGCCGGCGGAGCGGGGGGCGGAGCGAGGGTGGACGGCATGGAGTCGGGGCGGATCGGGAGCGCGGCCATTGTGCCGGAAGCGCGCGAAACGGGCCAGCCGCGCCCAAGCTGAGCACTTTCCGCGGGAATGCTTTGCCAATAATTTAACGGTTCCAAAAATAAATCCGTCGGCATGCGGTTGTACGGTGGATGCTTCTGTACTATCCGGCTTTGTTAAAAAGTCGTGCAGGACCGCGCCGGCTGCCCAGCCTGGGCTGGCGCGGGTTTCCGGCTTCCGAAACCTCCGAAAGTGCAGCATGAATCAGCTTCCCGACAGGGTTTTTCCCCTCCCCTTCATCTGGCGCGGCAAGCGCCTGTTCTCCGTCCGCCTGCGCGTGGCCGTGGGCGAGGCGGCGCTGCCGGACGTGCTGACCGGGCAGGCCGCCCAGGCCCTCACCCAGCAGCCTATCCCCCCCGGGGTCGATGGCCTGCTGCTGCGCTGTGTGGTCGACCCGGGCTGGCGCACCCATACCCTGCGCGACGACAGCGTGGCCTTCGTGCTGAGCCGCGACGTGTGGCATTACCTGGCCTGGACCGGGCGCTACGAGGACTTCCTGGAGGGGCGCTATTCGGCCAAGACCCGCGAGTCCTACGCCCGTGACGAGGCCCGCTTTCTCGAGCGCTGCGGGCAGGCCCTCGACCTGCGCGAATACCGGGAGCCGGCCCAGGTGGGCGAGTTCATCGGCCACCTGGCCGGGCTGCGCGGCCGCGGCCGGCTGGTCGGCCGGCCGGTCGAGTCGGCCATGCTGCTGGCGGCGGCCCAGCGTGGCGAGCTGCGCGCCTTCCTGCTGTGGGCCGACGGCCAGCCGGTGGCCGGGCTGTGCCTCACGGCGGTGGGCGAGGTGCTGCACTACCTGTGCTCGGTCGAGCATGACGACTTCCGCCCGTGGTCGGCGGGCACCGTGCTGCACCTGCAGGCGATCCGCCGGGTGTTCGCCGAGCCGGGCTTTCATTACATGGATTTCCGCCCCGGCGAATGCGAGGTGAAGCGCCAGTTTGCCAACGGCGCCCTGCGCGGGGCAGCGGTGCTGAGCCTGCGCCGCACCCTGCGCAACCGCCTGCTGCTGGGCTTGTACGGCTTTCTGCAAGGCGCCTCCCGGGGGGCCGGCCTGCAGCCGGCGGCGCCCGACGAGGTGCGCGAACTGCTTATCTGAGTGCGCTCCACCGGGGCGGGCGGTGGGGGCGTCACTGTGCGATGCCTCCGCCGCTCCCCACCCCGGTGAGGCCGGCCACCAGGTCGGCCGCAAACGTCGATAGCCCCTCGCGCCGGCGGATGCACACCTTGAGGTCGCGCTGGGCCCAGGCCTCCTCGAGGGCGACGATGGCCAGCGGCGGCTGCAGCGGGCGCCCGGCCACCGCGCTGCGCGGCACCATCCCCACCCCGACTCCGGCGGCCACCATCCGGCACACCGCCTCGAAGCTGCGCACCTGGATGCGCACGTCCAGGTGGCGCCCCAGCGCGGCGGCGGCGTTCATCGTGAAGGTGTGGATCGCCGAGCCGGCGTGGAGCATCACGAAGGGCTCGCCCAGCACCTCGGCAAACGACGCGCTGGCCGCCGCCGCGAGGGGGTGCTCCAGCGGGGCGATCAGCACCAGGCGGTCGGCCCGGTAGGGCAGCAGCTCCACGTCCACCCCCTCGGCCTCCTCGGCCATCACCCCCACCTCCACCTCGCCGCGGGCCACCGCCAGCGCGATCTCGGGGCTGGTGTGCTCCTCGAGCGTCACGCTGACCTGCGGAAAGCGGCGCAGGAAGCCGGCCAGGTCGTCCGGCAGGAAGGTGTGGGTGGCGTGGGTGTTGGCCCACAGGCTGACGTGGCCGCGCACCCCCTGGGCGTAGGGGCTGAGGTCGGCGTGCATCTGCTCGAGCTGGGCGAACACCTGGCGGGCGTGGCGCAGCAGGGCCTCGCCGGCGCGGGTGAGGCTCACGCCGCGGGCCTCGCGCTGGAGCAGGGCGGCGCCGATCGAATCTTCCAGCGCGCGGATGCGGTGGCTGGCGGACGAAGGCGCCAGGTGGGCCCGCTCGGCCCCGCGGGTGAGGTTCTTGGCCTCGGCAACGGCCACGAAGAGGCGCAGGTCGGTGAGGTCGTAGCGCATCAGGGTTCGGCGTGGGCGAACGCCGGGCTGCGGAAAAGCCAATTGTAAGCCGCCCTGGCGCTGCCCATCATTCGCCCGTCGCAAACTCTCCGACTGGTGGCCCTATCATGCCGTGGAAGCACCTGCCCGCCGAGCGCCTCGGCATCGCCCTGGCGGTGCTGGCCGCCGCCGGCTTCTCGCTGAAGGCGATCTTCGTCAAGCTGGCCTATGCCGCCGCGCCCGTCGACGCGATCACCCTGCTGGCCCTGCGGATGGGCTTCACGCTGCCGGTCATCCTGTGGGTGCTGGCCGCCGACCGCCACGGGCTGCGGGCGCTGGGGCGGCGCGACTGGGGCCTGCTGGCGGCCCTCGGGCTGCTCGGCTACTACGGCGCCAGCATCCTCGACTTCCTGGGGCTGCAGTACATCTCGGCCGGGCTGGAGCGGCTGATCCTGTTCACCTACCCGACCCTCACCGTGCTGATCGGGGTGCTGGCGCTAGGCAAGCGCCTGGAGCGCCGGCAGCTGGCGGCGCTGGGGCTGTCGTATGCCGGCATCGCGCTGGCCTTCGCCCACGACCTGCGCCTCTCGGCCGACAGCGGCGCGGTGGTGCTGGGGGCGGCGCTGGTGTTCGGCTCGGCGCTGTCGTATGCGCTGTACAGCGCGGGGGCCGAGGTGGCGATCAGGCGGCTGGGGGCGGTGCGTTTCTCGGCGCTGGCGATTCTGGTGTCCACGCTGGCCACCCAGGCCCACTTCCTGGCCGCCCACCCCCTCGCCGCCCTGGCCCAGCCGCCGGCGGTGCTGGGCTACGCGGCGGCGATGGCGCTGCTGTCGACGGTGCTGCCGGTGTTCTGGCAGACGGCCGCGATGCAGCGCATCGGCGCCGCGCGGGCGGTGCTGATCGGCAACCTGGGGCCGATCCTGACCCTGTTCTTCGGCTGGTGGCTGCTCGGCGAGGCGGTGTCGGTGGCGCAGCTGGCCGGGGCGGGGCTGGTGGTGGCGGGGGTGTTGGTGGTGACGGGGCGGGTGG
>JAEUNU010000146.1 GCA_016789125.1 Zoogloea sp. | reverse complement strand
TTTTTCATCGATCCCAAACGCCCGCCCTGCAACGCGAGGTGATTCCGGAAAGCCCCTTCCGAACCGCTGAGCAGCGGAACAACAGGGGGGGAAGTCCGGCGCAGCTGTTTGAGCGGGCGCAGCCCGCGAGTTCTGCGCCGGCCGCCTGTTGTGAGCAGCGCAGGGGAGTCGTCTGATCAAGCACAGCTTGAGCAGACGACCGGCTCGGCGGGGTCGCCTTTCTTGGTTACTTCTTTGGCGACGCAAAGAAGTAAGCCGGCCGCCGGGGCGGGACCCGGCCAATGCAAAGTCAAACAAGAGACAAGCCGCTGGTCTCCATCAGCGCACCGCAAAACCGCCGGGCTTGCCAGCCGGGGCGTGGAACCGGGCACGATCAAACAGCGGATAGCCCCCCGCCGCTGGAATGATCACCCGCCCCGCTGCCTCACCTGCTCAAACAAACACACCCCCGCCGCCACCCCCACATTGAGCGACTCCATCCCCCCCGGCATCGGAATCTTCACCCGCTGGGTCGCCAGCGCGGCAACGGCGGGGGATAGCCCCTGCCCTTCCGAGCCGAACAGCCAGGCCACCGGGCCGCGGAGGTCGAGGGCGTAGAGGTCGACGGCGTCGCGCAGGTCGGCGGCGAGAATGTGGCCTTTGAAGCCTTGCAGCGCTTCACCAGCTACGACGTTTTCATGGACGCGCAGGCTGAAGTGGGCGCCCATCGCGGCGCGCAGCACGCGGGGGGCCCAGGCCTGGGCGCAGCCGGGGGTGAGGAGGACGTCGGGGATGCCGACGGCGGCGGCGGTGCGCAGGATGGTGCCGAGGTTGCCGGGGTCTTGCACGCTGTCGAGCAGCACGCAGCTGCCGGGGAGGGACCCAACTGCGATGCCCGCGGCGGGCACGGCAGGCACGGCGACCACGGCGAGCACGCCGCTGGGCGAGTCGACGGGGCTGACGTGGGCGAACAGGCGGTCGGGGAGTTCGATGAGGCTTTGCGCGTTGCAGCGGGCGAGCAGCGCGGCGATCTCGGGCTGGGCGCGGCCGCTTTCGCTGGCCACCACCAGCCGGGGCTGCCAGCCGCGCTCCAGCGCCACGCCCAGCAGGTGGGCGCCGTCGAGGAGGGTTTCACCGCAGCTGCGCCGCTCCCGCGCCGAGGTGGCGAGGGCGTGGAGCTGCTTGACGGTGGGGTTGTCGCGGGAGGTGATGCGCTTCATGCCGGGGCTCGCAAGCTAGATGGCGAGGCCGAGGCTGGCCAGCGCCACCACGAAGGCGCCGAGCAGCAGGTTGGTGGTGACCCGCTGGCGGATCTGGTTGAGTGCCTGGGCGCCCTGGGCCCAGCTTTCTGCGGCCACCGCCTGCTGCAGCGCCTTCCAGGGGCCGAACCAGATGCTGGCAAAGATGGCGGCCATCACCAGGCCGACGGCCGCCATGGCGTGCCAGGCCAGCGGCGCCTGGGCGAAGCCCACCGCCAGCAGCATCGCGAAGCCGGAGCCGACGATGGCGGCCAGGGCCAGCCACACGATGGGGAAGAAGCGCGAGAAGACCCCGTGCCACAGGGCCAGCCGCTGGGGCGGCGGCAGCGCGAGCGCGGCCGGGCGCAGGCAGAAGTGGGCAAAGCTCATGCCGCCCACCCACACGATGACGCCGGCCAGGTGCACGAAGAGCATGAGGTGATGCAGGGTCATCGGAGGTCGTCCTCGGTCCACAGGGGTGGGTTGGCGATGATGTCGCGCACCGGGCCGAAGCTGGTGCGGTAGATCTCGCAGGCCCCGTGGGCCTTGAGGGCCGCCAGGTGGGCGGCGGTGGGGTAGCCCTTGTGCCCGGCGAGGCCGTATTGGGGGTAGCGCCGGTCGAGCTCGATAAGCTGCGCGTCGCGGGCGGTCTTGGCGAGGATGGAGGCGGCGGAGATCTCGGCCACCAGCGAGTCGCCCTTCACGACCGCCTCGCAGGGCACGTCGAGCCGGGGGCAGCGGTTGCCGTCGACCTGCACGCGGGTGGGCACGACGGCGAGGCCGGCCACCGCGCGCTGCATGGCGAGCATGGAGGCGTGGAGGATGTTGAGGCGGTCGATCTCGGCCACGCTGGCTTCGGCGATGCACCAGGCCAGCGCCTTTTCGCGGATCTCGATGGCCAGGGCGCTGCGGCGCTTCTCGCTGATTTTCTTGGAATCGGCGAGGCCGGCGATGGGCCGGGCCGGGTCGAGGATGACGGCGGCGGCCACCACCGGCCCGCACAGGGGGCCGCGGCCGGCTTCGTCTACGCCGCAAAGGAGATCATTGGGGAGGCTCACCGGGCCCGCCCCTGCAGGTAGGGCAGGATCGCCGCGGCGGCCTTGGCGGCGGTGTCCTGGCGCAGCTGGAGGTGCATGTCGGTGAACACCCGGTTGAGTTCGTCCAGCTTGTCCTTGTCGCCAAGCCAGCCGTCGAGGGCGTCGGCCAGGGCCTGGGGGGTGGCGGCGTCCTGCAGCACCTCGGGCACCACCTCGCGGCCGGCCAGCACGTTGGGCAGGCCGACCCACGGCAGGTAGGCCAGGCGGCGCATCAGGCGGTAGGACCACTTGCCGATCTTGTAGGTGATGACCATCGGGCGCTTGAGCAGCGCGGCTTCGAGGGTGGCGGTGCCGCTGGCGACCAGCACCACGTCGGCGGCGATCATGGCCTCGACGGCGTGGCCGAAGAGGATGCGGATGGGGAGGTCGAGGTGGGCATGCCGGCGCAGGGCCTCCTCGAAGAGCATGCGGGTCTCGCGGGTGGCCAGGGGCACCAGGAAGCGCGCATCGGGGTGGCGCTCATGGAGCAACGCGGCGGTGGCGATGTAGGTGTCGGCGAGGTTGCGCACCTCGGACTGCCGGCTGCCCGGCAGGAAGGCGAACACCGGGCCGCCCGGGGAGATCTGCAGCGTCTCGCGCATGCCTTCGCGGTCGGGCACGAGGGGGAATACATCGGCCAGCGGGTGGCCCACGTAGCTCACCGGCACCCCGGCCGTGCGGTACAGCTCGGGCTCGAAGGGAAACAGGCACAGCATGTGGCTGACCGCGCGGGCGATGCCCTTCAGGCGGCCCTTGCGCCAGGCCCAGATGGAGGGGCTGACGAAGTGGATCGCGGGGATGCCGCGGTCTTTAAGGCGCTTCTCGAGCCACAGGCTGAAGTCGGGGGCGTCGACGCCGATGAAGGCGGCCGGCGGGTCTTTCTTGAGCAGGCCGAGCAGGCTGCTGCGGATGCCGGAGAGCTCTCGGTAGTTCTTGATGGCGTCGACGTAGCCATGCACGGCGAGCTTCTCGGCCGGCCACAGGGCCTTGAAGCCGACGGCCTGCATCTTGGGGCCACCGATGCCGAAGAACTCGGCATCCGGCAAGTGGCGCTGGAGCGCCTTGATCAGGTGGCTGGCGAGGAGGTCGCTGGAGGCCTCGCCGGCCACCATGGCAATGCGCAAACCCATGGATCAGCGGACGATGCCACGCCCGGAATCGGCGATGAAATCGGAGAAGAGCTTGAGTTCGGGGGCCTCGGCGGCGGCTTCGGCGATCTGCGCCCGCGCCTCGCTCAGGGACAGGCCGCTGCGGTAGAGGGTTTTGTAGGCGCGCTTGATGGCCATGATGCCGTCGCTGCTGTAGCCGCGACGCTTGAGGCCTTCGCTGTTGATGCCGTGGGGCGAGGCCGGGTTGCCGGATACCGTGACGAAGGGCGGCAGATCCTGCAGCAGCACGGTGCCGACACCGCAGAAGCTGTGCGCGCCGACGCGCACGAACTGATGCACGCCGGTGAAGCCGCCGAGGATCGCCCAGTCGCCCACGCTGACGTGGCCGGCGAGGGTGGCGTTGTTGGCGAAGATGGTGTTGTTGCCAACCATGCAGTCGTGGGCCACATGCACGTAGGCCATGATCCAGTTGTCGTTGCCGACGCGGGTCAGGCCGCCGTCCTGGACGGTGCCGGTGCTGAAGCTGCAGAACTCGCGGATGGTGTTGCCGTCGCCGATCTCGAGGCGGGTGGGCTCGGCGGCGTACTTTTTGTCCTGGGGCTCGGAGCCGATGGAGCAGAACTGGAAGATCCGGTTGTTGCGGCCGATGCGGGTGTGGCCTTCGACGACCACGTGGGGGCCGATGCTGGTGCCCTCGCCGATCTCCACGTGCTCGCCGATCACCGAATAGGCGCCGACCTGGACGCCCTCGGCAAGCCGGGCGCCCGGATGAACGATGGCGGTCGGGTGGATGCTCATCGCTTGATCGCACACATGAATTCGGCTTCGGTGGCGAGCTCGCCGTCAACGCGGGCCACCGCCTTGAACTTCCAGATGTTGCGCATCTTGCGCACGATCTCGGCTTCCATCACCAGCTGGTCGCCCGGCACCACGGGGCGCTTGAAGCGCACGTTGTCGACGGAGGCGAAGTAAACGGTGGAGTCGTCGTCGGGCACCGTGCCTTCGGTCTTGAAGGCCAGCACCGCGGCGGTCTGGGCCATCGCCTCGATGATCAGCACGCCCGGCATCACCGGGTTGTGGGGGAAATGCCCGGGGAAGAAGGGCTCATTGACGGTGACGTTCTTGAGGCCGACGACGCGCTTGCCGATTTCCAGCTCGGTGATCCGATCGACCAGCAGGAAGGGGTAGCGGTGAGGGATGTACTTCTTGATCTCGTTGATGTCGATGATGGCGCTCATGATGTCTTGTCCTGTTCGGCGAGCTTCTTCTCGAGCTCGCGCACGCGTTCGGCCATTGCGTCGAGGCGACGCAGGTGCGAAAAATTCTTCACCCAGTCCGCGTGCGGCTGCAGCGGAATAATGGCCGTATAGACCCCGGGCTTGTCGATGGATTTGGTGACGTTGGTGTCGGCGGAGACCACGACGTCGTCGCAGACCTGCAGATGCCCCGAGAAACCCGCCTTGCCGCCCACCTGCACCCGCTTGCCGACGGTGGTGCTGCCGGCCAGGCCGGCCATCGCGGCCATGATGGTGTCGTCGCCGACGCGGCAGTTGTGGGCCACGTGGATGAGGTTGTCGAGCTTGACGCCGTTGCCGATCACGGTGTCTTCGAGGGCGCCGCGGTCGACGGTGGTGTTGGCACCGATCTCCACGTCGTCGCCGATGACGACACCGCCGATCTGGGGAATCTTCACCCAGTGCTTGTCGGCGTCGCGGGCGAAGCCGAGGCCGTCGGCGCCGATGACCGCGCCGGAGTGCAGGATGGCGCGGGCGCCGATCGTGCAGCCGTCGTAGATTTTGACCCCGGCGTGGAGCAGCGAACCCGCACCGATGGCGACCCCGTCGCCGATCAGGCAGCCGGCGCCGATCACGGCACCTTCACCGATACGGCAATCGACGCCGATCACCGCGTTGGGCCCCACCGAAACGGACGCGGGCAGCTCGGAGGCCACCACCGCACTGGAGTGGATGCCGGCCGGCACCGCCTTCGGCGGATTGAACAGCTGGGCCGCCCGTGCGAAGTAAAGGTAGGGGTCGGGCGTGAGGATGCGCGGACGATCGGTGAAGTCGGCAGCCTTGGGCGACAGGATGAAGGCCGATGCCTTGCTCGCCTCGAGCGCACTGCGATACTTGGGGCTGACCAGGAAGGCGAGATCGCCCTCCCCCGCCTTGTCGAGGGCCGCGATCTGGCGCACGACCACGGACGGGTTTCCGACGAGTTCGCCACCGAGCCGGCCGACCAGCTCGCCCAGGGTTGTTTCCATCGCGGCGCGCACTTACTTGGCTTCGGTAAGGGCCTTGATCACCTTGTCGGTGATGTCGATGCGCGGGCTGGCGTAAACCGCCTCCTGGAAGATGATGTCGTACTTCTCGGCCTCGGCGATCTGGCGGATCGTCTTGTTGGCACGCTCCAGCACGCTGGCCAGCTCTTCGTTGCGGCGCTGGTTGAGGTCTTCGCGGAACTCGCGCTGCTTGCGCTGGAAGTCGCGGTTGAGCTCGTTGAACTCGCGCTCCTTGTTGCGGCGCTCACCCTCGGCCATCGTCATGCCGTTCTTTTCGAGGGACTCCTGCATGCCCTGCAGCTGCTTGGCCAGGCGCTGGAGTTCCTGGTCGCGCTTCTCGAATTCCTTCTCGAGCTTCTGTTGGGCCTTCTTGGCCGGCGGCGCTTCCTTCATGACCCGGTCGGAATTGACGAAACCGACCTTGACCTCGGCAGCGGCCGTCTGCGCAAACGCGGCGAGCACCAGGGCTGCCAGCGTCGATTGAACAATTGCTTTCACTCAAACCTCCATCAACATCATTGCCGCAGCGATCAGAAAACCGTGCCCAACTGGAACTGGAACTTCTGGGTCCTGTCGCCGTCCTCCTTCTTGAGCGCCTGACCCAGGCTGAACTTCAGCGGGCCGACCGGGGAGCTCCAGGAGAATGCCAGGCCCGCACTGTAACGCAAATCGGAAGCCTGGACCTTGTCGTCCGGGCCCCACACGTAGCCGGCGTCGGTGAACAGGGACAGGCGCATGGATTTGTCCTTGCCCTGCCCCGGCATCGGGAAATAATACTCGACGTTCGCCACCGCCCGGCGGTTACCGCCCAGCGAGCGCGAATAGTTGTTGGCGTCGAGATAGCGCGGGCCCAGGGTGCTTTGCTGGTAGCCGCGCACCGAGCCGATGCCGCCGGCGTAGAAGTTCTTGTAGAAGGGCAGCTCCTTGCCGTCGTAGCCGTGGGCGTAGCCGACGTCACCGTTGATCATCAACGCGTGGCCGCCGCCAAACGGGAACCAGTGCTGGTGCTGGTAGCTGCCGCGCACGTAACGCAGGTCCAGCACCGGGGTCGCCACTTCGAGCGAGGCCCGCTGGTAGACGCCGGAGGTGGGATACAGGAAGCTGTCGCGGCGGTCGCGGGCCCAGCCGGCGGTCGCCACCAGGCTGCGGGCGGTGTCGCCGAAGTTGTTGACGAAGCTGATGTAGGGCGCCGGGCTGGTGTCGAAGACGTCGATCTTGGTCTGGTCGACGGCCAGGCCGAAGTTGATGCGGTCGTCCTCGGCAATCGGGTAGCCGAAGCGCACGCCGCCACCGATGGACGACGACTTGTAGGTGGCCACCGACAGGGAGGTGGGGTCGACGTTGCGCTGATACACGTCCCAGCCGATGCTGACGCCGTCGACCGTCCAGTAGGGGTTGGTGAAGGACAGGGCGATCGTGCGGTTGATCCTGCCGGTGTTCATCTGCAGGGTCATCGCGTTGCCGGTGCCGAACAGGTTCTGCTGGGCGATGGACGCGGAGAGGATGACCTTTTCGGCGCTGGAGAAACCGGCACCCAGCATCAGGTTGCCGGTGGCGCGCTCCTTGACCGTGAAGTTGGCATCGACCTGGTCGGTCGAGCCCGGCACGGCCGGGGTCTCGATGGCGACGTCCTCGAAGTAGCCGAGGCGGTCGAGGCGCACCTTGGAGCGGTTGATCGCGGCGCCGTCGTACCAGGCGCCTTCCATCTGGCGCATCTCGCGGCGCAGCACTTCGTCGCGGGTGCGGGCGTTGCCGGCGAAGTTGATCTTGCGCACATACACGCGCCGGCCCGGATCGACGAAGAAGGTGAAGGCGACTTCGCGCTTGACCTTGTCCACCTCGGGCGCGGCGTTGACGTTGGCGAAGGCGTAGCCCTCGTTGCCGAGCCGGTCGCTGAGGGCTTTGGTGCTGGCGGTCACGCTGTCGCGGGAGAAGGTGTCACCCGCCTTGAGCTTGACCAGCGGCTGCAGCTCGGCCTCGGGGACGACCATCGTGCCGGCCAGCTTGACGTCGGAAATGGTGTATTTCTCGCCCTCGGTGATGCTGAGGGTGATGTAGATGTCTTTCTTGTCGGGCGTGATCGACACCTGGGTGGAGTCGATGCTGAAATCCAGGTAACCCCGGTTGAGGTAAAAGGAGCGCAGCGCCTCGATGTCGGCCGACAGCTTCTGCTTGGAATACTGGTCGCTCTTGGAGTACCAGGTCATCCAGCCCGGCGTGGTCAGGGTGAACAGCTCGAGGAGCTCCTTCTCCTTGAACACCTTGTTGCCGATGACGCTGATCTGGCGGATCTTGGCGGCCTCGCCCTCGACCACGTTGAAGTTCACGCCGACACGGTTACGCTCGAGGGGCGTGACGGTGGTGGTGATCTGCACGCCGTAGAGGCCCTTGGCCAGGTACTGGCGCTTGAGCTCCTGTTCGGCGCGGTCGAGCACGGCGCGGTCGAAGATGCGGGACTCGGCGAGGCCAACTTCCTTGAGCCCCTTCTTGAGGGCGTCCTTCTCGAATTCCTTGATGCCGACGAAGTCGATCTGGGAGATCGCCGGGCGTTCATCCACCAGCACGACGATCACGTCGTTCTCGACCTCCAGCCGGACATCCTTGAAGAAGCCGGTGGCAAACAGGGCCTTGATGGCCTGGGAGGCCTTTTCTTCGGAGAAGCGCTCGCCGACCTTCACGGGGAGGTAGCTGAACACCGTACCGGCTTCGGTACGCTGGATCCCTTCGACACGGATATCTTTGACGACGAATGGCTCGAAAGCCAGGGCGGGCGATGCGAACAAGGCCGCGATCAGCCCGGGGAGGAACTTGGATTTCATCCGATTTCAGCTGGCAAAAAGGCGGTTGATGTCGTTGTAGAAGGCAAAAGCCATTAGCGCAGCCAGCAGGGCCATTCCGATCTGCTGGCCGATCTCCATAGCACGCTCGGAAACCGGGCCGCCTTTAATGATTTCAATCACATAATACAGCAAGTGCCCACCGTCGAGCACCGGCACCGGCATCAGGTTGAGGACCCCCAGGCTGATGCTGATGAGGGCCAGGAACTTGATGTAATAGGACCAGCCCATCCGGGCCGACTGCCCGGCGAAGTCGGCGATCGTCACCGGGCCGCTGAGGTTCTTGACCGAAACCTCGCCGACGATCATCCGCCCCATCATCGAGACGCTCATCGCCGAGGTGTCCCAGGTCTGGCCGAGGCTCTTCGAGAGCGCCTCGCCCACGCCATAGCGCACCGTGACGAACATCTGCTCACGCTGGTCGTCTGCATCGGCGAGGGCGGCACCGATGCGGCCGATGCTGCGGCCGTTCTCGTCCACCGCCGAAGGCACGACCTGGAAGCGCTCGTCGCGGCCGCCGCGCAGCACCTGGAACTCCAGCGCCCGGCCCGGCGCATCGCGGACGATGGCCACCAGATCGCTCCACGATTCGATCTCGCTGTCGCCGATCCTCACCACCCGATCACCCGCCCGAAGGCCCGCCGATTCGGCCGGGCCGCCCTCGCTCAGGCGACCCAGCACGGCCGGGAGCCGGGGGCGCAGCAGGCTGAGGCCCAGCTGGGCGGTAATGTCGCGCTCGGCCTGGTCGACCACGACGCCGGCCAGATCCAGCTTGCGAAAACCGATCTCGCGGCTGGCGTTGATGGTCTCGATGGTGACGACCTGCTTGTCGAGGGCGAGATTGAGCAGCTTCCAGCGGAACTCCTGCCAGGTCTCGACGGGCTCACCATTGACGTAGCGCACCAGCTCACCGCCCTGGAAACCCGCGTGCCGGGCCGCCGTCGCCGCCTCGGGCTCGGCGAGCCGCGGGCGCAGCTCTTCGACGCCACCGGTATAGAGCCCCCAATACAGCACGATCGCCAGCAGGAAATTGGCCAGCGGGCCGGCGGCGACGATCGCGATGCGCCGCCACACGCTCTGCCGGTTGAAGGCCCGGTGCAGTTCGTGGGCCGCCACCGGCGCCTCGCGCTCGTCGAGCATCTTCACGTAACCGCCGAGCGGGAAGACCGACAGCACCCACTCGGTCTGGTCGGCGCCGGCCTTGCGGACGAGCAGCGGCCTGCCGAAACCGAGGGAGAAACGCAGCACCTTGACGCCGCACAGGCGTGCGACGAGGTAATGGCCGAACTCATGCACCACGATCAGGATGCCGAGGGCCAGCAGAAACGGCAGGAGGTAGTCGAGGAGATTCATGCCCTTCAGCGGAGGGACTTGCGGATGTAGCCGGTGGCAAACTCGCGGGCCCAGCGGTCGGCTTCGAGCACGACTTCGAGGGAATCCGCTGCACCCGGGGCCATCGCATCGAGGGTCGCGGCGATCACCGTGGGAATGCGGTCAAAACCCAGCGCGCCATCAAGGAAGCAGCCCACCGCCACTTCGTTGGCGGCGTTCAGCACGGCCGGCGCCACGCCCTCCTCGGCCAGCGCCCGATAGGCCAGCGCGAGGCAGGGGAAACGTTCGAGGTCGGGCCGCTCGAAGTTGAGCTGACCGACCGAGAACAGATCGAGCGGCTTGACGCCCGCGTCGACCCGCTCCGGGAAGGCCATCGCATGGGCGATCGGGGTGCGCATGTCGGGGTTGCCGAGTTGGGCGATGACCGAACCGTCCACGTACGCGACCATCGAGTGGATGACGCTCTCGGGGTGGATCACCACCTCGATCCGCTCGGCCGGGGCACCGAACAGCCAGTGGGCCTCAATGACCTCGAGGCCCTTGTTCATCATCGTCGCCGAATCGACGGAGATCTTGCGGCCCATCACCCAGTTGGGATGGGCGCAGGCCATCTCCGGCGTCACGGCGGCGAGTTCGCCGAGGGGCTTGCGCCGGAACGGCCCCCCCGACGCGGTGAGCAGGATGCGGGTGACTTCGACCCCGTCAACCCCGCCGCGAAAACCCGCCGGCAAGGCCTGAAAGATCGCGTTGTGCTCGCTGTCGATGGGCAGGAGTGTTGCACCGTTGGCGAGCACCTCACGCATGAAGAGGGCCCCGGACATCACCAGCGCCTCCTTGTTGGCGAGCAGCACGCGCTTGCCGGCCCGGGCCGCCGCCAGCGTCGGCACCAGGCCCGCTGCGCCGACGATGGCCGCCATGACCATGTCGACCTCCGGCGCCGCCGAAACCTCGGCGAGAGCTGCCGCCCCGGCCAGGACTTCCGTGCAGCAATCCGCCGCCTCTAGCATCGCCTGCAGGCGCTGGGCATCCTCGGCGCGATCGACCACCGCGTAGGCCGGCCGATGGACGCGACATTGTTCGAAGAGCTTATCAACCTGGCGGTGGGCGGTGAGCGCGAAGACGCCGTAGCGATCGGGATGGCGCGCGACGACGTCGAGCGTGCTGACGCCGATGGAGCCGGTCGCCCCGAGCACCGTCAGGAATTTCTTGCCTTGGGTCATGACTTTACCTGGCGATCCAGAGGACGACGAGAGCCGCCAGCGGCAGCGTCGAGGTCAGGCTGTCGATCCGGTCGAGGATACCCCCGTGACCGGGGAGAAGGGTTCCACTGTCCTTGACCCCCGCCTGGCGCTTGACCAGCGACTCGAAGAGATCGCCGATGATGCTGACGGCGGTGAAGGCCACCAGCCCGCCGAGCGCCAGCAGCAGACGCGCCGGCTCGGCGAGGGGGTAGCCGATGTAGGACAGGCAGGCCAGGCCGTAGATGCAGACGCCAACGATCGCGCCATAGGCGCCTTCCCAGCTCTTGCCCGGGCTTATCGAGGGGGCCAGCTTGCGACGGCCGAAGGCCCGCCCGGTGAAATAGGCCGCAATGTCGGCGATCCACACCGCCGCCATCACGCCCAGCAGCAGCCAGGGGCTCAGCAGGCGCAGGTGCGCGATCGCGAGACTCGGCGGCACCAGCAGCACGAAACCCACCAGAGCCGCGGCCCCAGCCCCCGGAAGCTTCCAGCGCGCCCGGAGCCAGAACGGCACGCACAGCAACCAGAAGAGCGCCGAGAGGGCATACGCCGGCGCCAGCGCGAAGGGCGCGACGCTGGCCGGCAGGTGCAGCCCGGCAACCAGCCCACCGGTAAGGCACAGCAAGCCTAGCAGCGCTGCGTAAATGCGTCGCGCAGCCGGGCCGAAGCCAACCATCGCGCCCCACTCCAGGGCTGCGCCGCCGCACACCAGCGAGGCGAAGATCAACCAGCCGAAGGCCGGCAGCAGGAACAAGGAAGTCAGGAGGCCCGCGAGGAGGATCAGCGCGGTGACGACCCGCGCCTTAAGCATGGCCGGGCGCGGAGGAATCGGAATCGGCGGCGAGCACCTGCTCGCTGGTTCGCCCGTACCGACGCTCACGCCCCTGATAGGAGGTGATCGCCTCCTTCAGCTCGGCCTCGCCGAACTCGGGCCACAGTTTGTCGGTGAAATACAGCTCGGAGTACGCCAGCTGCCACAGCATGAAATTGCTGATGCGCTTCTCGCCACCGGTGCGGATGAACAAATCGGGTTCGGGACCGAAGTTGAGCGCGAGATGCGCCGCCAGCTCGTCCTCGCTGAAACCTTCGCGCGCATCGGGCTTGGCGGCGAGCATCTTCTCGACCGCCTGCATGATGTCCCAGCGGCCGCCGTAGTTGGCGCAGATCGTGAGGTTCATCGCCGTATTGTTGGCGGTGAGCGCCTCGGACTCATGGACCATGTCCACCAACGGCTTGTCGAAGCGGCTGAGATCGCCGACGACCCGCAGGCGGATGTTGTTGCGGTGGATGCGCTCGATCTCGCCCTTCAGGGACTTGATGAAGAGCTGCATCAGGAAGGAGACTTCGTCCTTCGGACGCCGCCAGTTCTCGGAACTGAAGGCGAACAGCGTGAGGTAATCGACCTTGTGGTCGAGGCAGGTGCGCACCACCTCACGCACGGAATCCACGCCCTTGGCATGACCGGCAACCCGGGGCATCAGGCGCTTGCGGGCCCAGCGGCCGTTGCCGTCCATGATGATCGCGATGTGCCTTGGAACCTGCACAGTCTCGGGAACAGCCCGCGTGGAGCTGATGAACGGCAGTCGCACCATGATTTTTCCGCCTGCAAGGAACCGGGAATGACAGATCTGGACCGGCGATGGTCAGATCTGCATCAGTTCTTGTTCTTTCTGTGCGAGGAGCTTGTCGATCTCGACGATGGCCTTGTCGGTCAGCTTCTGGACGTCGTCCTGGGCGCGACGCTCTTCGTCTTCCGAGATCGTCTTGGCCTTGAGGGCGTCCTTGAGGTGGCCGTTGGCATCGCGGCGCAGGTTGCGCACGGCGACCTTGGCGCCTTCGCCCTCGTGCTTGACGACCTTGATGAGCTCCTTGCGGCGCTCTTCGGTCAGGGCGGGCATCGGGACGCGGATGATCTCGCCCTGGGAGGACGGGTTCAGGCCCAGATCGCAGTCACGGATGGCCTTCTCGACCTTGCCGATCATCGGCTTTTCCCACGGCTGGACGCCGATGGTGCGCGCATCAATCAGGGTGATGTTGGCCACCTGGGCGATGGGCACGGGGCTGCCGTAGTACTCGACGGTCACGTGATCCAGGATGCCGGTGTGGGCACGGCCGGTGCGCACCTTGGCGAGATCCGCTTTGAGCGCCTCGATGGACCGCTGCATCTTGTGTTCGGTAGTTTTCTTCAGCTCGGGGATCATTTTGACATCCTCAGCAATAAACCAGCGTACCTTCGTCCTCGCCCATCACGACCCGCTTCAGCGCGCCGGCCTTGAACAGGCTGAACACGTTGATCGGCAGGCGCTGGTCGCGGCACAGGGCGAACGCGGTGGCGTCCATGACCGCCAGGTTGCGGGCGATCGCCTCGTCGAAGGAGATCCGCTGGAAACGGGTCGCGGACGGATCCTTCTTCGGATCGGCGGTATAGATGCCATCGACCTTGGTGGCCTTCAGCACGATGTCGGCACCGATCTCGGCGCCCCGCAGCGCGGCCGCGGTGTCGGTCGTGAAGAAGGGGTTGCCCGTACCGGCACCAAAAACGACCACGCGCCCCTCTTCGAGGTAGCGGATCGCCTTGCCGCGGATGTAAGGCTCGACCACCTGATCGATACGCAGTGCAGACTGGACGCGGGCATTGACCCCTGCGGCGCGGAAGGCGTCCGCAAGGGCCATCGCGTTCATCACGGTGGCCAGCATCCCCATGTAGTCGGCAGTGGCGCGATCCATGCCGGACGCTGCCCCTGCCATGCCACGGAAGATGTTCCCGCCGCCAATCACAACCCCCACTTCGACACCGATCTGGGTGACGTCGATCACATCGCGGACGATCCCGGCGACGACATCCCGGTTGATGCCGTAGGCGTCATCGCCCATCAGGGCTTCGCCGGAGAGTTTGAGGAGAATGCGCTTGTAGGCGGGCTGGCTCATCGTTGCTCGCCTCTTACTTCTGGGCAGCCGCGGCAGCGGCCTGGGCGGCGACTTCGGCGGCGAAGTCGGTCACCTTCTTCTCGATGCCTTCACCCACGATGAAGAGGGTGAAACCGGTCACGGAAGCACCCTTTGCCTTCAGCAGCTGGGCAACGGTCTGCTTGCCGTCCTCGGCCTTCACGAAGACCTGGTCGAGCAGGGTGACGTCCTTGAGGAACTTCTGGACGGTGCCTTCGGCGATCTTCTCGAGCATGGCTTCCGGCTTGCCGGCTTCGCGGGCCTTCTCGATGGCGATACGGCGCTCGACGTCGAGCAGCTCGGCCGGAACACCGGAGGCGTCGAGGGACTTCGGCTTGGAAGCGGCGATATGCATGGCCAGATCCTTGGCCAGGGCTTCGTCGCCACCAACCAGGTCGATCAGCACGCCGATCTTGGAGCCGCCGTGGATGTAGCTGGCAACGGCGCCCTGGGCTTCGGTGCGGACGAAGCGGCGGATCGACATGTTCTCGCCGATCTTGCCGACCAGCGCCTTGCGGACTTCTTCAACGGTCTGGCCGTTGATCTCGAGGGCGGACAGGGCGTCCACATCAGCCGGGTTCTTGGTGGCGACCAGCTCGGCGACGTTCTTGACGAGGGCCAGGAAGTCGTCGTTCTTGGCGACGAAGTCGGTCTCGCAGTTGACTTCGACCATCGCGCCCAGCTTGGCGTCGGCGGAGATATAGACACCGACGATGCCTTCGGCGGTCACGCGGGCAGCAGCCTTGGAGGCCTTGTTGCCCAGCTTGACGCGCAGGATTTCTTCGGCCTTGGCCATGTCGCCGGCAGCTTCGGACAGGGCCTTCTTGCATTCCATCATGGGCGCGTCGGTTTTTTCGCGCAGCTCCTTGACCATGCTTGCGGTGATTTCCGCCATGCTTGCTCCTAGATAAATTTGGATTTAAATCAGTCGGGCCCGGCTGAACCGGGCCCGAATCGGGATCAGGCCTGCTCTTCGGCGCCGTCGTCGACTTCGACGAACTCGTCGGAACCGGCAGCGACGATTTCCTGGATCACGGCGTTCTTGCCTTCCAGCACGGCATCGGCGACGCCACGGGCGTACAGGCGGATGGCGCGGGAGGAGTCGTCGTTACCCGGGATCACGAAATCAACGCCTTCGGGCGAGTGGTTGGTATCGACCACGGCCACGACGGGGATGCCCAGCTTGTTGGCTTCGGTGATGGCGATCTTGTGGTAGCCGACGTCGATGACGAACAGGGCGTCCGGCAGGCCGCCGAGTTCCTTGATGCCGCCGAGGCTCTTCTGCAGCTTCTCGAGCTCGCGGGAGGCCATCAGGGCTTCCTTCTTGGACAGACGCTCGATGGAGCCGTCCTCGACCATGGCTTCCATGTCCTTCAGGCGCTTGATCGAAACCTTGACGGTCTTGAAGTTGGTGAGCATGCCGCCCAGCCAGCGCTCATCAACGAAGGGCATGCCGCCGCGGGCTGCTTCCTCGGCGATGATCTCGCGGGCCTGACGCTTGGTGCCGACGAACAGGATGGTGCCGCGGTTGGCAGCCAGCTTGCGCACGAAATCCATTGCCTCGTTGTACTTAACGAGGGTCTTTTCGAGGTTGACGATGTGGATCTTGTTGCGCTGACCGAAGATGAACGGGGCCATCTTCGGGTTCCAGAAACGGGTTTGATGGCCGAAGTGGACGCCCGCTTCGAGCATTTGACGCATGGTGACAGACATTGCTTGACTCCAAGTACTGAGGTTTGACCGCCGTCCGGTCCGCATGCCGCGCCCTGCGCGGAATCATGCTATGCCGCAGCTGGATTTCCGGGGCCTTGCCCGAAAAAGACCGGAACAACACCTTGAATGGGCTTTCCGAACCAGCTGCCGGACCCCAATGGGCCGGACGTGTGTATTTTGCCTGGCACCCTGCCAGACAAGCCCGTGATTGTAGCAGCATCCCATGACGCGCCTCAAGACCGGCGGCAAAGACGCCGTGACGCAGGCCCGCCGATTTGCCCGCCACGGCGGCTTGAGCTAGCCTAGATGGCCCAATGCCCCAACCAAGACAGCACCCATGAGCGTCACGATCAAAACGCCCGAAGAAATCGAAAAAATGCGCGTCGCGGGCCGCCTCGGCTCGGAAGTCCTCGACTACATCACCCCCTTCGTCAAGCCCGGCATCAGCACCGGCGAACTCGACAAACTCTGCCACGACTACATGGTGGATGTTCAGGGTTGCGTTCCTGCTCCGCTCAATTATTGCCCGCCCGGCTACACGCCCTACCCCAAGTCGATCTGCACCTCGGTCAACCACCAGGTCTGCCATGGCGTGCCGAGCGAGAAGGTGCTGCTCAAGAAGGGCGACATCGTCAACATGGACATCACCGTCATCAAGGACGGCTACCACGGCGACACCAGCCGGATGTTCATCGTCGGCGGCGACACCAGCATCCGCGCAAAACGCCTCTGCCAGATCACCTATGAATGCATGTGGCTGGGCATCGCCCAGGTCAAGCCCGGCGCCCATCTCGGCGACATCGGCCACGCCATCCAGAAGCACGCCGAGGGCAATGGCTTCTCGGTGGTGCGTGAGTTCTGCGGCCACGGCATCGGCGCCAACTTCCACGAAGATCCCCAGGTGCTCCACTACGGCAAGCCCGGCACCGGCATCGAGCTCAAGCCCGGCATGATCTTCACGATCGAGCCGATGATCAACGCCGGCAAGGCGGCGATCTCCGAACTGCCCGACGGCTGGACCATCGTCACCCGCGACCGCAGCCTGTCGGCCCAGTGGGAGCACATGGTGCTCGTCACCGAAACCGGCGTCGAAGTCCTGACCCTCTCCGCCGGCAGCCCGCCCCGCCCGGACATCGTCGCCAAGCTCCTGCCCTGACCTTTCCCCGCCCGCCATGCCCGACATCCTCACCCCGGACGCCAACCGCGAACTCATCACCCACTGCAAGGCGCGCCTGAAGGGCGGCGGTGAGGCGCTCCGCAGCGCTTACGAGGCCCACCCGCTCACCGATCCCATCCTCAGGGGGCGCTCGCGCCTGGTGGATGGCGTGCTCCTCGACATCTGGAAGGCCTTCGAGCTGCCCACCTCGGCGGCCCTGGTGGCGGTGGGCGGCTACGGGCGCGAAGAGCTCTTCCCGTGCTCCGACGTCGACCTGCTGTTCCTCCTCGACACCGCGCCCGACAACGACACCACCGAACGCCTGACCCAGATGATCGGGCTGTTCTGGGACATCGGGCTCGACATCGGCCACAGCGTGCGTACCGTGGACGAATGCCTCGAAGAGGCCGGCCGCGACATCACGGTGCTCACCAACCTGCTCGAGGCGCGTCTGATCGGCGGCAACGCCCGCCTGTTCAGCACCTTCGAAGCGGCGTTGCGCACCCTCGTCGACCCCGGGCAGTTCTTCAAGGCCAAGCGCCTCGAGCAGGACCAGCGCTACACCCGCCACGACGACACGCCCTATTCCCTCGAGCCCAACTGCAAGGAAAGCCCCGGCGGCCTGCGCGACCTGCAGCTGATCGGCTGGATCAGCCGCGCCGCCGGCTTCGGCACCCACTGGCGCGACCTCGCCCGGCACCATCTCATCACCCCCGACGAAGCCACCGAACTGCGCGAGCTCGAGCGCTTCCTGCAGCACGTGCGGATCCGCCTGCATCACCTCACCGGCCGCCGCGAGGACCGCCTGCTGTTCGACCACCAGGAGACCCTCGCCCGCCTGTTCGGCTGCGAGGCCACCGAAGCCCGCCGGGCCTCGGAGGTCTTCATGCAGGAGTACTACCGCACGGCCAAGAAGGTCACCCAGCTCAACACCATCCTGATGCTCAACTTCGGGGTCGAGTTCTTCCCCAACCGCTACCCGGTGGCGATCAACATCAACGAACGCTTCCAGTGCGTGCGCGAACTCCTCGACGTGCGCGACGAAGGCGTCTTCGAGCGCCACCCGAGCGCGGTGCTCGAATGCTTCCTGCTGCTCCAGCAGCGCTCCGAGCTCAAGGGCATGACCGCCCGCACCCTCCGCGCCCTGTGGCACGGCCGCAAGCTGATCAACGCCGACTTCCGCCACGACCCGGCCAACCGCGCGCTGTTCCTGCGCCTGCTGCAGCAGAAGCGCGGCGTCGTCCAGGAAATGCGGCGGATGAACCAGTACAGCATCCTCAGCTTCTACCTGCCTGCCTGGCGGCGCATCGTCGGCCAGATGCAGCACGACCTGTTCCATGTGTACACCGTCGACCAGCACATCATGCAGGTGCTGCGCAATGTGCGCCGCCTGATGGTCGCCGAGTTCGCCCACGAATACCCGCTGATGACGCGCCTCGCGACCAGCTTCGAGAAACCCTGGCTGATCTACATCGCAGCCATCTTCCACGACATCGCCAAGGGCCGAGGCGGCGACCACTCGAAGCTCGGCATGAAGGACGCCCGCGATTTCTGCGTCGCCCACGGCCTCGACGAAACCGACACCGAGCTCGTCGAGTGGCTGGTCGGCCAGCATCTCTCGATGTCCAATGTAGCCCAGAAGCAGGACCTCTCCGACCTCGACGTCATCCAGCGCTTCGCCAGCCTGGTCAAGACCGAGAGGCGGCTCACCGCGCTCTACATCCTCACCCACGCCGACATCCGCGGCACCAGCCCCAAGGTGTGGAACGGCTGGAAGGGCAAGCTCCTCGAAGACCTCTTCTTCGCCACCCAGCGCCTGCTGCGCGGCGCCAAGCCCCAGCAGGCCCTCGGCACCCCTATCCGCCAGGACGACGCGCGCAACCTGCTGCGCTACTACGGCCTGCGCCCGGCCACCGAAGACAGCCTGTGGGCCCAGCTCGACACCGTGTACTTCCTGCGCCACGACCCCGAGGAGATCGCCTGGCACACACGCATGCTCTACTACCGCGTCGAGACCGACGAGCCGGTAGTGAAGGCCCGCCCCAGCCAGAGCAGCGAAGGCCTGCAGGTGATGGTTTACATGCGCGACAGCCGCGACCTCTTCATGCGCCTGTGCGGCTTCTTTGCGCGGCTCGGCTTCAGCATCGCCGACGCCAAGATCCACACCACCCGCAACGGCTACGCCCTCGACAGCTTCGTGCTCCTCGACCCGGGCCAGGAGATCCACTACCGCGATCTCATCAACCTGCTCGAGCACGACCTCGGCGAGCGCCTCAAGAGCGACGCCCCCGCCGACCGCCCCGCCGGCGGCCGCCTGCCCCGCGAGGTGAAGCACTTCCCGATCACCCCGACGGTGAGCATCCGCCCGGACGAGCGCGGGCAGCACTTCATCATGTCGGTCACCGCCGCCGATCGCCCCGGGCTGCTCTTCGGCATCGCCGAGACCCTGGTGCACCACGGCATCAATCTGCACACCGCCAAGATCGCCACCCTCGGTGCGCGTATCGAGGACACCTTCCTGATCAGCGGCCCGAACCTCGGCCAGGACTCACAGATCCTGCGGGTCGAGACCGAGCTGCTCGAAAAGCTCGCCGTCTGAGGCACGCCGGGGCCCGTGCCCCGGCAGCGCCATCAGTCGTCGGCCACCGAGCCGTCCGGAAACAGCACGTCGGTGAAGCCGAAGCGAGAGAAATCGCGCACCCGCATGGGATACAGGATGCCGTCCAGGTGGTCGCACTCATGCTGCACCACGCGGGCATGAAAGCCCGTGGCGATGCGTTCGATCGGATTGCCTTCGGCATCGAAGCCCGTATAACGCAGCTGTTTCCAGCGCGGCACCCAGCCGCGCAGGCCGGGCACCGACAGACAGCCCTCCCAGCCGCCCTCCTCGTCCGGCCCCAGCGGCGTGAGCACCGGGTTGATCAGCACCGTCTCGGGCACCGCCGAGGCGTCCGGGTAGCGCGGGCTCGCCCCGCCGCCGAAGATCACCACCCTCAGATCGACGCCGATCTGGGGCGCCGCGAGGCCAGCCCCCGACAGCGCCGCCATCGTTTCGCGCATGTCGGCCAGCAAGGCCGCCAGCGCCGGCGTCCCGAAGGCCTCCACCGGCTGCGCACGCCGCATGAGGCGCGGGTCGCCCATGCGCAGGACGTCGCGGATCATACGCTGCACAGATGGTCGAGCACCTTGCGCACCCGGCCCATCGCCTCGTGGAGCACCGTCTCGATGCTGTCGAAGCAGATCCGCGCCGAGCTGTCGGCGCGGCCCGCCGCGTAGTTGGCCACCACGTTGATCGCCGCGTAGGGAATGCCGAGCTCGCGGGCCAGCGCCGCCTCGGGCATGCCGGTCATGCCGACCACGTCGGCACCGTCCCGCTCCAGGCGGTTGATCTCGGCCGCCGTCTCCAGGCGCGGCCCCTGGGTGGCCGCATACACGGCCCCATCGAAGATCTTCTCGCCCGCCGCCGCTGCGGCAGCCAGGATGCGCCCGCGCACGGCCGCGTCGTAGGGCTCGGTGAAGTCGATATGCACCACCGGCTCGTCCGTGCCCTCGTGGAAGCTGCTCTTGCGCCCCCAGGTGTAGTCGATGATCTGGTCGGGCACCACCAGTGTGCCGGGGCACAGGTCGGCGCGGATGCCACCCACCGAAGCCACCGAGATGATCACCTCGGCGCCCGCCTCCTTCAACGCCCACAGATTGGCCTGGTAGTTCACCCGATGGGGCGGGATCGTGTGGCCGTAGCCGTGGCGGGCCAGGAAGACCACCGGATGCTCGCACAGCTGGCCGAAGGTCAGCGCCCCCGAAGGCTCGCCGTAGGGGGTGCGCACCACCTCACGACGGATCACGTTCAGGTTTGCCAGTTGGGTCAAACCGCTACCGCCAATAATCGCCAGCATGCCGGGCTACTCCTCGAAAGCCGAATCGGGCGCGAATATTAGCACGCAGGGCCGCTGCGCTCTTGATGCTGCATTGCGCAAAGACGTGCTAAACTCTCGGGTTTACAAGTACTTCCGGTATCCACCCTCTATGTCCCGCGCCATCCGCAACATCGCAATCATCGCCCACGTCGACCACGGCAAGACCACCCTTGTCGACCAGCTCCTGCGCCAGTCCGGCACCTTCCGTGAAAACCAGCAGGTCAGCGAACGGGTCATGGACTCGGGGGATATCGAAAAAGAACGCGGCATCACCATCCTCTCCAAGAACTGCGCCATCCAGTACGGCGAGACCCACATCAACATCGTCGACACCCCGGGCCACGCCGACTTCGGCGGCGAGGTCGAGCGCGTGCTCTCCATGGTCGACAGCGTGCTGCTGCTGGTCGACTCGGTCGAAGGCCCGATGCCCCAGACCCGCTTCGTGACCCGCAAGGCCCTGGCCCTCGGCCTCAAGCCGATCGTCGTGATCAACAAGATCGACCGTCCGGGCGCCCGCCCCGACTGGGTCATCAACCACACCTTCGACCTGTTCGACAAGCTCGGCGCCACCGACGAGCAGCTCGACTTCCCGATCATCTACGCATCCGGCCTCAACGGCTTCGCCATGGAAAACCTCGAGGACGAGCGCACCGACATGCGCCCCCTGTTCGAGGCCATCCTCAAGCACGTGCCGGCCCCCGAGGTCGACGCCGACGGCCCGCTGCAGATGCAGGTCTGCTCCCTCGACTACTCCACCTACATGGGCCAGATCGGCATCGGGCGCATCAAGCGCGGCCGCATCAAGCCCAACCAGGAAGTCGTGGTCATGTACGGCGACGAGAACCGCGGCAAGGGCAAGGTCTCCCAGATCCTCACCTTCAAGGGCCTCGAGCGCTCCCCCGCCGAGGTTGCCGAAGCCGGCGACATCGTGCTGGTGGCTGGTATCTCCCAGGTCAACATCGGCGTCACCCTGTGCGACCCGGAATGCCTCGAAGGCATGACCCCGATCGCCGTCGACGAGCCCACCCTGACCATGAACTTCATGGTCAACTCCTCGCCTCTGGCCGGCCGTGAAGGCAAGTTCGTCACCAGCCGCCAGATCCGCGAGCGCCTCGAGAAAGAGCTGCTCAAGAACGTCGCCCTGCGCGTCAACTTCACCAGCGACTCCGACACCTTCGAAGTCTCCGGCCGTGGCGAACTGCACCTCACCATCCTCCTCGAGAACATGCGCCGCGAAGGCTACGAGCTGGCCGTCGGCCGCCCGCGCGTGGTCTTCAAGGACATCGACGGCGTCAAGTGCGAGCCCTACGAGATGCTCACCGTCGACGTCGAAGAAGAACACCAGGGCGGCGTGATGGAAGAGCTCGGCCGCCGTCGTGGCGAGCTCCAGGACATGCAGCCGGACGGCAAGGGCCGCGTGCGCCTCGAGTACCGCATCCCTGCCCGTGGCCTGATCGGCTTCCAGGGCGAGTTCCTCACCATGACCCGCGGCACCGGCCTCGCCAGCCACGTGTTCGACGACTACGGCCCGATGGCCGGCCAGATGGCCGAGCGCCGCAACGGCGTGCTGATCTCCCAGAACGACGGCGAAGCCGTGGCCTACGCCCTGTGGAACCTGCAGGACCGCGGCCGCATGTTCGTGAGCCCGGGCGACGCGCTGTACGAAGGCATGATCATCGGCATCCACACCCGCGACAACGACCTGGTGGTGAACCCGATCAAGGGCAAGCAGCTCACCAACGTGCGCGCCTCGGGCACCGACGAGGCCGTGCGCCTGATCAACCCGATCCAGCTGACCCTCGAATCGGCGATCGAATTCATCGCCGACGACGAGATCGTCGAGATCACCCCCAAGAACATCCGCCTGCGCAAGCGCTTCCTCAAGGAACACGACCGCAAGCGCGCGGCCCGCGAAGAGGCTTGATCGGCATCACCGGCGGGGCTGCAGCCCCGCCGACAAACAAAAGCGCGGCCCTCGGGTCGCGCTTTTTTCGTCCATCCGCCGGCACTTGCCTCCCGACGATGAAACATTGCCTTCTGCGGAGGAAACATTGCCTTCCGCGGAGGAAACATTGCGTCCCGCGAAGGGAACATTGCCTTCCACGGATGAAACATTGGCTCCCGGCGATGCCCGGAGCCCTCCGCCGGATGGCCCGCTGACGCTCAGCCGCCGAAGCGGCCCGCCAGGAAGGCGGCGAACTCCTCGCGCACCTCGGGGTGCTTGAGGGCCAGCTCGACGGTGGCCTGCAGGTAACCCAGCTTCGAGCCGCAGTCGTAGCGCACACCCTGGAACTGGTAGGCCAGCACCGCCTCCTCCTTGAGCAGCGAGGCGATCGCGTCGGTGAGCTGGAGCTCGCCGCCGGCCCCCGGCGTGAGCTGGCGCAGGTGGTCGAAGATCCGCCCGGTGAGGATGTAGCGCCCCACCACCGCCTGGGTCGACGGCGCCTCCTCGGGCTTCGGCTTCTCGACGATGCCGGTGACGCGCTGGATGTTCCCCACGTCCCGCTCGGTGCTGACGATGCCGTACTGGCGGGTCTGCGCCAGCGGCACGTTCATCACGCCCAGCACCGAACAGCGGTTGTAGTTGTACACATCCACCATCTGCTTCATCACCGGCGCGGCCCCCTCGCCGTCCAGCAGATCGTCGGCGAGCAGCACCGCAAAGGGCTCCTCGCCCACCACCGGCGCCGCACACAACACCGCGTGGCCAAGCCCGAGAGCCTCCGCCTGGCGGATGTAGATGCAATTGACGTGGGACGGCACCGTGTCGCGGACGATCTTGAGCAGCTCGGCCTTGCCGCGGTTCTCGAGCTCCGTCTCGAGCTCGTAGGCCTTGTCGAAGTGGTCCTCGATGGCCCGCTTGGAGCGCCCGGTGATGAAGACCAGGTCGGTCACCCCCGCCGCCACCGCCTCCTCGACCGCATACTGGATCAGCGGCTTGTCGACGATCGGCATCATCTCCTTGGGGCTGGCCTTGGTGGCTGGCAGGAAGCGGCTGCCGAGCCCCGCCACCGGGAACACCGCCTTCGTCACTTTTTTCATTGTCATTCTCCGAATAAATCCGTCTGGCCCGTCGGGCCCTTCCCGGCCGACGCCAGCAAGGCCAGCAGGGCCTCCTCGTCCATCACCGCGACGCCCAGCTTGATGGCCTTCTCGAGCTTGCTGCCGGCATCCGCGCCGGCCACCACGTAATCCGTCTTCTTCGACACCGAGCCGGCCACCTTGCCACCGGCCGCCTCGATCATCGCCGCCGCCTCGTCGCGCCGCAGCGTGGGCAGGGTGCCGGTGAGCACGAAGGTCTTGCCGGCGAGCTGCCCTTCCGCCGGGCGCGCCGCGCCCTCGCCCTCGACCCAGCGCATCGCCCCGCGCAGGGCCGCGATGACGCTGCGGTTGTGGGGCTCGGCGAAGAACTCGATGATGCACTTCGCGACGATCGGGCCGACATCAGGCACCTCCAGCAGGGCCGCCTCGTCGGCCGCCAGCAGGGCGTCGAGATTGCCGAAGTGGCGGGCCAGATCCTTGGCGGTGGTCTCGCCCACGTTGCGGATGCCGAGCGCAAAGATGAAGCGCGCCAGCGTGGTGTCGCGGCTCTTGTCGATCGCAGCCAGCAGGTTGGCGGCGGATTTTTCGCCCATCCGCTCGAGGCCGGCCAGCGCCTCGGCATTGATGCGCGTGGCGTCGTACAGATCGGCCGGCGTGCGCAGCAGGCCCGCGCTCACCAGCTGGCTGACGATCTGCTCGCCGAGGCCGTCGATGTCGATCGCCCGGCGCCCGGCAAAGTGCAGCAGCGCCTGCCGGCACTGGGCCGGGCAGAACAGGCCGCCGGTACAGCGGGCCACCGCCTCGTCCTCGCCGCGCACCACGTGGGAGCCGCACTCCGGGCATTTATGGTCGATGGCGGCCAGCAGGTCGAAGCGCGGCGGCTCGCCCTCGCGCCGCTCGACGATCGGGCCGACCACCTCGGGGATCACGTCGCCGGCCCGGCGCACCACCACCCAGTCGCCGATGCGCACGTCCTTGCGGTCGATCTCGCCCTGGTTGTGGAGCGTCGCGTTGGTCACCGTCACGCCGCCGACGAACACAGGCTCGAGGCGCGCCACCGGGGTGATCGCCCCGGTGCGGCCGACCTGCACGTCGATGCCGAGCAGGCGGGTCGCCACCTCCTGGGCCGGGTACTTGTGGGCCACAGCC
>JAEUNU010000028.1 GCA_016789125.1 Zoogloea sp. | reverse complement strand
CGGCGGGAGTCGCCCGACCAGCTGACGCGTCTGCAGCAGTGGATCGTCGCGCTCAACGGGCGGATCGGCTACCACAAGACACTCGTTGCCATCGCCAACAAGCACGCCCGGCAGCTGTGGGCAGTGCTGGCGAAAGGCGAGTCCTACAATCCACAGGCCTGAGCGCAACAGTCTGTCCGTCCGATCCGTCGCGTGTGCGCAGGAGTCTGGAAGGGAACGCAGGAAAGAAAAACCGGCCTAGCGGCCGGTCATTGGAAAACGGTATTTGACAGGGAAGTCCTTAGAGTTGGGTTACGCTGCGCTAACCGGAGCCACTTGAACTAAAAGTATCGAAGAGGAATTCCTGAAACAACAATTCTCTCATCTTTGCCTTGAACCCCTGCGTGATCCATAAGTTCAAGCAGCGCGTCGCGAGAGATCTCAGGAAAATCACATGGTCCTATAATTATTTTCTCAAGCAGCTTGTGAAGATCAATATCTTTAATGCCTTTTGCAGGCTGTTCTTTCATTATCATTTTATAGACCACCTGAGGAGTACCTCGTACGATCTCAATATTTCGCTCTATAAAATCCGTACATTTTTCTGCTGGCTGTGCAATTACTCGCCACTCTCTCTCCTCATGAAATCCGGGATGTTTTGTGCACAACAACAGCAACCGGAGAAAGCGCGCAACCAAAAAAGCGAACACATTATTATTTATCCCATGCTGAGCGACATTTATCTCAAGCTTATCAACAATCTTCGTGAAGCTTTCTATGAATTTATCCTCACTTAAATAGCTTACAGGCATAGCCTGAACAGCAAGGCTTTCATTCTCCAAAGACATGGCCCCCGCCTTAAAAATGAGCGCAACGCCGTTTCTTCCACCATAAGCACGCCACATAGAAAGACGACCATTCTGATCTTCTTCTTTGTCATGCTCAGAGAAGCAGGTTATAAACGTGGCAGTCTTCATCAGACTGGCCCACGTATCAAAAATAAACATCGTTTGACTCGCTTGGAGTGGCCTGATCGAGTTGAGGGCGTTCTCGAACCTCTTCCATACTGGGCTCCCTTTTAATCTTCCAAACAACTTTTCCCCATATATGAATTCCGATGGATCGTTCATTGTTTGAATATTTCGCATCCAAATTTTCTTATTCTCGAGAATGCTTTTTGCCACGTCCGCCGACGTATAATAGGCGAACTTGACGCCATTTTTAATAAAATCCTGCTTCCTTCTTTCTAACTCAGGAAAAAAAATTCTCTCAACTTTTCCATATTCAGCAGACGTCCAGCTTAAAGTCATGCAAAGTCCTTTTTTCTCTAGGAAATCGGAAGATATCGCGCTAAGCATCGACGACTTCAGTCAGAGGCAGCGCGGGCCGGTGGCGGTTCCTCATGAAGGCGAAGAAGAAGAGGGTGCCGCTGGAGAGGTGATGGCGCGTCGATATGGGCTAAGGATGTCGGATTACACTGCACCAACTCGACTTACCTCACCCCAAAACATTAAATCCAAACTCATAAACATATCTCCAATAGACCAAACGCCCCGCGTCGAGATTAATAATTTCGCATCTATCTAAAGAGATTCGTACATGCCACGCACGACATCTGCACCGTACTTCCGCTCAAGTTTCCGGACCACAAAATGACCACGACTCATATCCTGGAAGTGGTCGATGAAAAGCAGGTTAATCCCACCACCACCGATTGCCCCGATGATGGGAATCGCCATCGCTGCAGCCTTCTCTGAAACCTGAACCTTAAATCGTGCTGCAATAACTGCGATTAAGCGCACAAGTGCCGGAGCACCTTCCTCGACGATTGCCTTTTCCGCGAGATACTCGGATGCCTCCGTCACCGCACGGGCAAGTGCGCCTCTGACCGCAAAGTACCCTGATTCAGAAGAGTCGTCATGTGGTGATGGCCCGCCAAGGGCAAAGACTTCAAGACAGGCAATTTTTGATTCGGCGGTCGTCAGAATTTCACCATGTGAACGCCCAATGTCGGCTATTGAGCGCAACATAATTGTCGTTGAAACAGGCAATTCGATAATCAGTGCGGGAAGACCAAACGCCCCTCCGACACCTCCAGATAGGGCTGCGGCGAATTTGTGCCAGCGCGGATAGGCTTCTTTGGCATCTGAATCCATCGTAAAAAGAGCACCCTGCAATGCAGCCATTAGCGCGTCTCGTGTGGCTATCCCAACCTTGTCACGCCAGTTTTCCGGAAGCAGGTTGAATCCCTTCTCAATCGGAGTACCAAGTAAGTTTGTAAGTTTGGCCGTAATTCCAGGATTTTCAAGTAGGTACTTTGCAGCTTTAAGTTCTTGTTTATCTTCTAGTGACAGAGGCATGAGACAACTCCTTAGAAAAATATAATGATCGAAAATCACCGCCCTAATCATACCCCCATCATAAAAAACGGCGGCCGCGGCCGCCGTTGTTCGTCAATCTCCGCCACCCATTTCAGGTAGCGGCACTTCGCTTACGCCCCACCCGCCACCTTCTTCGACTTGCTGGGTTTGTAGCGTTCGCTTTTCTTCTTCAGGCCGATGGCGGCGACTTCGTTGGAGTCGAGGCCATAGCGGACCTTGACTTCGCCTTTGGCGCCGACCATGACGTTCTGGAGTTTCCAGCGGGCCTGGCGGAGCTTGTCGCGGGCGGCGGCGGCGGCGTTGTCGGCGTGGATGATGGCTTCTTCAGCGGCGAGCAGTTCTTCGTAGCAGAGGGTGGCGGCCTCGACGCTGTGTTCCGGGTTGATGGGGACGTAGTCGGGGATCTTCTTGAGGGCGAGGTAGGCCTCGAAGTTGGCCTGGGTCTGTTCAGCGGAAACGCGGGTGTTCGGGTTGATGTTCGGCATGGTGTCTCCAGTACATTGGGTTGTCGACAGAAGCGGGCACTACGGCGATCGATATTACGCCCGGGCAGCGCCAGAGTGAAGCGCAATGTCATTTTATTTGATGCCTTTGACGTACACCGCAAATCAGCCGCATGACCCGGGGGTGAGGCGGGCAAGCCGGGGCGGCAGGGCTCGGTGCGCCGAGGGGGGATGAGGTCGACGGCGGGAAAGGGCTTACCCGGGGGGCGGAGAGCCTTGTTTCAGGCGCGCGAATCACACCGCCCGGCTGGGCAATCCAGTTTTTCGCGGTGAAATCGGGTTGTCGGGCTGAACAATGTCGTTGTTGTGCCCGACATCGTCGTTGTCGGCGGAAACATTGATGTTTTTCGGCCTGCAACAACGTTGTCAGGCCGAACATCGTTGTTGTCGGGCCGAACAATTGAGTTGTCGGGCCCGACATCGTTGTTTTTCGGCGTGCAACGACATTGTTTGGTGAAACATCGTTGTTGTCTGGCTAGACAACGCTGCTGCCAGGCCCGGCGGTGTCGTTTTTGGGTGTGAAAGCGTGTTTTCTGCGCTGCGGGCTCGATCTGCAGGGCGCGGGGTGGCGTTCAGTGCCGGGTCTTCGGCGCGGCCGGCGGGGCTTCCCTGCGGCGCGGCTTCTTGTCTCTGGCTTCCGACGGGGTGGCGTCCCGGATCTTGGCCTCCTCGAACACGTCGTCGTTATAGAGCCAGCTGCTGACGCGCTTGTCGGGGTCGCGGAGGTGGGTGTAGAGGCCGTGGATGTCGCGCAGCAAGAGGATGAGGCTCTGGCGGAGCTTGGGGTAGAGCTTGGCGAAACCCACCACGGTTCCGCCGGCGGCGCCGATGACCGCGCCGATGGTGAGGGTGGTGAGGATGCAGCCCATGCGGTATTCGACGCGCACCACGGCCAGCGCGTCGGCGAGGCCGCGGGCGGCGATCAGGGCCTCGAACTGCTCGGCGAGGTCCGCCGACACCACCACGGCATCGTCGTCCGTCGGGTAATGGCCCGCGGGCACGTTGGTGAAGAAGGTGACTTCGGCGATCGGGACGTCGTTCACGGCGGGCCTCCGGTGGCGGAAAAAGAGGGAGCGCAGGGCGGGCGGGGCCCGCCCGCGGTGCAAGGCAAGAGACTTGCCTGCACTCGAAGCACAGGCGCCGGGGCGGTGGCCCGCTGCGCGCCCGGCAAGACTGCGGGCATTCCGCTTCCGTTATAGCCGACCGGCGCCGACAACCCCATCCACGCCGCGCGCCCCGCCCCTCAGCGCGCCATCGTCAGCCCGATGCCGCCGAAGATCAGCGCGATGCCGAGGTAGTGGTAGGCCTGGGCGACCTCGCCGAGGAAGAGCGACGACAGCAGGGTGCCGAACACGGGCATGAGGTGGATGAACAGGCTGGCGCGGTTGGCGCCCACCTCGACCACGCCGCGGTTGTAGAAGATGTAGCTGAACACGCCGGGCACGATGCCGAGGTAGGCCACGGTGGCGAGGGTGCCGGGGCTTACGTTGGGCCGGGCGCCGTGGGCGAGCTCCCAGGCGCAGGCGGGGGCCAGGGCGGCGATGCCGATGCCGATGGTGGCGCCGAGCATCAGCATGGAGTGGAGGCCGGCGGGGCGCCAGGCGAGGGCGATGGTGTAGAGGGCCCAGTCGAGCACGGCCAGCAGCATCCACAGGTCGCCGATGTTGAGGTCGAGGCGGGCCAGCACCTGCAGCTCGCCGCGGGCGACGATGGTGAGGGCGCCGCCCAGCGAGATGAGCACGCCGGCGGCTTCGAGGGGCTTGAGCCGCTTGCCGAGGAAGGCCCACGAGATGGCGATGGTGGCGATGGGCACGAAGGCGTTGAGCAGCGCGGCGTTGGTGGCGGTGGTGTGCTGCAGGCCGAGGTAGGCGAAGGTGTTGTAGCCGGCGATGCCGAGCAGCCCGAGGATGAGCAGCGGCCGCCAGCCGGCCTTGAGCTGCGGCCACTGGGCCTTGACCTGGGGCAGCGCGAGGGGCAGCACGATGAGGCCGGCCACCACCCAGCGCCCGAAGGCGAGGGTGAAGGGCGGGATGTCGCCGCGGATGGCGCGGCCGATCACCATGTTGCTCGACCAGAAGAGGGCGGCAAGGGTGAGCAGGAGGTAGGGGTTGGCGAGGCGCTGGAGCATGGTCGGCGGGATTGTGCCCGATCGGGCGGCGGTGGGGCGGGCCGCGCGGCGGGCTTGAGGGCGGCGGGCGGTGGGCCCGGCGGGGGTCTAGCGGGTGAGCCTGCGGATCTCGCCGCCGCAGCTGGCGGCGACGCGGGCGTACTCCTCGGGGGTGTCGATGAGGGCCTGGGCGGTGTCCACCTTGTTGATCTCGCGTTTTACAAAGGGCACCCAGCGCTCCTGCAGCTCGGCCTGGAGGCGGGCGTTGGTCTCGCCGCGGGGGCCGCGCCACGGGCCGGTGCCGGCAAAGCGGGCCTGGAGCGCGTCGGCGAGGGTTCTCTCGATGGCCTTGAGGTGGGCCTGGTAGGCGCGCACATGGCGCATCTCGTGTTCGTGGATCTCGCGGTAGGCGCAACTGCCGGGCGGGAATTCACGGGCCACGTAAACCGTCATGGGGCTGAAGCCGTAGCGCACGGTGACCTGCGGGCTGGCGCATTCCCAGCGGCCGCTGGGGTCGACGTAGGCCGCCACGCGGGTCTCGAAGCGCACCGTGGCGGTGCCACGGGTGAGCCCGAGCACCTGCTGGCCGCCCCGCGCCTGGGGCGGGCCGAGCAGGGTGAGGGTTTTGTAGCTGCTGCGGGTGTCGAGGCTGATCGGCTCGTCGTGGAGCTCGAGCTTCACCGAGGGCGGCGCGAGCCTGTCGCAGCCATCGGCGAGGCAATGGCCGCACAACAGGAGGATCGGCAGCCCGGCGAGGCGCATGGAGCGGCCCGCCTCAGGCGACGCTGTCGGCCATGCGGTCGAGGCTGTCGATGACCCGGACGCTGGCGCGCTCCATGGCCTCGACGTGCCGGAGCATCTCGGCCATGTCGCCGCGGTCGCGGGCGTCGATGGCGGCGATGCCCATGTCGTGCACGGCGGCGTGGGGCGCGTCGAGCTCACGGTAGGCGGGCAGCTTGCTGAAGGTGTCCCGGCCCTCGCCCTCGAAATACCATTTGCCGAGGCGGCATTCGGTATGGTGCGGCACGTCGTGGGTGTGGAGCTCTTCGAGACCGAAGAGGCCGAGGTAAACCCGGAACTTGAAGACCAGGTGGTCCACCTTGGCGACTTCGACGAAGCTCTTGATGGCGCTGGTGGCGATGACGCCTTCCATCTGGTTGGAGAGGGTCATCAGCTTGCCCATGTCTTCGGTGGCGCGGGCGCCGCGGCCGCTGAACTCCTCGGCGGTGCGGGCGAGGACTTCCATCGCGCCCTTGGCCGAGATCGAGTTGTCGCGGATGCCCACCACCAGGCCTTCGATGTCCTTGGTGGCCTTGGCGGTGCGCTCGGCGAGCTTGCGCACCTCGTCGGCGACCACCGCGAAGCCGCGCCCGGCCTCGCCGGCCCGCGCCGCCTCGATGGCCGCGTTGAGGGCCAGCAGGTTGGTCTGGTCGGCGATCTCGTGGATGAGCTGGACGATGGCGCCGATCTCGCCGGCCTGCTGGGCGAGGCCGTCCACCTCGCGGGCGGTGGCGACGGAATTCTCGGCGAGCAGGTGCAGGCTGGTGGCGATCTCGGTGGTGGTCTGACCGCTGCTCATCGAGACGTGGGCGGCCTCGAGGGCGCGGGCTTTCTCTTCACGCAGCCGGGTGGCCATCGCGGCCAGGCTCTGCTGGGAGCCGGAGAGGGTGCCGCTGAACATCGCCAGATTGCGCAGGACGGCCTTGAGGGTTTCGCACTCGGCCTCCTTTGCGGCGGCAAGGGCCTGTTGGTCGGCGAGCAGCTGGCGGAGCTCGGCGAGCTCGGCATCGGCCGCCTGCTGGCGGGCCCTGAGTGCGAGGTTGTCGGTTTCGAGCGCTGCGATACGCTTTTCTTTTTGGAAGAACATCTCGGTCCTTTTGAGCCCGGAGTACCGGTGCCTGAAAAGTAGTTGGAGCCGCCGGGACACGGCGGCAATACAAGGGCGTGCAAGGGTCTTCCCTCCGGCTGGGCCGTCGGGGCCCAGCACACGAATGAGACAGGGCGGTTACAGCAAGTTTATCGACACCCGGCCGGCACTTCTGAAGTGACGCGCCAGCGCCGGCCCGGCCGGCCTCGACTCATTCTGCGGAAAATCTCACGCTGCGGCGGGCAAGACGGAGGCTGCGGCAAAAAAAGCTGGCGTTTCCGACGAAAGTCATCTAATATCCGCGCCCTCTGCACCTGCCCAGGTGGCGGAATTGGTAGACGCACTAGTTTCAGGTACTAGCGGGTAACTCCGTGGAGGTTCGAGTCCTCTCCTGGGCACCAAGGTTCTGCAAGGCTGGCTCCCGACCGGGGGCCCATGCGATGCAGGGCCGGCAGTAAGTGGAGTGGTAGTTCAGTTGGTTAGAATACCGGCCTGTCACGCCGGGGGTCGCGGGTTCGAGTCCCGTCCACTCCGCCAACACCAAGCAGCACCTTGAAGCGGCAGTAGCTCAGTTGGTAGAGCGCAACCTTGCCAAGGTTGAGGTCGAGAGTTCGAGACTCTTCTGCCGCTCCATATCCTCGCAATACCCCAATCCCCAGTTTTGCCAAGGCCCCGCACGCGTTGCGTGCCGAGCTCTCGCCTGCGCGCGACCGCATTCAGGGCGATGTCGTGCTGTAGGGGCGAGCTTGCTCACCCTCAGCCTCCGCGGGCGAGCAAGCTCGCCCCTACAGGTCGCCCCTGCGCGCAAGCGCCCGCCGCCTCACACCATCACGTAATCGACCACCTCGGGCGGGCTGCTGCGGGGCGTTTCACCGACCAGTTCGCAGATCGACAGCTCGATGCCGTGACACATGGCGGCCAGCGCGAGGTCGTTGGGTTCGTTGCCGAAGGGCTCCTCGATCTGTTCACCGATCACGTCGAGCGCCAGGAAGGTGTAGGCGATGAAGGGGCCGACGAGCACGGTGAGCCAGCCGATGGCATTGGCGAGGCCGACCGGCAGCAGCAGGCAATACACCATCACGGTACGGTTCATGAGCACCCGGTAGGTGTAGGGGATGGGCGTGTTGGCGATGCGCTCGCAGGCGCCGGAGGCTTCGGTGAGCAGGTTGAGGTTGGTATCGATCGCCTGCAGCTGCAGGTCGCTGATGCTGCCCGCGCGCCGGGCGGCGGCGAAATCCTGGGCCAGGCACAGGAGCAGCGCCGAGGGCACGAAGCGCGCCGCGCAGACGCGGTCCACCACCGCCGGATCGAGGCGGCAGGCCAGGTCGGCACGCGGGTCGGTGCCGCGCAGCTGGTGCTTCAGGGCGAACACGAAGGCCGCCAGGGTGCGCACCACACGGCGCTGCAGCGCGAGCTCGTCGGGCGCGAAGCTAGCGATCTCGCGGGTCAGCGAGCGGGCACCGATCAAGAGCGCGCCCCATTGCTTGCGCGCCTCCCAGTAGCGGTCGTAGCTGACGCTGTTGCGGAAACCCAGGAAGATCGCCAGCGCGATGCCCATCAGCGTGAAGGGCGGAATCGACAGGGCCGATTCGGCGTGGGCGCTCATCCACCAGTCGCGGCCGAGCACGCTGAGCACCGAGACGGCCAGCACCAGCACCAGCCGCGAGACGATGTAGGGCAGCACCGAGCCACGCCAGACAAACAGCAGGCGAAACCAGTGCAGATGGGGGCGGACGATCATGGCGGCGCTCGTGGGGAGGGGCCGCCATTTTGCCGCGTCGCGGCAAATCGCCAAAGAGCGGCGTGAGGGTGGCGCAGACACAAGCCGTATGGCATACGATAATCGGCATGTATCAGCCCCTCGTCACCCACCCCGAAAGGCGCCCATGAAAACCCTTTACCGCCTCGCCGCCCTGCCCCTCGCCGCCGTGCTGCTGTCGGCCTGCAGCCCCTTCACCCGCATCGAGGGTGACACCAAAACCCTCGGCAAGCTCGACGGCCGCTGGGCCGTGCGCTACGTGGCCGGCAAGGAGACCCCCAGGCCGCACCCGGAGCTCAACTTCGACAGCGCCGCCGGCACGCTGAGCGGCTCGGACGGCTGCAACCGCATCAGCGGCCGCTTCAGCTTCGAGGACGGCCGCCTGAAGGCCCGCGCGGCATCCACCCGGATGGCCTGCCTCAACGACACCGCCGCCAGCACCAGCGCGGCGATCCACACCCTGCTCGGCCAGGGCGCCGAGGTGGTGGAGGTGGCGGTGGGCGCCGGCCACGTGCTGCTGATCAGGAACGCCGAGGCCGAGATCCGGCTGGTGCCGGCCGAGCACGACCAGTAAGCGCGAGGCCGGTGCCGCGATCCAGCCCCCCGCCGACGCCGCGTCGTGCGCGGACAGGCGCCGAGGCTCAGGCCACCCGGTTGCGCGGGGTGCCGGCGGCGAAGGCCTCGATGTTGCCGATGAGCTGGTCGGCCAGGGCCTGCATGGCTTCGCCGCTCGACCAGGCCACGTGGGGCGTGAGGATGAAGTTGCCGGCCTCGAGCAGGTCGGCGGCCAGCAGCGGGTTGGCGCGGGGCGGCTCCTCGGAGAGCACGTCGAAGCCGGCACCGCCGATGTGCCCGGCGCGGAGCGCGTCGGCGAGGGCCTGTTCATCCACCAGCCCGCCGCGGGCGGTGTTGATGAGCAGGGCGCCGGGTTTCATCGCCGCCAGTTCGGCCGCGCCGATGAGGTCGCGGGTGTGCTCGGTGAGCGGGCAATGCAGGCTGATCACGTCGGCCTCGCCAATCAGCCGCTCGAAGGGCACGTAGCCCTCGCGCAGGCCGGCGGCGCCCTTGTGCTCGCCGCGCAGCACCGTCATGCCGAAGGCCTCGGCGATGCGTGCGACGCCCTGGCCGAGGGTGCCGCTGCCGAGGAGGCCCAGCTTGCGGCCGGCGAGGTCGCGGATCGGGTAGTCGAAGTAGCAGAACTGCTCGCTCTGCTGCCAGCGCCCGGCGGCCACCGAGCGGTGGTAGGTCCCGATCTGCCGGATCAGCGCCAGCAGCAGCGCAAACACATGCTCGGGCACCGTGTCGCGGGCGTAGCCGCGCACATTCGAGACCACGATGCCGCGCGCCCGGCAGGCGTCGAGGTCGATGTTGTTGTAGCCGGTGGCGGCCACCGCCACCATCTGCAGCGCCGGCAGCGCGGCGATGATGTCGGCCGTCAGGCGGCGCTTGTTGACGACGGCGATGGTGGCGCCGGCGAGGCGCGTGGCCACCTCGTCCTGGGCCGTGGCGTCGAAATCGACCCACTCATGGGCAAAGGCCGGGCGGCGGAAGCGGGCGCGAACGGCGCCGGCCTCGATGTTGACGATGCGGTGCATGGCGACCTGCAGCTGGAAAAGCCGCCAGCTTACCGCGGGGCGGGGCCGCCCCGACGGCCATCGCATACAATCCTGCCCCATGCCGAAATCCTCCTCGCCCCACCCCCATCTCTCCCACCCGAGCTACCGCCCCGACATCGACGGCCTGCGCGGGATTGCCGTCCTGTCGGTGGTGCTGTTTCACGCGTTCCCGGCGGCGCTGCCGGGCGGCTTCGTGGGGGTCGACATCTTTTTCGTGATCTCGGGCTTCCTGATCTCGACGATCATCTTCAGCAACCTGGCCCGCGGGAGCTTCAGCTTCACCGAGTTCTACGTCCGCCGCATCCGGCGGATCTTTCCGGCGCTGCTCGTGGTGCTGCTCGCGGTGGCGGGCTTCGGCTGGTTCACGCTGCTCGCCGACGAGTACAAGCACCTGGGCAAGCACCTGTACGGCGGCGCGGGCTTCTTCGCCAATTTCCTGCTGCAGCGCGAGGCGGGCTATTTCGACACCTCGGCCGAGAGCAAGCCGCTGCTGCACCTGTGGTCGCTGAGCGTCGAGGAGCAGTTCTACATCGCCTGGCCCTTCCTGCTCTGGCTGGCATGGCGGCTGCGCGTCCGGCTTCTGCCTTTTATCGTGCTGCTGCTGGGCGCCTCGTTCGTGCTCAACGTGACGAGCCTGGCGGGCAATCCGGTGGCGGCCTTCTACTCGCCCCAGACGCGCTTCTGGGAGCTCATCGTCGGTGCGCTGCTGGCCTACCTGCCGCTGCGCACGCAGGGCGGCGCAAACCCCGCCAGCCCCCTGCTCTCCGCCGATGGGCGGTCGTGGCTGGGCGGCGGCCTGCTGGCACTCGCGCTGCTGGTGATCTCGCGGGAGCGCGGCTTTCCGGGCTGGTGGGCGGCGCTGCCGACCATCGGCGCGGCGCTGCTCATCTCGGCCGGGGCGAGTGCCCGGGTGAATCGCCACATCCTGTCGAGCCGCGTGCTCGTGGCGTTCGGGCTGATCAGCTATCCGCTTTACCTGTGGCACTGGCCGCTCCTGGCCTTCGCCCGGGTGATCGGCGGCGAGGAGGCCGGGCTGGCGCTGCGCAGCGGCGCAGTGACCCTTGCGGTGGCGCTGGCGTGGCTCACTTGGCGTGTGGTCGAGCGCCCGCTGCGCTTCGGCCCCCGTGGCCGGGCCAAGGCACTCGCCCTGGCCAGCGTGATGCTGGGCGTGGGGACGGCGGGCTATCTGCTGTTCGAGAAGGAAGGGCTCCCCACCCGCGCGGTCGTGCAGGCCAATTACGGGGGCGACGCGGGCGGCGTCCCCGCCGGGGCCGAGGCCTGCCCGGAGCCCGACCGGGAGATCCGCAAGCTCTTCCTGTGCGTGCAGGACAGGCGGGCCGCGCCCCGCTACGCGCTGCTGGGCGACAGCAAGGCGGTCGCACTCTACCCGGGCCTGATGCGGACGTCCGGCGATGCCGGCCGCTGGCTGGTCCTCAGCAGTGGCCGGAGCGGGCCCCTGCTGCCGGTGTTGTCCGACAGCGCGATCTACCGCAATTACCAGAAGAAGCCGGCCCAGGTGGCGCTGGAACGAGTCGCCGGCAAGCCGGAAATCGAAGCTGTGGTGCTGGCGGTGTCCACCCGGGCGCTGTTTCAGCTGCGCCGCGACGACACCATCGAGGATCTGCCCGCCAGCGCCAACTACGCGGCCGCCCGGGATGGCCTGCTGGCCTCGGTGAGCTACCTGGTGAAGGCGGGCAAGAGGGTCGTCCTGCTGGTGGACAACCCGACCCTTCCCGACCCCAAGGTCTGCGTGCGCCGGACGACGGCGCTGCCTGCATTGAATGCGGCCTTCGGCCTCCAGACGCCGCTCATCCGGCCCCATTGCGAGTTGCCCCTGGCGCTCCAGCTGGAACGCTCGCAGCCCTACCGGGCGCTGCTCGGCGAGATCGAGGCGCGCTTTGCCGGCAAGGTCGAGCTGTTCGACCCCACCGCCCTGCTCTGCGACATGGCGCGCGGGGTGTGCCCGCCGGTGAAGGATGGGCGCCTCGTGTATGGCTTCACCGACCACGTCTCCGACCATTCGGCCGGCTTGATCGGGCAGGCGCTCAACGCGCACCTCGCCAAGCAGGGCGCGCCGGCCGCGCGCTAGCGGCTAGAACTCGAGGCCTGGCTGGGCGGCGATGCCGGCCTTGAAGGCGTGCTTGACGACGCCCATGTCGGTGACGGTGTCGGCCGCCTCGATGAGCGCCTCGGGCGCGCCGCGGCCGGTGACGATGACGTGCTGCATCGCGGGGCGGGCCTGCAGGTCGGCGATCACCTCGGCGACCTCGAGGTAGCCGTACTTGAGCACGATGTTGAGCTCGTCGAGCACCACCAGGCCGATCGCCGGGTCGGCCAGGAAGCGCCGGGCCTGCTCCCAGCCGGCGCGGGCGCTGGCGATGTCGGCGCTGCGGTCCTGGGTGTCCCAGGTGAAGCCGTCGCCCATCACGTGCCATTCGACCTCCGGCTGGCGGCGGAAGAAGGCCTCCTCGCCAGTGTCGGAGCGGCCCTTCACGAACTGCACCACGCCCACCTGCATGCCGTGGCCGATGGCCCGGGCGAGCACGCCGAAGGCGGCGCTGGACTTGCCCTTGCCGTTGCCGGTGTTCACCAGCAGCACGCCGCGGGTGTCGGTGGCGGCGGCGATGGCGGCGTCGACGACGGCCTTTTTACGTTCCATGCGCGCCTTGTGGCGGGCGTCGCGGTCGGGGGTGTCGGTCATGGGGTTCTCTCTCTTGTCGTTGGGGTTTTCGGTGCCGGGCGTTCAGCAAGGCACGAACAGCATCGCGTCGCCGTCCTGCACCGCCCGCAGCGGGTGGCCGAAGGCGGCGGAGAGGCGCGGCGCGGTGAGGATCTCGGCGGCCCGCCCGAAGGCGTGGCCGCCCTCCCCGTCGAGCAGCAGCACGTGGCTGGCGTAGCGGGCGGCGAGGTTGATGTCGTGGAGCACCATCGCCACCCCGGCGCCACCGGCGGCGAGCATCGCGAAGTGCTCCAGCACCTGGATCTGGTGGTGCAGGTCGAGGTGGGCGAGGGGCTCGTCGAGCAGGTACAGCCGCGGCTGCTGCACCAGCAGCGCGGCGATGGCGAGGCGCTGGCGCTCGCCGCCGGAGAGGGTGGGCACCTGGCGCTCGGCAAAGCCGGCGAGACCCATCTGCTCGAGGGCCGCCATCGCGATGGCTTCGTCCTCGGGGCCTTCCCAGTCCCAGCGGCCGAGGTAGGGGTGGCGGCCGACAAGGGCCGTCTCGAGCACCGTGGCGCTGAAGAAATCGGGCTGGCTCTGGGCCAGCAGGCCGCGCAGGCAGGCCTCGTGGCCGCGGGGCCAGGCGGCGTAGGGCTGGCCCGACAGCAGCACGGCGCCACCGGCCGGCGCGCGCAGGCCAGCCAGAGTGTGCAGCAGGGTGCTCTTGCCGGCGCCGTTGCGGCCGAGGATCACCAGGGTGTCGGCGGGCTGCAGCGTGAAGTCGAGGGCGCGGCAGACATCGCGCCGGCCCACGCTCACATGCAGGGCGTCGGCGCCGAGCACCGGCGGGCGGGCGTCCATCTTCATCGCGGGTGCCTCGCCAGCAGGAAGAGGAAGACCGGCACGCCGATCAGCGCGGTGAGCACGCCCACCGGCAGCTGGATGGGCGCGACGACGGTGCGGGCGGCGGTGTCGGCCACCGTGAGCAACACGCCGCCGGCCAGGGTGGCGGCGGGCAGCAGCAGGCGCTGGTCGTTGCCGATGGCGAGGCGCACCAGGTGGGGCACGATCAACCCGACGAAACCCACCGAGCCGATGGTGGTGACCGCCACCGCGGTGAGCAGCGAGCCGAGGCCATACACCAGCCCGCGCAGGCGCCCGACCCGCACGCCCAGCGCGCGGGCGGTGACCTCGCCGCGGGTGAGCAGGTTGAGCTCCCGCGCGAAGGGCAGCACCGCGACGAGGCCGAGCACCAGCAGCAGCAGCGCCGGCCACGGCCGGGTGGCGCTGCTGGCGTCGCCCATCAGCCAGAACAGCATGCCCTTGACGCGGCCCTCGGGGGCCAGGCTGAGCATCAGCGCCACCGCGGCGCCGCAGCCGGCGGCGACGATGACACCGGTGAGGAGGAGACGGGTCTGCGTCCACGAGCCGTCGCCATGGGCGAGGCCGAACACCAGCAGGGTCGCGCCGAGGGCGCCGATGGCCGCCGAGGCGTCGATCCAGCCGCCGCCGAGGCCGGCCAGGATGGCCCCCAGCGCGCCGACCGCCGCGCCGCCGGAGATCCCCAGCACATAGGGGTCGGCCAGCGGGTTGCGCAGCAGCACCTGCATCAGCGCGCCGGCCAGGGCCAGCAGGCCGCCACAGGCGAAGGCCGCCACCGCCCGCGGCAGGCGCAGGGTGCGCACGATGTCGGCCTCCATGCTGCCACCCGCACCAACGAGGGCCGCCAGCACGGCGTCGCCGGAAACCGGCAGCGCGCCGGCAGTAAGGGCCCAGGCGAAGGCGGCCAGGGCCGCGGTGACGAGGCCGGCCAGCGCCAGCACGGCGCGATGGCGGCGGAGGGCGTGGAGGCGCGGGGCGCTGGCGCGCTCGGCCACGGCGGCGGCAAGGGGGAGCGGGTCGGCCATCGTCATCGGGGCGCCCGCGGGCGGAAGCGGTGTGTGTTCATGTCGGTTGCCGGGCCGGGGGTCGCCCGCGGCCCGGGTTGTGGTGGTGTTACCTCGGGGCGTAGCGTACGCCGAAGAAGACGTTGGCGCCGGGGGTGTTGTAGCCCAAGGCGGTTTCGTACTGCTTGTCGAGGAGGTTATTGGCGCGGCCTTCGAGGCTCCAGTCGCGGTTCACGGCGTACTTCACGAAGGCGTTCACGAGGCCGTAGCCGCCCAGCCGGTCGCGTTCGGTGGCCAGCGCGAGGTTGCGGGTGTTGTAGCTGACCGCGTCGTAGCGGCTGCCCACGCCCTGCAGCTCGACACCTGCGGTGAGGCGCTCGATGCTGCGGCTGATGCGGAAGTGACCGCTCTGCCTGGCGCGGCGGGGCAGGCTGGCGTCGGAATCACGATCCTTGGCATCGAGGAAGTCGACCCCGGCCTCGACCTCGAAGCCGACCAGGCGGGTGGCGCCGGCCAGGGACAGGCCCTGGATCTGCGCCTCGCGCACGTTGGAGGGCAGCGAGCGGCCGGTGACCGGGTTGCGGAAGGTGACGATCATGTCGGAGATGCGGTTGCGAAAGGCGGTGAGGCTGACGAAGCTGCCGCCGCGCTCCCACTGCAGGCCGATCTCCTTGTTGTAGGCGTTCTCGGGCCGCAGGTCGGGATTGCCGAAGCCGGGGTAGTAGAGCTCGTTGAAGGTGGGCGCCCGGAAGGCCGAGCCGAAGCTGCCGGTGAAGCGCAGGCCGGGCAGGATCTGGTAGCCGTAGCCGGCGTAGCCGGTGGTCTTGCCGCCGTACTGGCTGTTCTCGTCGTGGCGGGCGTTGAGCTGCAGCTTGTGGTCGCCGAGGCCGGCGGTCCACCCGAGGAGGGCCGAGTTGACGCTGCGGGCGGTGTCGAAGGCACCCTGGCTGAGCACCTTCTGGTGGAGGTTCTCGTAGGCGGCCATCAGCGAGCCGAGGGGCAGGCGGACGTCGTGCTGCCAGACGAACTGGTCCTGGGTGGTGCGGATGGTCGAACCGGCCGGCTTGCTGAGCATGAAGCCTTCGTAGCTGTCCACCGCCTGGCCGAAGCGCAGGGTGCTGGTCCACATGCTGGCCAGGCGGTTGCGGCTGTGAACGCTCCAGATGCGCTGGGCGGAGTTGTTGTAGTTGTTGAAGCCGGCTTCGCCGTCGTAGTAGCTGCGCCCCTCGGTGGCGAGGAAGCTGGCGCCCAGCTCGTGGCCGTCGGCGACGCGGTAGCCGAGCCGGCCCGACAGGCTGCTGTTGCGGTAGAGGTCGTCGTCCGGGTTGTAGCCGGTGGCCTTGGGCATCTTGGCGCTGCGGCCGGCGGTCTCGGTGTAGCCGCCGCGCAGGGCGTAGCTCAGGCCATCGCTACTGCCCGACACGCCGGCCGACAGCTCCCGCGCGCCATAGCTGCCGGCGCCGGCAAAGGCGTCGACGCGGGGCTCGCCGCTGCCCTTGCGGGTGAAGATCTGGATCACGCCGCTCATGGCGTCGGCGCCGTACAGGGCCGAGGCGGGGCCGCGGACGATCTCGATGCGCTCGATCTGCGCCAGCGGGATGTCCTGCCAGCTGGCGGTGCCGGTGGTGGCCGAGCCGACGCGCATGCCGTCCACCAGCAGGATGGTGTGGTTGCCGTTGCCGCCGCGCATGAAGATCGAGGCGGTCTTGCCGGGGCCACCGTTGCTGGCCATCTGGATGCCCGGCTGGCGGGCGAGGAGCTCGGTGAGGCCGAAGCTGGCGCCGGCCTGCTCGATCTGGTCGCGCTCGATCACGGTGACGTCGGCCAGCGCCTCGTCGGCGCGCTGGGCCTGGCGGGAGGCGGTGACGATGAGGGTGGGCTGTTCCGCCTCGGCGGCAAGGCCCGGGGCGGGAAAGGCGAGCGCCACGGCGAGGGCGGCGAGGGTGGGGCGGATGAAGGTCATTGGGGGTTCTCCCGAGCCGGGCGGCGTCCCCGCCAACCCGGTGGTTTGCTGGTGAAAGCACCGGGGTGAGGCAGGCTCGGGACGCTCGAAGGCTGTCCGACGTGCGCCTGCCACCTCCCCGTGGCACCTTCGCGTCATGCAACCGAGGCCGGTATCCGGGCTCGCAGTTCGGTGGGGCCGATGAAACCGGCGCCGCCGCGGCGCGTCGCCTTCCCAGGCCGGAGGGCCCAGTGGCGTGATGACGCGTCTTTACTGCTTACCGTTGCGGGGGCAGCACAGGCATTGCGGCTTCGTGCGGAAGGCCGCGCACCTGTTTCCCGTTTAACGCCCTGGCCAGCCGGCCCGGGCGCACCTTGGTCACTTCGATCGGCCCCCGCGGATGCCGGGGGCCGAAAGTTCTGGAATGGTTCTGATGAAGGGCGCTGCGTCAGCGGAAGTTGTAACGCAGGGCGGCGAACAGCGTGCGCCCCTCGGCCGGGTAGAAGTAGTAGTCGCCGGCAAACGACGAATACAGCGCGTAGGGCGCGTACTTCTGGTTGGTGGCGTTGGCGAGGCGCAACTGGAGGGTCACGTCGCGCAGCTTCCAGTCGGCGTGGAGATCAACGATGCCGTGGCTGTCGAGGAGCTCCTTCGAGTTGTCGAAGTCGCCGCCGAAGCGGCGCTTGCCGACGAAGTTCCAGGTGGCACCGTAACGGCCGGCGCTGCCGGCGTCGAACACGGCACCGGCCCGGTACTTGAGGTGCGGCACCAGGGTGATGGCGTTGCCGTTGTAGGGGCCTTCGACGAAGCGGGCGTTCTGGGCGGTGAGGCCGCCATTGAGCTCGAGATTGCGCAGGGCGCGCCAGCGGGCTTCCAGCTCGACGCCCTGGCGGCGCGTGCGGTCGAAGTTTTCGTTGGCGTAGGTGATCGGGTTGTAGCCGATCTCGTCGGTGAGGCTGAGGCGGTAGAGGGTGCCCTGCAGCATCAGGTCGGCCGTCTTGTAGCGGGCACCGAGCTCGAGGTTGTGGCCGTGCTGGGGGCGCACGTTGCCGCCGGTGAACACCGGCATGTAGGTGAGGGGGTCGTAGCCGAACAGCTCGTCGGTGGTGGCGAAGCGGAAGACCTGGCCCCAGCGGGTGAACAGCCGGGTGCGGGCATCCACATCCCAGGCCAGGCCGGCCTCGAAGGCGTTGCGGGCGTGGGTGGCTTCGCCGTCGATGGCGTTGGTGCGGTCTTCGGCGTGCTGGCGGACGATCTGCCGGCGGCCGCCGACGGTGAGGTGCAGGTCGGGGCGCAGCGAGGTGGTGTTCTGCAGGTAGAAGGCGCGGGAGAGCTGCGAGCTGGATTGGTCCATCGCCACGTTGTTCACCGAACCGTGGAAGACATCCAGCCCGCCGACCGTGGTGCTGGCCAGCCCGGCCAGGCCGTGGCGCCATTGCAGGCGCGGCGTGAAGGCGGTGGTGTCGCGGTTGGCGACGTAGGGCGTGCCGCCATAGACGGCGTTCTGGCGCGAGCTGTTGTAGGTGAACTCGCCTTCCAGCAACAGCGTGTCGGTGATCGCGTAGCGCAGGCCGGGGCTGACCCGGTAGCCCTCGCGCTTCTGGTGGTCGGTGAGGCTGCGGGCGCGGGAGGCGTCGGCCTCGTAGTCGGCGCGCTTGATCGAGCCCGGCAGGCCGTTGGCGTCACCGTAGGCGGACAGGTCGATGAAGACCTCCCGCTCGTCACCCAGCACGCGGCCGACCCGGCCCGACAGGGCGCGCTGGTCGCCCTGGGTGTTGCGACGCCAGCCGTTCACGTCGGCGTAGTTGGCGAAGACGTTGAAGTAGGTGGCGTCGGCCGAGCCGGAGGCGGCCACATCCACCCGGTGGTAGCCGTAGCTGCCGAGGGTGAGCCCGGCGCTGGCGCGGGGTGTGCCCGACTTGTCGGTGATGATGTTGATCACCCCGCCGACGCTGCGGTCGCCGAACAGCACGCCGCCGGTGCCGCGCATCACCTCGACCCGCGAGACGTTCTGCAGCGGGATGGCCGACCAGTCGACGCCGCTCATGTCCACCGGGTTGAGGCGCTGGCCGTCGAGGAGCACCAGGGTGTTGCTGCCGGCGGCTTCGCCGAAGCCGCGCAGGTCGACCACCGTGTCGATGCCGAGGGCGCCGGACAGCGGGCGCACGTCGAGGCCGGCGGCCATGCCGAGCACCTCGGGCAGGCTGGCGCCGCCGCTACGTTCGATGTCCTCGCGACTGATGCGGGTGAGGCTCACCGGCGCCTTCGATTCGGCATCGCCGAAACGGCTGGCGGTCACGACGACCTCGGGCTGCGCATCGGCGGCAAAGGCCGGCGCGTGCAGGGCGGCGGCCACCGCAAGGGCGGCAGCGGAACGGTGGATGATCATTTTTATGTTCTCCCTGGCCCACCGGCGTCCCCGCCGGATCGGGCTAATCATGTCTGGAAGCACGAGAGGGGGGAGAAACCGAGAGAGGGGCCGGCCAGAAACCGGCTGCGCTCGTCGCCACCACCCCGTGGCACTTCCGCTTCATGTGATCAAGGCCGGTATCCGGGCTTGCAGGTCGAGGCGGGCCTGTCGGATGACAAAGGCGGACCTCTCGCAACGCGTCGCCTTCCCAGGCCCGAGGCCCAGTGGCTGAAATGACGCGTCGAACACCTGCTTACCGTTGCGGGGGCAGCACAGGCATGACGGCTTCGATGGAAAGCACGCGCACCTGTTTCCCGTTTAACTCCGGGGCCGGTCGGCCCGTGGAGCACCTGGAACACGCGCCCGGGCAGATGCAACGCCCGGGCAGCCGCGGATGATAGCATCGAAAGCCCTGGCCAGCCCGAGGAAAGCCCGCCGGCCCCACTTCCCACTTCCCACTTACCACACCCCATGCCCACCCACCTGATCCTCGGCGGCGCCCGTTCGGGCAAGAGCCGCCACGCCGAACAACTGGCCGCCGCAAGCGGACTGGCCGTGCATGTGATCGTCACCGCCGAAGCCCTCGACGCCGAGATGGCCGCCCGGATCGCCCGCCACCAGGCCGACCGGCCCGCCGGCTGGACGGTGCACGAGGCGCCCCGCAGCCTCGCCGCCACGCTGGCAGCCGTGGCCGCGCCCGGGCGCTGCGTGGTCGTCGACTGCCTGACCCTGTGGCTCGCCAACCTGCTGGACGGGGCCGAAACCCTCGCCCCGGGCGACGACGCAGGCGCACTGCCGGCCTTTGCCCGCGAGCGCGCGGCACTACTCGCGCTGATCCCCGACCTGCCCGGCACGGTGATCTTCGTCGCCAACGAGGTGGGCCTCGGTCTGGTGCCCGAGTCGGCGCTGGGCCGCCTGTTTCGCGACGAGGCCGGCCGCATTAACCAGGCGGTCGCCGCGCGCTGCGGACACGTCAGCTTCGTGGCCGCCGGCCTGCCGCTGCAGTTGAAGGGCTGAAGCGGCGCCAATTTGCTCCAAAATGGTGCGAAAACACGTTTTTCCATTGATTTCGATCAGACCTGGGTGTAAAGCGAACCAATTTGGTGCGCAGCTTGATGGATAATCCCGGTTTTGGTGCATCCAGTTTCCAATCCGGAGTGAAATCGATGAAATACGCGTCGGCAAAGCAGTTTCTCCATTACGTCTCGGACCGCAACCCGGGCCAGCCCGAGTTCCTCCAGGCGGTCACCGAGGTCGTCGAAAGCCTGTGGCCGTTTATCGAGAAGAACCCCCGCTACATCGAGCACGGCCTGCTCGACCGCCTGATCGAGCCCGAGCGTGTGCTGATGTTCCGCGTCTCGTGGGTCGACGACCGCGGCCAGGTGCAGGTCAACCGCGGCTACCGCATCCAGCACAGCATGGCGATCGGCCCCTACAAGGGCGGCATCCGCTTCCACCCGTCGGTGAACCTGTCGGTGCTGAAGTTCCTGGCCTTCGAGCAGACCTTCAAGAACGCCCTCACCACGCTGCCGATGGGCGGCGGCAAGGGCGGCTCCGACTTCGACCCCAAGGGCCGGAGCCCAGCCGAAGTCATGCGTTTCTGCCAGGCCTTCATCAGCGAACTGTTCCGCCACGTGGGTTCCGACACCGACGTGCCCGCCGGCGACATCGGCGTGGGCGGCCGTGAAGTGGGCTACATGGCCGGCATGTACAAGAAGCTCAGCAACCGCGCCGACTGCGTGTTCACCGGCAAGGGCCTGAGCTTCGGCGGCTCTCTGATCCGCCCCGAGGCCACCGGCTACGGCACGGTGTATTTCGCCGACGAGATGTTGAAGACCCGCGGCCTGTCCTTCCACGGCCTGCGCGTCAGCGTGTCGGGCTCGGGCAACGTGGCCCAGTACGCGGTCGAGAAGGCCATGGCGCTGGGGGCCAAAGTCGTCACCGTGTCCGACTCCAGCGGCACCGTGATCGACGAAGACGGCTTCACCCCCGAGAAGCTGGCCATCCTGATGGATGTCAAGAACCACCACTACGGCCGCGTCAGCGACTACGCCGCGCGCACCAGCGCCCGCTTCGAGGCCGGCAAGCGGCCGTGGGGTGTGAAGGTGGACGTCGCCCTGCCCTGCGCCACCCAGAACGAGCTCGACGCCACCGACGCCGCCGCCCTGATCAACAACGGCGTGATCTGCGTGGCCGAAGGCGCCAACATGCCTTCCACCATCGAGGCCGCCAAGGCCTTCGAGGCGGCCGGCGTGCTGTACGCCCCGGGCAAGGCCAGCAACGCCGGCGGGGTGGCCACCTCCGGCCTCGAGATGAGCCAGAACGCCATGCGCATGTCGTGGCCGCGGGAGGAGGTCGACGCACGCCTGCTGGAAATCATGAAGGGCATCCACGCCGCCTGCGTGCAGTACGGCAAGCGCCCGGACGGCAGCATCAGCTATGTGGATGGCGCCAACATCGCCGGCTTCGTGAAAGTCGCCGACGCCATGCTGGCCCAGGGCGTGGTGTAAGCCTCCCCACCTGTCAGCACGCCTGCCGGAGATCACTCCGGCAGGCGTTTTTCGTTTCTTGGGTGGCCCGTTTCACGTTTGCCGCCTCTCCGCGCTACCATCGCCGCCTCCGCCCGACATCACCCCTGCCATGACCTACGCCATCGCCCGCCCCGACCAGGGCATCGCCGCCGCCCTCCAGCAGCGCATCGACACCAAGACCAAGCCCCTCGGCGCCCTCGGCCGGCTGGAGGCGCTGGCGCGGCAGATCGGCCTGATCCAGCAGACCCTCAGCCCGGTGCTGCGCGAACCGCACATGCTGGTGTTCGCGGGCGACCACGGCGCGGCCAAGGCCGGCGTGTCGGCCTACCCCCAGGACGTGACCTGGCAGATGGTCGAGAACTTCCTGGCCGGCGGCGCGGCGATCAATGTGTTCGCGCGCCAGATGGGCATGGGGCTGACGGTGGTCGACGCCGGCGTGGCCCACGACTTCGGTGCCCGCCCGGGCCTGGTGGACGCCAAGGTCGCGCCGGGCACCGCCAACTACCTCGAAGCGCCAGCGATGAGCGCCGCGCAGCGCGACACGGCCCTCGCCCGCGGCCGTGAGCTGGCGCAAGGCCTGGCGGCCAAGGGCTGCAGCGTGGTCGGCTTCGGCGAGATGGGCATCGGCAACACCGCCGCCGCCTCGCTCATCACCCACTGCCTCACCGGCACCGAGCTCAACGGCGTGATCGGCCGCGGCACCGGCCACGACGACGCCGGCATGGAGCGCAAGCGCGCCCTGCTGGCCCGGGCGATCGCCCGCGGCGGCCGCCCCGCCGACCCGCTGACGGCGCTGGCCGAATACGGCGGCTTCGAGATCGCGATGATGGCCGGCGCCATGCTGGGCGCCGCCGAGGCGAAGATGGTGCTGCTGATCGACGGCTTCATCGTCACCAGCGCGCTGCTGGTGGCCCACGCGCTGGTGCCCGAGATCCTCGACTACTGCGTCTTCGCCCACCGCTCCAACGAGGCTGGCCACGTCGTCCAGCTGGCCCGCCTGGGCGTCGAGCCGCTGGTGCAGCTCGACCTGCGCCTGGGCGAAGGCACCGGCGCCGCGCTGGCCTACCCGCTGGTGCAGGCGGCGGTGAACTTCCTCAACGAGATGGCCAGCTTCGAATCGGCCGGCGTCGCCGGCAAGGCCTGAACACCGGCTCGCCCATGCGCCAGCTCGAGCTCTTCTTCATCGCCCTCGCCTACTTCACCCGCCTGCCGATCCCCGGCTGGGTAGCCTTCGCGCCCGAAAAGCTCGGCCAGGCGGCCCGCTTCCTGCCGCTGGTGGGCTGGCTCGTCGCGGCGATCGGGGCGGCGGTGTTCTGGCTGGCGGCGCAGGTGCTGCCGGTGGACATCGCCGTCGTGCTGTCGATGGCCGCCACCGTGCGCGTCACCGGCGCCTTCCACGAGGACGGCTGGGCCGACACCTGCGACGGCCTGGGTGGCGGCTGGACCAAGGCCCGGGTGCTGGAGATCATGAAGGACTCCCGCATCGGCAGCTTCGGCGCCATCGGCCTGGTGCTGCTGATCCTGGGCAAATACCTGGCCCTCACTCACCTCGGCGCCGAACACGACTACCCGCTGGTCGCCGCGCTGCTGGTGGCCCACCCGCTGTCGCGCCTCGCCGCAGTGAGCCTGATGGCGGTGCTCGACTATGCCCGCGCCGACGACAGCTCCAAGTCGGCCCCGGTGGCGCGCCGCCTGAGCGCCGCCGAGCTCGGCCTGGCGACGCTCTTCGGGGTGCTGCCGCTGCTGCTGCTGGGCCCGCGGGAGGCGCTGGGAGCCCTCATCGCCAGCGCCGCCGTCACCCTGTGGTCGCTGCGCACCTTCGCCCGCCGGCTCGGCGGCTACACTGGCGACTGCCTGGGCGCCACCCAGCAACTGGCCGAAGTGGCCATCTATTTCGGGATCCTCGCCGCATGGAGCTTTACCTGATCCGCCACCCCCGGCCGCAAGTCGCGCCGGGAGTCTGCTACGGCCAGACCGACCTCGGCCTGGCCGAACCCGCCGCCGAAGTGGCCGCGCGCCTGCGCCCGCTGCTGCCCGCCGACTTCGCGCTGCACGCCAGCCCGCTGGCCCGTGCCCGCCTGCTCGCCGAAGCCCTCGGCACGCCGCGGCTCGACGCGCGCCTCCAGGAGATCCACTTCGGCGACTGGGAAGGGCGCAGCTTCGACGAGATCGGCCAGCCGGCGCTCGACGCCTGGGCCGCGTCACCCCTCGACTTCGCGCCGCCGGGGGGCGAGTCGCCCCGCCAGATGGCCGCTCGCAGCCACGCCTTCCTGGCCGAGCTGCGCGCCGAGGCGCCCGCCGCAGCGGTGGTGGTCGCCCACGGCGGGCCGCTGCGCGCCATCGCCGGTGCGCTGCTCGGCCTGCCGCCCGAGAACTGGCTGGGCCTCGATTTCGCCTGCGGCGAGGCGACCCGCATCGACCTCCACGACTGGGGCACCGTGCTGCGCTGGTTCAACCGCCGCGACACCGGCACGGCCGGCTGAAACGCCTTCATAAAGCGAGCACTTCCATGGACCACTTCACTGCCGACGACGGCGAAAAGATCCACCTCAGGATCAGCGGCGACGGCCCGCCGCTGGTGCTGCTCCACGGCTGGACCTCCACCCACCGCGACTGGAACCCCTTCATCGACGCCTTCGCGCAGCACTTCCGGGTGTATCGCTGGGACGCCCGCGGCCACGGCGGCCATCCGCTGAAGAACCCCAGCGTGCCGACCGTGGAGCGCATGGCCCGCGATCTGCAGAACCTGCTGGACCACTACCGGCTCGAGCAGGCCGTCGTGGTGGGCCACTCGATGGGCGCCCTCACCCTGTGGCAATACCTGCGGGATTTCGGCGACAGCCGCCTGTCGCGGCTGGTGTTCATCGACCAGTCGCCGCGCCTCCTCACCGGCGAGGGCTGGCAAGGCGGCATATATGGCGACTTCGGGCCGGAGCGCAGCGCCAGCTTCATGGCCGAGCTGCGGCACGATTTTGCCGAAGCGGTGCTGCGTCTCGTTGCCTTCGGCCACAACCCGCGGGCCCGCGAGCTCTACCAGCAGAACGGCCCGGGCATCCAGCTCGCCCGCGAGCGCCTGCGCGCCCTCGACCCGCAGCCGCTGATCGACTGCTGGGCCAGCCTGACCGCCGCCGACTACCGCGACGTGCTCTCCCGCATCACCATCCCGGCCCTGCTGGTGTATGGCGGCGCCAGCAACTTCTACTCGGCCGGCACCGCCCAGTATGTCCGCGACAGCATCCCCAACGCGGTGCTGCACACCTACCCCGGTGTGGACCACGCCCCGCACCTGTGGGAGCGCGAACGCTTCGTGCGCGACGTGCTGGACTTCGTCGCCGGGGGCGCGCACGGGTAAATCACGTTAAATCCGTTAATCAGCGTTACAAATCCCCTGCAGCGCAGCAGACGGAGTATCCAACGGTGATACGGTGAGCCCTGTTCCCATGACGGAAGGTAGGGCGCCGTGTTCAAGCCGGCTCGCCCGACGGAGACTCCCTATGCAAGGCTTCGACTACGACCGCATCCAGCGCTTCGTCGTGATCATCGGCGTGGTGGCCGTCGCCGCCCTGTGGCTGGCCGAAGAAAGCGGGCTGCTGATGGTCGCCCCGCCCGCCCAGAAATCGATGCTGCAGGCCGCGACGTCGGACGGCATGCCCCTCACCCCGCTGTCGCGGCTGGTTCTGCAGGGCGTCATCCCCGGCGCGGGTGCGGTGCCGGGGGTCGCGATCCTGGCCGAGGTCGGCAAGCAGCCCCAGCTTGTCCAGGAGGGCGCGCCCTACAACGACGACATCCATGTCGAGCGGGTGATGCCGGACCACGTGGTGCTGCGGAGGAAGGGCGACAGCCTGCCGATCGCCCTGCCGCTCACGACGCTGCCCGGCGTCATCGCCCCCGACGGGCACAAGCCCCCTGCGCGGCGGCCGGAGTCTGCCCCGGTCCCCTCCGGGGACGAGGGCCGAAGTGTCGAAAAATCTGACAAAACGTGATTTAAGTCACAAAGTAAATTACAAAAAACCAATGCATTCATAGGGATATAAAACAGGCCCAGGTTTTGCTTTGTCCAGATATCAGCCGCCCAAAACAAAACACCGGCGGCATCTGCGAACATCGAACAAGCCCTGATCATGAGCCTGTCCCTCCTCCGCCAGCTTGCCCTGGCCACTGCCATCACCGGCCTCGTGCAGGGCAGCGCGGCTGCGGCGCCGATCAACCCGGCCTCCTACAGCTTCGACCAAGCCACCGACTGCGGCATCTGGTGCTATCACGACCCGGCCCACGGCAAGCTCACCGACGGCGTGCTGGGCAAGGCCGGCTGGGCCGTGAATGACGGGCAGGCATGGGTGGGCTGGGCGCACGAGCGCACGGTGAACATCGATTTCGACTTCGGCACCCGTCGCCTGATCGACACCGTGCGGGTCGGCAGCACCCAGGACACCCTCAACGAGGTGATGCTCCCCTCCATCACCGTCTTCAGCAGCGACGACGGCACCACCTGGAACCAGCTCCTCGGCGCCAGCACACCCGCCGCGCCGGCCACCGGCGTCGACCCGTACAGCAGCGCGCCCCACGGCTTCCTGACCCTGCCGGGCCTCGGCATCGAAGCGCGCCACGTCAGGGTGGCCGCCACCGCCAACGGCCCCTGGCTGTTCATCGACGAAGTGCAGTTCGACAGCAGCCTGTCGGCGATCCCGGAACCCGTCACCCTGGCCCTGCTGGGCCTCGGGCTGGCCGCCCTGGGGCTGGTCCGCCGGCGCTGATCCCGCTCTCCCGCCCGCTCATTTCGGGCCATCCCCCTTGCGCCCGGGTGTCGCTGCACCGCAGAATTGGCCGTCATTTTCCCGGGGCAGTCCATGCTGGCGCCTGATGCGCACCCCCTCCTGCCGGCCGACCTGATCGCCTGCCACGAATGCGACCTGCTCCAGCGCGAGCCCGCCCTCGCCCCCGGCGAGACGGCCCGCTGCACCCGCTGCGGCGCCCTGCTGGCGCGCAACCCGCCCGACAGCATCGACCGCAGCCTGGCCCTGGCGTGCACCGCCGCCGTGCTCTACCTCATCGCCAACCTCTACCCGCTGGTTGGCCTCGAGATGCAGGGCCGCCGCGTCGAGGTCACCCTGGCCGGCGCACTGCACATCCTGTGGCACGACGGCATGGGGCCGGTGGCCGCGCTGGTGGGCGTCACCGCCCTGCTCTTTCCGGTGCTCGAGCTGCTGATGATCCTCGCCGTGCTGGTGCCGCTGCGCCTCGGGCGGGCCTCGCCGCGGCTGGCGCCCTTCTTCCGGCTGGTCAGGTCGGTGCAGCCGTGGGGCATGGTCGAGGTCTTCCTGCTCGGCATGCTGGTGTCGCTGGTCAAGCTGTCGCACCTGGCCACGGTGATCCTCGGCACCGCCTTCTGGGCCATGGCGGCGCTGATCGTCGTGCTCACCCTGGCCGGCCGCGCCTTCGATCCGCGGCTGCTGTGGCAAACTCCGGGCCAAACCCCATGAGCCCGCGGCCCGCCCTCACCGCCCGCCAGGCCGGCCTGCTGAGCTGCCACATCTGCGGCCAGCTCGCCCGCCCGCCGGCTGCGGGCAGCCACGCCCTGCGCTGCCCGCGCTGCAATGCGCCGCTGCACCTGCGCAAGCCGGCCAGCCTGGCCACCACCTGGGCGCTGGTGCTGGCGGCGGCGATCCTCTTCGTGCCGGCCAACCTGCTGCCGATGATGACTACCGCCTCGCTGCTAGGCACCCAGCACGACACGATCATGAGCGGGGTCGTCTTTTTGTGGCAGTCCGGCTCCTGGCCGCTGGCGGCGGTGGTGTTCTTCGCCAGCGTGATGGTGCCGCTGCTCAAGATCATGGCCCTGGTGTACCTAGCCGCCTCGGCCCAGCGGCGCTCGTGCCGGCAGCCCCTGCAGCGCACCCGGCTGTACCGGCTCGTCGAGTTCGTCGGGCGCTGGTCGATGCTCGACATCTACGTCATCACCATCCTCGTCGCGCTGGTGCAGTTCCAGGGCCTCGCCACCATCCAGGCCGGCCCCGCGGCGGTTGCCTTCGGGGCGGTGGTGGTGCTCACCATGTTCGCCGCGATGAGCTTCGACCCCCGCCTGATCTGGGACCCCCTCGCCGACGCGCCGCCCTCCGAACAGCCCCATGACTGAACCGACGCCCTCCACCCTGCCCACCGCCCGCGTCGAAACGCCGCGGCGCTTCCGCATCCCGCTGGTGTGGGTGATCCCCCTCGTCGCCGCGCTGATCGGCGTCTTCCTGGCCCTCCATACCTGGTACCAGCAGGGGCCCGACATCACCATCCGCTTCAAGACCGGCGAAGGCCTCGAGGCCGGCAAGACGCGCATCAAGTACAAGGACGTGGACGTCGGGCAGATCGACTCGGTAAGCCTCTCCGAGGACGGCAGCTACGTGATCGCCGGCGCCCGCCTGGCCCGCTCGGCCGACCACCTGCTGGTGGACGACACCCGCTTCTGGATGGTCAGCGCACGGGTGTCGGGCAGCGCCGTGTCGGGCCTCGGCACACTGCTCAGCGGCACCTACGTCGGCCTCGACGCCGGCAAGTCGGCCGAGGCGCGGCGCGACTTCACCGCCCTCGACGACGCGCCGGTGGTCAGCTTCGACGTGCCCGGCCGCTACTTCACGCTGCACGCCGAGACCCTCGGCTCGATCGGCGTCGGCACCCCGGTTTACTTCCGCCGCATGCAGGCCGGCCAGGTCACCGGCTACCGGCTGGGCGAGCACGGCAAGCGGATCGAGGTGCGCGTCTTCATCAAGGCACCCTACGACCGCTTCGTGACCAACGACACCCGCTTCTGGAACGCCGGTGGCGTCGACGTCAAGGTGGGCGCCGACGGCGTGCAGGTGAACACCGAATCGCTCACCGCCATCCTGGCCGGCGGCCTGGCCTTCCTGACCCCCGCCGACAGCCCCGACGAGCCCGCCGCCGCCGAACGCAGCTTCCGCCTGTTTGCCAACCGCGAAGAAGCCATCCGCCGGCAGATGGACGAACGCCAGCACTACGTGCTCGGCTTCACCGAATCGGTGCGGGGCCTGTCGGTGGGCGCGCCGGTGGATTTCCGCGGCATCACCATCGGCGAGGTCATCGCCATCCAGCCCCAGCTCAATCTCGACAGCGCCGACATCAGCATGCACGTCGAGGTCTCCCTGCAGCCCGGCCGCCTGCGCGCCCCGGGCAGCCAGTCGCGCCTGCCGGCCGGCGCCACCAGCGAAGACCCGGCCTTCCGCGCGTTTGTCGACCAGCTCGTCGCCAAGGGCCTGCGCGCCCAGTTGCGTAACGGCAACCTCGTCACCGGCCAGCTCTACGTGGCCCTCGACTTCTTCCCCGGCGCCGCCAAGGCGCGCCCCGACTGGGCCGCCAGCCCGCCCCGGCTGCCCACCCAGCGCGGCAGCCTGGATGAGTTGCAGACCACCCTGATGCGCATCGTCGGCAAGCTCGACAAGCTGCCAATTGAAGAGATCGGCCACGACACCCGCAAGCTGCTGGCCAGCCTGCAGCGCAGCGTCGACGAAACCGAGGCGCTCCTCAAGCGCATCGACAAGCTCACCGACGGCGAGGTGCGCAGCACCATCGTCGAGGCCCGCTCGGCCATCGCCGACACCCGCAAGCTGATCGCCAGCGACGCCCCGCTGCAGCAGGACCTGCGCGCCAGTCTGCAGGAGCTCGGGCGCGCCGCCCAGGCCCTGCGTCACCTGGCCGACACCCTCGACCGTCACCCCGAAGCCCTGCTGCGCGGCAAGCCCGAGGAGACGCCGTGATCCATTCACCCGAAAGGACGCCGATCATGAACACCGCCCACCGCCTCGCCGCCGGCCTGCTCCTGCTGGCCGCCGCCACCGCCCAGGCCACCGACATCCGCCCCGGCCTGTGGGAGTTCCGCTCCACCCGGATGAGCGCCGCCGGCATGCCCGACATGTCGGCCCAGATGGCCGAGATGCAGAAGCAGCTGAAGAACCTGCCCCCCGAAACCCAGCGCATGCTCCAGCAGCAGATGGCCGCCCGCGGCGTGCAGCTGGGCAAGGACGGCGCGGTGCGCAGCTGCATCACCCCCGAACAGGCCCGCCAGGACAACATCTACACCGGCAAGACCGACGGCGGCTGCACCCTGGCCAGCGTCACCAAGGCCGGCAACAGCGTCCGCGGCCGCCTCAACTGCACCCAGCCCCCGGGCACCGCCGATTTCGAAACCACCATCGCCAGCCCCGAGCACTTCACCACCCGCATCCACATGCGCGGCGCCCAGGGCGACGTGCAAGCCGACACCGACGCCCGCTGGGTGGCCGCCCAATGCGCCGCGCCGGCCCGCCCCAGCCCCGAGGCCCGCTGATGAAAAGCCTTGTCAAAGCCCTGCCCGCCCTCGCCCTGGCCGGCCTGCTCGGCGCCTGCAGCAGCACCCCGCCGCTCCAGTTCTACACCCTCGGCCCCCTCGCCCCGCCGCCGGCGAGCGCCGCCCCGGCCAGCACTGGCCCGAGCCTGGTGGTCGGCCCGGTGAGCGTGCCGGCCACCATCGACCGCCTGCTCATCGTGCGCCTCGCCGGCAGCCGCGCCGACGTCGCCGAACACCACCGCTGGGCCGCGCCACTAAAAACCGAGATCGCCCGCCGCATCGCCGCCGACCTGGCCCGCCGCAGCTCCTATACCCGCAGCGTCGCCTGGCCCCAGGCCAGCATCGCCGAACCCACGCTGAGCGTGCCGGTCGACGTGCTGCGCTTCGAGGCCGACGGCTTCGAGCGGGTCACGCTGGAAGCCGTGTGGACCGTCCGCCAGGCCGGCCGCGACCTCGCCAGCCGCCGCTTCAATGCCAGCGAAGCCATCACCGCCCCCACCTTCGAGGCCCTCGCCAGCGCCCACGGACGGCTGGTGGATGCGCTGGCGACGGAGATCGCGGGAGCGCTGCCCTGACCAGCCAGCCGCGCCGGGGCCCGCAAGCCTTCAGTGTCGTCCCTGCAGCTGCGCGAGGACCTTGGCCTTGGCCTTCGCCGCGGCATCGATCATGTCGAAATCGTCCTCGCTGAACTCTGAAATGTACTTCTCGCCGGCATCACGGTTGTAGATCGACTGTGCCAGGATCGCGACGGTGTCCTTCTCGGCCGGGGCGAACACATCCACCGCGGTCAGGGTGCTCCGGCTTTCATGGAACACCACCCCGTTTTCCTTCTCGAGCAGCTTGAGCGCGCCATGCACCCGCTCGTTGCCGATCCAGTAGTTCGCCGAACTCCTCACTTCCATCCGCCCGACGTTCTGGGGGTAAGGATGCTTTTGCGTGATGTGGCCGTACTCGTTTCCCTTCCGGAAATAGACGGTCGGAAAATCATGCAGATTGCCTGAGTATCCGATGATGTACTGGACCATGTAGAAATCGTCCCTGTAGCCCATGACCGATCCTCCATTCGGCGAGCCTCTCGCCCGGGGTTGGATAAGGATGGATGGCATGCCGGGCACCCCCCGGCACGCATGCCTCAGCTGAATTCAAGGCCACGCCCCGCCTCAAGGCAAGCAGAATTCCGGCGGGGCTCGGGCGCCCCGCGGCCCTCAGCCCTTCTTCGCCGCCGTGGCGCCGCCGGCCTTGGCCGCCGCCGGTTTCTTGACCGGCGCCTTCTTGCGCACCGCCGGCTTGCCCGGCTTCAGCCGCTCCAGCCGCCGCCGGATCTCGTCCGAATCCATCCATAGGTCGCTGCCCTGCAGGATGTGGCTGATGTCGGCGGCGCTCAGGAAGGGCGTGCACAGGCGAGTGGTGACCTTCTCGAACCAGTTGCCCAGCGCATGCACCTCGGCGAGCTGCTCGCTGCCCTTTCCGGCGAAGCTGCTCGAATAGGTGTGGAACATCAGCTGGCAGTTGTCGTGGACGATCAGCTCGTCGCCCGACAGGAAGATGAAGGCCGCCATCGAATAGGCCCGCGCCTCCAGCACGGTGACCACATGCGCCTCGGAAGCCAGCATGTTGTTGATGATCTGCAGCCCGGTGTTGAAATCGCCACCCGGCGAGTTGATGTGCAGATAGACCAGGTCGGTCTCGGCGGCGGTGCGCAGGGTGTAGAACAGCTCGGTGTAATACTGCGGCGCCTGCAGCTCGCCGCACAGGTAGTAGGACACCTGGTGGATCGGCATGTGGCGCTCGTAGCGGACAAGGCCGCCGAAGGGCTCCTCGTCCTCGTCGTCGGGCTGGGTGCTGCGGCCGGGGTGTTGAACCATTGCTGCGTCCTCCGCTGGAGTGGCGACAGGGCCCAGTATGCAACCGCCCGCCGCGGGGGACAACGCCCACCGCCGGGCGCGCGGCTCAGGAAACCGCCGGCGCGATGTCGTTCTGCCTCACCGGGGCAGGCGCGGCGGCGTGGCGCTCGATCGGCAGCTCGCACTTGAGCACGCCGTGGTTGGACGTCTCGGCCCACAGGCGGCCGCCGTGGGAATGCACGATGGCCCGGCTGATCGCCAGCCCGGACTGGCGCTTGCCCGACCCGGACGGCGCGATGGGCTCGAAGAGGTGCAGCACCTGGTCGGGCGTGAGCCCCGAGCCGGAATCCTCGATGCGCAGGCACACCCGGTCGTGGCCGTCCTTCCAGGCTGCCACCCAGATCCGCCGCGGCTGGCGCGGGCTGTCGGAGACGGCGTCGAAGGCGAAGCCGAGCAGGCTGCGCAGCACCACCTCGACCTGCAGGCGGTCGACCCGCAGCGTCAGGTCCGGCATGGTGGCAATGCGCAGGCGGATGCCGCTGCGCTCGGCGCGCAGCCGGTAGGGTGCGGCGGCGCTATCGACCAGCTCGCCCAGGCTGACGCTCTCGAGCTCCGGCGAGCCGCTGCGGAAGAAGCCTTGCAGGCGATGCACGACCTCGCTGGTGCGCGCCGATTCGCGCACCACGCAGCGGATCGCCGAATGCAGGCGCTCGCCCACCTCGCCGCGCTCGAGCAGCTGCTCGCAGGCGCCGGCATAGGCGCTGAGCGCAGTCAGCGGGTGGTGGAGTTCGTGGGTAAGCGCCGCGGCCATCTCGCCGGCGGCGGCCAGGCGCAGGCTCTGGCGCAGGTCCTGGCCGGTGCGCCGCTGCTCGTCCACCGCCGCCGCCACGAAGAAACCCACCATCGCGATCGCCATCGCCAGGATCTGCAGCTCGGCCACCGACACCGCGTTGTAGTGCAGGAAGCGCATCGCCACGATGACCCCGATCTGCACGAAGGCCGCGCAGACGATGGCGCCGGCCATTCCCTGGCGCGCCGCCGCCCACACCACGGGCAGGAACAGCAGGTAGAAGAGTTTGAAGCCGTTGTGGCCACCGAAGCCGAAGGCGATCCACAGGGTCAGGCAGGCCAGCAGCAGGTAGCCCAGGCTCTCGGGCCGCGCCACCGTGCTGCGCAAGAGCCCGCGGGCCCGCGGGCTGCTGAGCCACCACAGCAGCGGCATCATGATCGAGATGCCGACCCCGTCGCCCACCCAGAAGCGCAGCAGGCCGACCCACCAGCGCGCGGGCGGCAGCAGCCCCACCACCCGCAGCGCAAAGAGGTACACCACGCTGATGAGAAACGTGCCGACGGCCACCCGCCACCACCAGGCAAACAGCGTGCGCCGGTCGTTGAGCAGGGACGCGGCGGCCAGCCGGCGGGCCAGCATGCGGCCGAGCAGGAAGTAGCCACCGGCCAGCACCAGCGCCGGCACCAGCGCCTGCCAGGTCGGCAGGCCGCCGCGGCGCATCGCCAGCTCGGCGACGACGACGGCGATGGTCAGCGGCAGCCAGGCGATCCGGCCCAGGCGGACCACCAGCACCAGCCCCAGGGCCGGGGCCGGGTTCCACGGAGTGATGTTGAGCCCGTGGAGCGGGTGGATGAAACTGGCCGCATCCAGCGCCACGTAGAGCCCAATGAAGCCGACAAGGAGAGGCAGGCGGCGGAGCCATTCCATGGCCGCGGCCCGGGTGTCTTCGATCATCCGAGAGTGGAAATGCCGGCGGCCCTCGAGGTCGCGCCGACGCAGAATTTGCAAGATTGTATGTATTGTGACCGGCCCGCCGGCTTCGGCCAATGGCCCGCAGCCCTGATTCTGTGGGCATTTTCACCGAATGCCGAAAGGACTACGGGCCGACGTGACATGCGTCACGCCGGCCCGTGGGGGGCGCGCTCCGGCCGGGGCCGGAGGGTGGCGGATCAGTCGGCGGCGGGCACCGGGCGGGCGTTCGCCGGCAGGGTGTCGCGAACCTCGCCGTTCAAGGCCCGCTGCATCTGCGCCATGTCGAGCTCGTTTTCGGAGCGGGACACCACCACCGTCGCCACCGCGTTGCCGATGATGTTGGTCAGCGCGCGGGCTTCGCTCATGAAGCGGTCGATGCCGAGGATCAGCGCCATGCCGGCGATGGGAATGCTGGGCACCACCGCCAGCGTCGAGGCCAGGGTGATGAAGCCGGCGCCGGTGATGCCGCTGGCGCCCTTCGAGGTGAGCATCGCCACGCCGATGATGGTCAGCTCCTGCATCAGGGTGAGCTCGGTGTTGGTGGCCTGGGCGATGAAGAGCGCGGCCATCGTCATGTAGATGTTGGTGCCGTCGAGGTTGAAGGAGTAGCCGGTGGGCACCACCAGGCCCACCACCGAGCGGGAGCAGCCCATCTTCTCGAGCTTGGCCATCAGCTTGGGCAGGGCCGACTCCGACGAGCTGGTGCCCAGCACGATCAGCAGCTCCTCGCGGATGTACTTGATGAACTTTACGATGGAGAAGCCGGTGTAGCGGGCGATCGCCCCCAGCACGACAAAGATGAACAGGCCGCAGGTGATGTAGAAGGCGCCCATCAGCTTGGCCATCGGCACCAGCGCACCGACGCCGTACTTGCCGATCGTGAAGGCCATCGCACCGAAGGCACCCAGCGGGGCGAGCTTCATCACGCTATTGACGATGCCGAACAGCACGTGCGAGACCTGCTCGACGAAGTCGAACACCGGCTTGCCCTTCTCGCCCATCGCCGCCAGCGAGAAGCCGAACAGGATGGCGATCAGGAGCACCTGCAGGATGTCGCCCTTGGCGAAGGCATCGATGAAGGTGTTGGGGATGATGTTGAGGATGAACTCCACCGTCGACTGGGCGTGGGCCTTGGCCATGTAACCATCGATGGCCTTGGTGTCGAGGGTCGACAGATCGGCGTTGAAGCCGGCGCCCGGCTTGGCGATGTTGGCCACCAGGAGGCCGATCACCAGCGCCAGCGTCGACACCAGCTCGAAATACAGCAGCGCCTTGCCGCCCACGCGGCCGACCTTCTTCATGTCCTGCATGCCGGCGATGCCGTGCACCACGGTACAGAAAATCACCGGCGCGATGATCATCTTGACCAGCTTGATGAAGCCGTCACCCAGGGGCTTCAGGTCCACCCCCAGCTTGGGCTCGAAATACCCCAGCAGCACCCCGCAGGCGATGGCGAACAGCACCTGCACGTACAGCACCTTGTAGAACGGCTTCTTCATGTCGGCTTGTCTCCGGATTCGTATTGATGGCGCGTATCTTGGCGCCACCGCCGGAGAGCCGAAATTGTGTGCGTCCCCATTGGGGACGGCCCCATTGTGGAAAACCGGGGGCCCGCCTCAGCCCGCCGCCACCCCCAGCCGCCGCGTCAGTGCTATGCCCGCCGGCGACACCTCGGCCCCCAGGGCCAGCACCTCGACACCGGCGGCGCGGGCCTCGTCGAAGGCGCGGGCGTAGGCCGGGTCGATGTGTGCGGCGGGGCGCACCACCTCCACGTCGCCGCGCTGCACGCAGAACACCAGCACCGCCCGGTGGCCGGCGGCCACCATCGCCGCCATCTCGCGCAGGTGCCTGGCACCGCGGGTGGTGACCGCGTCGGGAAACCAGCCCACCCCGCCCTCCACCGCGGCGGTGACGTTCTTCACCTCCACGTAGCAGTCGGCCCGCCCCGGGGACTGCAGCAGGAAGTCGATGCGGCTGGCCTCGCCGTACTTCACCTCGGGGCGGAGCGTGGCGTAGCCGGCCAGCTCCGCCACCCGGCCGGCCTCGATGGCCTCGCGCACCAGGCCGTTGCTGCGCCCGGTGTGCATGCCCACCACCACGCCGGGCAGGGCCTCGACGAGCTCCCAGGTCCACGCCAGCTTGCGCGCCGGGTTCGCGGCCGGCGACAGCCACACCCGCATGCCCGGCTCGGCGCAGCCCTGCATCGAGCCGGTGTTGGGGCAATGGGCGGTGACACGGCCGGCGGCGGTGTCCACATCCGCCAGAAAACGCTGGTAACGCCGCACCAGGCGGCCTTCGACGAGGGGCTCGGCGAAGCGCATCAGCCGGCCCCTACGCCGATCAGCCACAGCGCCGCGCTGATCGTGAAGAAGGAACACAGCGTGGCCGCGAACACCGCCGCCGCGCAGATGCCCTCGCGGCCGTAGCGCAGGCCAAGGATGGGGTACATGCTCATCATCGGCATCGCCGCGTTGAGCAGGGTGGCTGTCCTCATCTGCGGGTCGGCCACCGGGAAGGCCAGCATCACCACGAACACCGCCAGCGGGTGCAGCAGCAGCTTGCCCGCCACCAGCAGCCCGAGGTCGCCACCCATGCCCTTCAGGCTCAGCCCGGCCAGGGTGCCGCCGATGCAGAACAGCGCCACCGGCGCCGAGGTCGACGCCAGCATGCCCACCGCGCGGCCGATCGGCTCGGGCATCGCCACCCCGCTGGCGGCCCACGCCGCCCCGGCCGCGAGACTCAGCAGGAAAGGGTTCTTGAGCAGCCGTCCGGCGATGCTGGAGAGCAGCACCCGCAGCGGCTGGCGCCCACTCGCCGCGGCGTCGCCCAGCACGTAGAGGAAGGGGAACATCACCACGCTCTCGACCACCGCATAGGCCGCCAGCGCCGCCCCGGCCTGCGGCCCGAACAGCTGCAGCGCGATCGGGAAGCCGACGAAGCTGCTGTTGGCCATCGCCGTGCCCATCGAGAACACCGCGCCGGTGAGCAGGTCGCGCCGCTGCACGAAGCGGGTGAAGCCCAGCGTCAGCGCCACCATCAGCAGCGAGCCGAGGCCGTAGGCGATGACCATGTCCCAGTGCAGCGCCTCGTCGAGGCGGCGCTCGGCCATCGTCTTGAAGAGCATCGCCGGCAGCGCGAAATTGACCACGAAGCTGCCCAGTGGCCGGATGCCGGCCCGCTCCAGCAGGCCGGAGCGCACGGCGGCGTAGCCGGCACCGATGAGCAGGAAGATGGGGCCGGTGATGGAGAGGATCTCGAGCAAGGGGGCTCCGGGGGCGAGGGGCGATCATGCCGCAGCGCGGCAAGGCGCCATTCTAGGGGCCGCCGCGCCGGCGATAAACCACGCCCGGCGGACATCACAGTTCGGGATCGGCGAACAATTCGGCCAGCCAGTCGATGAACACCCGCACCCGCGGTGACAGGTGGCGGTTCTGCGGGTAGAGCACGGCGAGCGGCAGCGGCGGCGCCCGGAAGCCCGCCAGCACCTCCACCAGGGTACCCGCCGCCAGCTGGCGGGTGACGTGGTAAGCCGGCACCTGGATGATCCCGAAGCCCGCCTCGCAGGCCGCCACGTAGGCGTCGCCGTTGTTCACCGCCACCGTGTAGGGCAGGCTGTGCGCCTCGACCCGGCCATCCACCGTGAACTCGAAGGGGATCGACTTGCCGGTGGAGGCCGACTGGTAGTCCACCGCCCGGTGCCCGGCCAGCTCGTCCGGCCGCTGCGGCGTGCCGTGGCGGGCCAGGTAGGCGCGGCTCGCGCAGCACACCTGGGGCAGCACCGTGAGGCGGCGCGCCACCAGCGACGAGTCGCGCAGCTCGCCGATGCGCATCACGCAATCGACGCCCTCGCGGATCAGGTCGATCTGGCGGTCGGTGACGCTCACCTCCACCTGGATCTGCGGGTAGCGGGCGCAGAAATCCGGCAGCGCCGGGATCATCACCAGCCGGCAGAAGGACACCGACAGGTCCACCTTGATGCGCCCCCGCGGCTGCCCGGCCGCCAGCGAGAAGGACGACTCCATCTCGTCGATGTCGGCCAGGATCGCCACGCAGCGCTGGTAGTAGCCGTCGCCGTCGAGGGTGGTGCGCACCTGGCGGGTGGTGCGCTGGAGCAGGCGCACCCCCAGCTGGGCCTCCAGCTGCTTGATGATCTGCGTCGCCGACGCCCGCGGCAGGCCCAGGTTCTCGGCCGCCCGGCTGAAACTGCCCAGCTCGACGATGCGGGTGAACAGGCGCATGGCCTGGAAACGGTCCACGGGAGGCTCCGGATTGTTTGGATGTGCCGAACAGTGTTGGCGAATCCGGAGCATTTATCAATCCAGGCAACCCCGGGATAATCAAGGGCATATTTTTATTGCATCATCACACCCATCACCGGCACGCCCCACCCCCCGGGCTGCGCCGGTCGCGCCCCAAGGCGCGAACCGTTCTCGCTTTCACCCCGCACGCTCTGGTGTGCGGGGTGTTTTTTGGGCGCGGGGTATGGCGCGAAGCCCGCTCCCGGCACGAGTCGACGCTCGCCGCGCGTCCAACCCCTCCCCGGCCCTCCCCTTGTCAGGGGAGGGGGCGACCGGCCGGGCACGCCGACGTGCAGGCAGAGGGCGTGACGCTGGCCGAGCGCGATTCCCCCCTGCCAAGGGGGGCCAGGGGGGGTCTGGCGCCCGCGCCCACCCCCTCCCTTGCCTCGCCGCGCCCCTTGGATGCCTGCGCCCGGGTATCGAAGGGTTGTAGTGGTCAAGTATTTTCGGACACCCCGATAGGGTGTTTTGCTGCCATGTCCCGCTCATAAGCGGTGGGCGACAGATAGCCCAGTTTCGAGTGCAGCCGCACGTTGTTGTAGAAGCCGACGATGTACTCGGTGACGTCG
>JAEUNU010000025.1 GCA_016789125.1 Zoogloea sp. | reverse complement strand
CGACGTCACCGAGTACATCGTCGGCTTCTACAACAACGTGCGGCTGCACTCGAAACTGGGCTATCTGTCGCCCACCGCTTATGAGCGGGACATGGCAGCAAAACACCCTATCGGGGTGTCCGAAAATACTTGACCACTACATCCTGCGGGTCCCAGATCATCAGCCGGCCGGGCTTGGCCCGGCGTAGGGTCTGCTTGATGTAGAGCGACTTGCCCGAGCCCGACGCCCCTAGCACGGCATGAATCGCCGCGTTGTTGGCACTCACGCCCCGCCCTCCCCTTCCTTCGGCGCCTCTTCCTCGCCGGCCGGGGTGACGTTCTTCGCCTTCATCAGCGCCAGGTCGGCCCGAACCGCGTGGTAGGTCTGGACACCGAGCGGCAGCACGATAAGCGCCAGCGTCATTTCTTCGGCGTAGTCGCCCATGAAACCGCCTTCCAGCCACTGGCGCTTGACGCACACAGCGGCAATGGAGCGGGACAGCTGTTCAACCACGTCCGGGGTGTAGATCGCCTTCAGCGAGGGGAACGGCGGCGACAGCAGCGCCAGCAGGATCTGAATGAGGCCCGACACTTCGGCCGCCAGCACCTGCACGGGGTCAGGCCCGACAACGGCCGGCTGTAGATCTGCGGGGGAAGGGGTTGCTTCGGCATCCACGACGGCGCAGGCGCCGGCAAGATCTTCAAGGCTCATGGCGCGCCCCTCAGATCAGGAAGCGGCGCTTGGCCGGCGCCGGCTGGCCGTCAGCAGGCAGGGCGGGCGCTTCGCCGGCCATGACGGCCACGGCACCTTCCACGGCTTCGGCTACCGGCCGCATCCGGGCCTTGAGGTTGGCGACCTTGTGCGGCCGTCCGTGGGTCATGTACTGAGCGGAGCAGTCCGTGCAGTAGCGGTAGGGGTTGCCGTTCTTGTCGAGCTTGATTTCCGCGTCAGGAAAACCGCACTCCGGGCACTGCATGTGCCCGATCGGGGAGACTTTCGCCATGTCGATCCATCCTCTCGAGCCCTCCCCAGGGTGAAAAGCAGAGGCCGGGTTTCCCCGGCCGTTGGTCTTACAGCACCGCCAGTTCTTCGGCGGTGAAGGTGACAAGCTCCTTCGGCTTGCCGTCGGCGGTGTCATCCAGCTGGACGATGAAGCCCGGGCCTTCACCCCGGATCACGACACCGGCACGGCCATCGTGCGCGCTTTCGGGGTTCTGGACTTTCACGGATTGCCAGGGGTTGAACATGGTCAGGGCTCCTTCTGTTGATCGCCGCCGGCATTGCCCCCGGCGGCTTGGGCGTTGAGATCGTGCAGCGCGGTAACGACTTCGGCCACGAAGTCACGCAGCGGTGCGAGGTACGAGCGCACCAGCAGCGGCGCTGTGTTGCAGGCGTCGACGGCCTGACGGCCGGCGACGGTGAGTTTCGACAGGTCAGCCACGGCGGCACCCTTTCGTGATGAGAAGCAGGAAGGCCAGCAGGAACAGGCAGGACCAGAACCAATCCCCGCCGGCCGGTGTGTCGAGCCAGACGCCGAAGGCCTGGAGTTTTTCGTAGCTCATGCAGCCTCCTGAGTTTCGATCGCACGGCGCCGGCCATCGAAGGCGCCCTTGACCGTCACCAGCCCGCGGCCCGCCTTCGGCAGCGTCCGCACCCATGCGAGGTAATCGTTCACGTCGGCCTGCGCGCTCTCGGTGCAGACGCACCATTCCGCCACGTAGCGGTGGAAGTCGGCCAGCATGGCGCGAGACGTGAGAACCGACAGATCGTCGGCGGTGATCGTTGCCACCATCGTTTCTTCGGGCGCTGGTGTCTGGTCTGCAGCGAGGTCGGCATCGTCGCGTTCGTCGCCCAGGGCGATCGACTTTCGCAGCCCCGGCGACCACGACAACATGCGCCGGCCGTGGAAGGCGGCCACGTACTCGGCGAACCGAGCCCGCGCCCAGGTGTTGCCCTGGTGCGCGAAGTCGAGCAGCTGGAAGGGCGTGAAATGCATGTCCCCGGCGATCTCGCCCACGGTGCCCACCTTTGCGTGCCCCTTGGTGATTTCGCTGGAGGCGCCCCAGCGTTCATCCCGGCCGAACTTGGCGATATATTCCGCGGCCCGCTCGCCGCCGCGCACGTTGAGGCCGTGGGCGAAGGTGTCGGACACCTGGTGCGTGTCGCACAGGCCGGCTTTCTGCAGTGCCTTGACCCATGCGCCCTTGAGTTCTTCGATCAGGATCGAGGCCAGGTCGCCGGCCGGGTTCACCGGGTCGCCCTCGCCGAAGCCCAGGCGATCGGCGATCACCAGCACGTGCACATGCGGGTGCCAGCCGTTCGCCTTGCCCACGGTCACTTCCAGCGATGTGACCGAGCCGAGCCGGCCGATCTCGCCGCCGTTGCCCTTCTCGCCCATGATCCGTTTGTAGGTGCGGGAGTTCGCCCACTTCTGGCGGGCCGTGCCGAACTTCTCCAGCAGCTCGCCAAGGGGTATGTCCGCCTCATGCGGGAAGGTGAGCGTCAGCAGGTAGCCGGTTTTGCCCATCGAGACGGCCGCGGCCATGGCGTCCGACAGATCCTTTCGGCGTTCCTCGCAGATCTTGGCGGCGCACACCGGGCAGGCCCACACGTTGCCGCAGGTCACCACGCCGGAGAGGCGGGCATTGCTGCCGTCCGTGGTCCGCCAGACGCCCGCGGCCTCGCCGGAGTTCAAGCCGCGGTGACACCAGCACGTGGCGTGCTGTTCCTTCACGTCGGCGCCCTTGGTGTAGAGCAGGCCCTGAGCGATGCGGAGCAGGCCCAGGCGATCAGCCTTGCGGTAGATCGCGCCGGTCATGATCTCGCCTTCCGCATTTCGGCTTCGAGCGCCTTCACCTCTTCGTGAAGCGCCCACATGCGCTCCGCCAGGTCGCGAGCTTCGATCACGTATGACTCAGCCAGGAGCGGACAGCCGGCCCGTTCAAACTCCGTTGCCCGTTGAGCGGCTTCACGTTGCGCTTCCACGACCCGGATGAACTCAAGCGCGGCGACCTGGTGACGTTCCCCGCCTTCCGCCGTGTGTATGGATTTCCCATCAGTACGTACCGAGAAGGGCCGAGCGGCTCATTTGACCGCTCCCAGAACATCGGCCGGAGCAATGCCCAGGGCGCCGCAGAGGCGGGAGAGCGTCCAAGCGCTCATGCGCTGGCCTTCGGCGACGTGCTTGCAAAGGGTCGAGTAAGGGACGTGCGAGCGGGTCGACAGCTCGAATAGCGTCATGCCCTTGGCGCTCGCTTGCCGCCTGATTTCCTGCGCGAGCTGCCATGTCCACCGGCGTTCGTCATCACGCATCCACGATGCCCTCCTGAACGTAGGCGAGCGCCAGGGCGCGGCCGATCTTGGCCTGAGCCATGACGCACAGGTCGGAGATACGGGCCAGCTCTTCGGAGATCGTGAAAACGCCGATGCGGTCCTCTTCCACGAGGGCCGCATCGGCGCGCTTTTCTATCTTGATCAGAAGGTCAAGCTCCCGCATGAGCAGCGGGAGCGGAGCGGCGGCGGTGGCCGGTAGGTCGATAGCGCCCATGGTCACCACTCCCCCGCCAGGCCGCCGAGGTTATTCAGCGTGAATGCAATCTCGTCTTGAATGCCGCGGGTAGCCACAGCCCAAAGACGCACGCTGATTTGGTCCAGATCCTTAGCAGCGTGCCAAGCGTTGATGCACTCGAAGAGATCCCAGCGGTACAGCTGGACCCTGCGAAGGTCGCCTTCGGCACCCTTCGGGGGAAGCAGATTCGTAAGCATTTGAAAAACTCCCGTTGCGCCCTTCCCCCTCGCTTGTCCCTGTCCTGCGCGTCAGACCGAACAGATGGGAGACGCAGGACACCAGCGGGCGGGCGGGAGTGGGAGGGCTCAGGAGACGCCCGGCACCGCTGGATAGGCGAAGGATAGTGTCAGCCCCTTACACACGTCAACACTTCTGACACGTTGCGGCACCAGTGACATAAGCGCTACCGTTTACGAGACCCATACCGGGCACTTACCTGGCTGTTACCGTTACAGGAGAAATCAATCATGCGGACACCCGAGATACTCGACGCGATCAAGCGCACCCAGGGCGTCGAATCGGATTACGCCGTGGCCAAACTGCTAGGGGTGACTCGATCAGCTGTCAGCAAATACAGGCTTGGAGGGTCACATCTTGACGATGCGACGGCGATCAAAGCGGCGGCGCTGGCCGGCCTGAATCCTGGCTTCGTGATCGCCTGCGCACATCGTGAACGTGCGAAGACCGCCGAAGAAAAGGCGGTCTGGACTTCGATGCTAGAGCGGCTTGGTGGGCTTGCCGCGGCCCTGCTGCTGGCCCCTGCCCTCTTCATGGCCGGCGACGCCAGAGCAGAGGTAAGCCCCGGATCTGCTTATGCTTCTCAGATACAGGAGTCAGTAATTTTCAGAATATTTTAGATTGAGCAAATAGGCGGGTCGATGTCCGGCGAACCAAGGACGCAACCATGCGACGCTCCCGTCCCCAGTGTGGCTTCAAAACGACCAGCTGCCCGGCGTCTGGCCGTGAAACCGGACCAGGTCACTGCTGCATCAACGGGCCGCGACAGCGTCACCGCTTGATGCGGGAAATCTTCGTGCCTTCGATGCTGAGGCTCGCCATGAGTCCCTGCTGGTCGAAGATGAAGGCGTAGGCGTCTTCCTTGAGGGTCGAGGTCGTCAGGTTCTTGGCGACACCCTCATTGACCACCACCACGCTAGGCCCGACGCCGATCTCCCAGCCCTTGGACTTGTCCAGATACCGGACGGCCTTGTCGCTCATCAGGAAAACCACGTAGCCGTAAGACTCAGCGCCCGCCTGCCAGCCCCAGGAGGCAGACACGGAGTTGTAATAGCCGGCGTAGGTCGAGCCCTTCTTGAGCACGCCCTCACCGTAACTGCCGCCGAACACCAAGCCGGCCTTGATGATCTTCGGAAACACCAGCACGGCGCGGGCCTTCTTCGACAGCGTCTCGGCGGTGGGATTGGATTTGTAGAGGCTCTGTAGGGCCTGATCGGCATCCCTGTTCAGATCTTCGGCAGTGGCAGCCTGGGCAGCACCGCCCACACCGAGGGCGAGGGACGCTGCCGTTGCCAGAAGAATCTTGTGGAAATTGCGTCGAGTATGGGTCATGTTGGTTCCTTCGCGTGATTCTGCAATCAAGGGAGATCGCAGAAGGCTGGTAGGGAGCAGTGCCTGGTCGAACATTCCTCGTCAGCCACTGCTGGTTTCAAGAATGAGCCGATGTCCGTCATCCTTCCGTACGCCAACGAACAGAGCGGCGACACCGCGCCCGGGGTCAGCCCTGCAACGCGCCCATCGCCCTGAGCTGCGACCTCAGGGTTTCGACCTCGTCCAGTAACTCCAGGCCAGCGCAGCCCCCGCCAGATTGAGGCCCAGGTCCCGCTGCAGGCGCAGGGCCACCGTGGCGCGCCGCAGATGCACGCCGGTGAAACGCCAGCGATGGGGCACCCGCCCGTCGGGAGCGAGCACACCCTCATTGACCAGTTCGATGATCAGTTCGGCGCGCACCGCGCATGCGCGGCTGATCTCGCCGAGGCTCAGGCCAACCTGCTCTTCGAGGATCGTTGCGCTCGCCTGTGGCAGCATTTTTCCGTCAGTCATAGTCAGGCTCCCGGCATGGATCGAGGGTCGAAGGATTTGAACTGCGCGGCCATTCCGTTGTAGAACACGCGCGCAGACTCGGTATCTGCCGGCGGCACGACGATCTGCAGCACCGCATAGAAGTCCCCCGGCGTACTGCCTGGGATGCCACGCCCCTTGAGGCGCAGCCTGCGGCCGGCTGCGGCGCCGGCCGGAATCTTCAGCTCGACGGCGCCGCTCGGCGTGGGCACCTCCACCGACGTGCCCAGCGCCGCCTCCCAGGGGGCGATGCGCAGGTCGAAATAGACGTCCCGCTGCTCGACGCGGTAAAGCGGATGGGGGCGAAACTCGATCTCCAGGTAAAGATCGCCGGCCGTCCCCTGCTCCATGCCCGGCATCCCCTGCCCCGCCAGCCGGATGTGCTGGCCGGCGCGAATGCCACGGGGAATCGCCACGCTGAGGGTGTGCTTGCGCACATGGATCTGCCCATGCACATCCACCTCGGGCGTCTGCAGCGTGATGCTGCGGGTGGCGCCGGTGTAGGCGTCCTCCAGGTCGATCTGGACCCTCGCGTGGTGATCCTGGCCGCGTGCGTGGTGGCCAGCCCTGCTGTGGTGCCCTCCGTCCCCATGCTGCCCGAAGATGGCCTCGAAGAAATCGCTGTAGTCGCCGGCACCTCCTCCATCGCGCCCGCCGCTGGAGAACTCGAAGCCGCCGCCGGCTCCGGGCGGCGGCCGGAAGTCCTGGCCAGCCTTCCAGCTGCTGCCTAACTGGTCGTAGGCGGCACGCTTTTCCAGATCCTTTAGCACCGCATAGGCCTCGCCGAGCTCCTTGAAGCGGGCCTCGGCGTCGGGCGCCTTGCTCACATCCGGATGATATTTCCGGGCCAGCTGGCGATAGGCGCGCCTGACCTCGTCCTGGGTCGCATCCCGCGCCAGCCCCATGATCTTGTAGTAGTCCTTGAATTCCATGTCGGCCGCCCGAAGAGAGTTGGATCGGCATCCCGCGCCGGACGCACCCGATGCGTCGGGCGGCCCCCGGCGGAGGCATGCGCGTCATCCTAGGAAAGGCCGCAGCGGCCTTCCGTGCGGCATCGAACACTCGACGCCGGCCTTGTGCCGGGCCGCGTCGATCGACCCACGCGCTGTGAGCGCTGACGTACAGACCCCGCCACCGCTTCAATCTAGTCTTGCTTTCGGAGGGTGCCGGCAAGCAGTTGCGGTACTCCCGACCACCATCAGTTCGATTGAGAGGAAATCTCCATGAACAAGGATCAAGTCAAAGGCCACATCGAAGAGGCCAAAGGGAAAGTCAAGGAAGTCGCCGGCAAGCTGGTCGGCAACAAGGAGCTGGAACAGGAGGGCGTCATCCAGAACGCCGCGGGTCAGGTCGAGTCCGCCTACGGTAACCTGAAGCAGAACATCAAGAAGGCCGTCGAGGGCAAGTAAGCCCCTCCTCCGCCTTCATGGATGAATGGCGGCATCCTCCCCCCTTCGCCGGTCCTCCGGTTCGGGGGAAGGATGCCGCCACGTCGTGGGCATCGGCTCGGGCGTATCGCTCAGGGCTATCCAGCCAGCGTCGTTAGCGCGCTGAAGCCGCGCGGTCAGAGCATGCGCCCGTGCCTCCGCAGCGCCACGTCGTGCCGAAGGCGAGTGGCACCGGGCTCACCGGAGCCGGCGCGGCATGCTCGTGATCAGCTCGAAACCCTCACCCGGCGCGCGCCGATGGCGTCCGGGCCAGGCCGCAGCTTGCCCTGCTCTACTTGGGCTTATTGACCTCGTGGCCGATGACGCCGCCCACCGCCGCGCCACCCACCGTCCCGGCCGCGCTGCCGCCCGTGAGGACTGCGCCGCCAACGGCGCCAACACCGGCCCCGATGGCCGTGCTCCTGTCCTGCGCAGACATGCCTGCACATCCACCCAGGCCGAAGGCCAGCGTGGCGAGCGCACCCAGCGCAGCGGCGCGAAGGATGTGGTTTCGAGTGGTTTTCATGATCCAGCCCTTTCCTTGAAATTGGCATGGCCAGCACGGCCTGCTGCCCATGTTTCAAGCCTGAGCTTCGTCGCGCCGGACGTCTGTTTGCCAGCGCACAGACGCACGATGGGGCCTGAGTAGCATGGAAATGCAAACATGCCCCACTCAAGGAGACATCAAATGTCCATCGGAACCATTCTGCTGATCGTGCTGATCCTGATCCTCATCGGTGTCATCCCGACCTGGCCCCATAGCCGGAACTGGGGCTACGGCCCCAGCGGCGGCATCGGGCTGGTGGTGTTGATCCTGATCGTGCTGGTCCTGCTGGGAAGGATCTAGTAGCCCACGTCCCTCCGCGTGCAACGCAGCACGCGGAAACCATGAGAGGAAACAAAATGCTGCATTACGCTGGCGTCTTCCTGGTCATCGCGCTGCTGGCGGCGCTGTTCGGATTCACCGGCATTGCCGCCGGCGCCGTCGAGATCGCGCGGGTCCTGTTCTTCGTCTTCCTCGTGCTGTTCCTCGTGTCCTTCATTGCCGGCTGGATCCGCAGGCGTTGAAGGCCTTCGGCGCCAGCCGGCGCGCGGCCAGTCTTCATCGCCGAGGCTCACCATGAGCCCCGGCGGCATCTCGAGGGCTGGATCGCATCACTTCGCCAGTTTCACCCCAACCCGATGAGTCTGGTGGTCGTCCACCAGCACGATCACGCCGTCAGCCTGCTCCATGCCATCCAGGCTCAGGCGCGGGGTTTCTCCCTCCAGGGCGCGGACGACGTCGATCCGGTAAGCCGTCTCACCGAAGCGGTAATGGAGGGTGCACCCCGGCCAGGCCGCCGGCAGGCGCGGGGTGACACGGAGCGTGGCGCCCTCACGATGCAGGCCCAGCAGCGATTCGACGATCAGCCGGTACATCCAGCCGGCGGCGCCGGTGTGCCAGCTCCAGCCGCCCCGGCCGACGTGGGGCGCGCGGGCATAGACGTCCGCCGCCACCACGTAAGGCTCCAGCATGTAGCGCGCGATGCCGGCGGCCGAGCGCCCGTGATTCACCGGGTTGATCAGGGCGAGCAGCGCCCAGGCCCACTCCGGGTCGTCCAGATCGGCAAAGGCCATCGCCGCCCACACCGCGGCGTGGGTGTATTGCCCCCCGTTCTCGCGCACGCCGGGCAGGTAGCCGCGGATATAGCCGGGGGCCGGGCTGGCCGTGTCGAAGGGCGGGTCGAGGAGCTGGATCAGCCCGTCGGCCGGGCGCACCAGGCAGGCATCGGCCGCCTGCATCGCCAGCCGAGCGCGGCGGCGGTCGGCGGCGCCGGAAAGCACCGCCCAGCTCTGCGCCACCAGGTCGATGCGACATTCGGAATTGCCCCTCGAGCCCAGCGGCGTGCCGTCGTCGAAATAGGCGCGGCGGTACCACTCGCCGCCCTCCTCCACGCCATCCCAGCCATGCGCCTCGATGTTGCCGCGCAGCCGCTCGCCCTCGGCCTCGCACAGCGCCGCGAAGGCGGCATCGCCCCGGGCCCGGGCCAGCCCGCCGAACTCGCCGAGCACCGTGTAGAGGAAGAAGGCCAGCCACACGCTCTCGCCCTTGCCGTCGATGCCGACCCGGTTCATCCCGTCGTTCCAGTCGCCGGACCCCATCAGCGGCAGGCCGTGGGCACCGAAGCGCAGCCCGTGGCGGATCGCCCGCACGCAGTGCTGGTACAGGTCGGCCACCTCGTCCGACGCGCTGGGCAGGTCGTAGTAGGAATCCGCACCGGGGCTGACCAGGCGGCCTTCGAGAAAGCCCGCCGTCTCGTCGAGCACGCCGGTGTCTCCCGTTACCCGGACATAGCGGCAGACCGCCAGCGGCAGCCACAGGTAGTCGTCGGAACAGTGGCTGCGCACGCCGCGCCCCGAGGGCGGATGCCACCAGTGCTGCACGTCGCCCTCCACGAACTGGCGACCCGCCGCCAGAAGCAGATGGGCGCGCACGCGTGCCGGCTCGGCATGCACCAGCGCCATCACGTCCTGCAACTGGTCGCGAAAACCAAAGGCGCCGCCCGACTGGTAATAGCCGCCCCGCGCCCACAGGCGGCAGGCCAGCGCCTGGTAGATCAGCCAGCCGTTCACCAGCACGTCCACCGACGGATCGGGGGTTTCGACCCGGACCGCGGCAAGGGTGTGGCGCCAGTAGGCATCGACCGCCGCACGGGCCTGGCGGGCGGCGGCGGGGCCGCGGAAACGCTGGGCCAGGCTGCCGGCAGCCTCGGCGCCGGGGCCGACCCCGAGCCGGAAGACGACATCCCGCGTCTGCCCGGCGCCCAGCTCGACGCCGACCTGGATCGCCGCGCAGGGGTCGAGCCCGGCCCCCACGCGGCCGGACAGGCGTTCGCGGGCCAGCCCCGCCGGGCTGCGCAGCGAGCCGTTGCGGCCGATGAACTCGGTGCGGTCGCCGGTCAGGCTGCGCGCCGTGTCGTCGGTATCGAAGAACGCCACCTGTCCCGAAAACTCGAGGCTGTAGGCGTTGCGGGCACACAACGCGCCGGTGCGCGGGTCCACCTCGGTGCTGAGGTGCATGGCCGTCTTGTCGCGCATGTCGCCGAGCACCCACTCCACATAGCCGGTGACCGAGAGCCTCCGCGGGCGGCCCGAGGTGTTCGTCAGCTCGAGCACCTGGAACTTGACCGCCGCGTCCAGCGCAACGAAAACCGTGAGCACGGACCGGATGCCATGCACCCGGGTTTCGAAGACGCTGTAGCCGAAGCCGTGGCGGATCGTGAAGGCCGCCCCGGCCGACGCGGGCAGTGGCGTGGGCGACCAGAGCTGGCCGGTCTCCTCGTCCCGCAGATAGATCGCCTCGCCGCTGGGGTCGCCGACGGGGTCGTTGTGCCAGGGCGTCAGGCGAAACTCGTGGGCGTTCTCGCCCCAGGTGTAGGCACTGCCGCTTTCCGACACCAGGCTGCCGAAATGGGGGTTGGCCAGCACGTTGGACCACGGGGCCGGCGTGCGCTGGCCCGGGGCCAGGGTGATGACGTATTCACGTCCGTCGGGGCTGAAGCCGCCGAGGCCGTTGGACAACAGCCGCTCGTCAGGCCGGCCGGGGGGCGCGGCCGGCGCATCGTCGCCCTGCGGGAACGGCGGCCGGGTCGGCACCAGCGCCGGCATCGGCGGCTCGGCCAGCACCCGATGATCGAGCTGCTCGGCCAGCGTGCCGCAGGCGTCGGTGATGATCGCCCGGGCCACGGCCTGGAACAGCAGCCGGTCTTCACCAGGGATCTGTTCGACCAGGCGCACGAAGATGCCGCCCGGCCGGTCGAGCACGCCGCTGCCGCTGCCCGAGGCGACCAGGTCGATGATCTGCTCGTGCAGGCGCTGCCGGTAGCCGGCGTGATCCTCGTTCCAGATCACCAGGTCCACGGCCAGCCCCTTGAGGCGCCAGTAGCAGTGGGCCTGCACCAGCTGGCGCACCAGCTCGATGTTGGCCGCGTCACCGATCTGCAGCAGCACGATCGGCAGGTCGCCCGAGATGCTGTAGCCCCACAGGCCGGACTGGCTGCGCCGGTTCCTTATCATAAGCGCCGGATCGGCGCGTAAGCGGCCGCCGGCGTACAGCACCGCACCGGCGAGGCGGGCATAGAGCTGGGCATCGGCCTCCACCGCGTTGAGCTGCTGCAGCTCCACCTGGCAGTGGGTCCAGGCCAGCTCGAACACCCGGTCGGCGAGGTAGCGATCCTGGTACTTCTCGACCAGGTTCAGCGCCTGTTCGCGGCTGTCGGCCATGCCGGTGACGATATCGACGGTGGCCACCTGTTCCGGCTCTAGGAAGAAACGCTGGCGAATTGCGACGATCGGGTCGAGCACCGGCCCGGCCGTCCCCGACAGCGCCGCCGGCCTGTCCATCGCCAGCGGATCGGCGGTGCTGCGGGTACGACCGATGAAGCGGGCCCGGTCGGTCTCCATCGACACCTCGCTCACCTGGACGCCATGCACGGCCATCTGGTGCAGCATCCAGGGCGTCGCCTCCTCCGGCGAGCGCGGGCGGCGCATGCACAGGATGGCCCGCTGCCGGGTCAGGATCTCAGTCTGGACGAAGAGCTTGCTGAAGGCCGGGTGCAGCGCATCCCCCGCCGGCGGGGCGATGACGACCTCCGCATAGCTGGTGATCTCGATCTCCCGGCGCCGGGCCGAGCGATTGGTCAGGCGGACGCGGCGCAGCTCGATGTCGTCCTCCGGGGAGACGACGATCTCGGTATAGGTTTCGATCTCGCCGCCGGCCTCGATGGCATCGCTCCGCCGGAACTCCGCCCTGCCCTCCGAAAAAATCGCCTCGCAGGCGAGGGGCCGGCGGCGTGTGGGCTGGTGGGCGGTGGACCAGAACACTCCGCTGGCCACATCACGGATATAGCAGAACGCCCCTTGGTCATCGCGGGTGGCGTCCTCGCGCCAGCGCGTGACGGCCAGCTCGCGCCAGCGGCTGTACCCGCCGCCGGCCTGGGTGAGCATCACATGGTAGCGGCCATTCGACAGCAGCTGGACTTCCGGCGTCGGGGTGTCGGGGGTGTCGAACAGGCGCTGCGGCATCCCGAGCGGCACAGCCTGGGCGCGCAGGCCCGACAGCTCGACCGAATGGGCGAACAGCGCCGAGGCGCGGGGGATGCGCTCCTGGAGTAGTGGCATCACGGCCTGGAACCGGCGCTCCGACTCGAAGCGGCGCTGCATCGGGCAATCCAGCAGCAGCCAGGCCAGGGCCAGCAGGCTCATGCCCTGGTGGTGGGCCATGAAGGCTCGCACCACCACCCGCGTCTGCCCCCGACGCTGGCGGGACGGCGTGTAGTCGATGGCCTCGAAGAAGCCGAACTTGTCGACAAAGCCGTCGGCCGCCAGACGCTGCAGGTTGGCACAGGCCGCCGCGGGCGCAACCATCAGCGCCATTACCGAAGCGTAGGGCGCCACCACCAGATCGTCGGCCAGCCCGCGCTTGAGGCCCAGCCCCGGCACGCCGAAAGCGCGGTACTGGTAGTTGAGCTGGGCATCGACCATGTTGTAGGCCGACTCGGACATGCCCCACGGCACTCCGCGCTGGCGGGCATATTCGATCTGCCGCGCCACCGCCGCCTTACTGGTCTGGTCGAGCAGGGTGCGATCGAATTCCGGCATCACCAGCTGCGGCATCAGGTACTCGAACATCGAGCCACTCCACGACAGCAACACCGGGTCGCCGCCGACCCGGGTGAGCAGGCGCCCCAGGGCAAACCAGCTGTCCTTCGGCAAGGCGCCCTGGGCAATCCCGACAAAGCACGCCAGCCGCGCCTCCGACGCCAGCAGGTCGTAGCAGCTGGCATCGACGCGCCGCTCCTCCACGTTGTAGCCGATGCGCAGCAGATGGCGCGGCGCATCGTACAAGAACTCGTAATCCATGCTGGCCATCGCGCCGGCCTGGCGCGCCAGCGCATCGAGGGAGGCCAGGCGGTCGCGGGCACGGGCGCTGCCTTCGGCAAGGCTGCGCAGAAAGGCGTTCAGCCAGGCGCGCCGGGCCGGAGCGGTCTCGTCATCGAGGCGGGCCCGGACCCGCGGGCAGAGCGTCCCGTCGAGGCTGGCCAGGCCCCGCAGGGTCGGCAGCCCGGCGGCCGCGGCCAGCTCGGCCGGAAAACCGCCGAGCCCGGGCGGCGGCTCGGCCAGCAGCAGCCACGGCGCCAGCCAGTCGAGTTCGTCCTGCGCGCCGCGCAGCTGCTGGACCAGCGCCCGGGCCCAGCGTCGGGCCTCGCCCTGCGGGTCTTCACCCTCCGGGGCTGCGCCGATACCGTCCTGCACCGCCGCGGCGCAGCGCGCCAGCGCCGCAAAGGCCGTTGCCAGCCCCGGCAGGCTGGCCGGTGGCGCCGCGCGGGTCGCCTCGAGTGCCTGCCGGACCGCCGCCAGCCGGCTGTCGGCCGCCTGGCCAAGGGTCTCGGCGAGCACGCCAAGGGTGTCGCCCAGGCCATCGAACATGCGTGGCGACACGATGGGCGCGTCGGCCAGCCCCTGCAGCCCGGCGCGCAGCGTCAGCAGATGGCCGGCCAGATTGCCGCTATCTACGCTGGACACGTAAAGCGGCGGCATGGGCTGCAGCGTCAGAGTGTCGTACCAATTGTAGAAGTGGCCCCGGTAGCGGACCAGCTGCTCCATCGTGTGCAGGGTGTTGGCCGTGCGTTCGACAAGCGCTGCGCCCGCGATGTAGCCGAAGTCACAGGCCGCCAGGTTGGAGAGGAGCGCCAGGCCCATGTTGGTCGGCGAGGTGCGATGGGCCACCGTGGCGACGCGGTACTCCTGGAAGTTGTCGGGCGGCAGCCAGTGGTCGGCCGGCCCAACGAAAGTTTCGAAGTACGACCAAGTGCGGCGTGCCAGCCGACGCAGGAAGGCCCCCTGCCCCGGCGTCAGGACGACCTTTGGCGTGGTCAGCGGCAGGCTGACCCACCAGGCCACGAGCGGCGAAAGCCCCCACAGAAGGAGCACTGGCGCCGCCGCCAGCAACACGGCCGGCGCCCACCCGGCGAGGCCGGCCCCGAGCACGATGGCGAGGGCCGGGCCGATCCACATCTGGCGGAAGGCGGCGCCAAGCCCCTCCCTGGAACCGTTACCGAGCCGCTGCTCGACCTCGCTCGACGGACACCATTCGAGCAGGCGCCGGCGACTGAGCACCAGCCGCCACAGGGTGCGACCGATGGCGTCGAGGCTGTAGAGCGCCTCGAAGGGCAGGCAGGCAAACTCGAAGCCGAGCTGCGCGGCCCGGCGGGCAGTGGCGCCGAGCACCGCCGACAGGTGCTGCCCGAGCAGCACCTCGTCGGGCTTTCTCAGGAGTTCGACAAGCGCCGCGCAGGCTGCGGGCAGCAGCACGATGCCGACGAGCAGCGCGGTCCATCGCCCGGGCGGCTGCAGCGCCGTCCAGCCCACCACGAGCAGCGCCACCAGCGCCGCCGGCACCAGACTGCGGCGCAGGTTGTCGGCGAGCTTCCACTGGGAAAGGATGGACAGCGGGTTTGGCTGACGATGGGCGGCGGGCCCCGCGGCGCAGGCGCAGGGCACCCGCCGCAGCAACCAGCCGAGCAGCTGCCAGTCGCCGCGAATCCAGCGGTAGCGCCGGCTCACGTCCACCCGGTAGCGGGCGGGGTAATCCTCGTAGAGCAGTGCGTCGCTGAGCAGGCCGGAGCGGGCGTAGCACCCTTCCAGCAAATCATGGCTGAGGATCCGGTTGTCCGGGAAGCGCCCGCCCAGCGTCTGCTCGAAGGCCTCCACGTCGTAGATGCCCTTGCCGATGAAGGAGCCCTCACCGAAAACATCCTGATAAACGTCCGACACCGCCCGCGTGTACGGGTCGATGCCCGGCTCCCCGCCGTACAGCCGCGCGTAGCGGGACCGGCTGGCCCCCGGCAAGCTGATCCCGACGCGGGGCTGCAGGATGCCGTAGCCGGCGACGATCCGCCCGGCCTGCGGGTCGTACACCGGGCGATTGAGCGGGTGGGCCATGGCGGCGACGAACTGCCGCGCCGCGTCCCGCGGCAGCTGCGTGTCGGTGTCGAGGGTGATGACGTAGCGCACGCCGGTCAGCCGCGCGGTGTCGCCGACGATCGTGGCGAAGCCGTCGCCGGGGCCCCCGCGCAGGAGTGCATTGAGGTCGGCGAGCTTGCCGCGCTTTCTCTCGCAGCCCATCCAGCAGCGCTCCTGGGGGTTCCAGCTGCGCGGGCGGTGGAACAGGAAAAAGATGTCCTGCCCGGCCGCCGCGTAGCGCGCGTTGAGGGCCTCCACACCGGCCCGGGTCTGCTCCAGCAGCGGTGCGTCGGTGGGCAGCACGGCCTCGGCCGCATCAAGAAAATCGGTCAGCAGGCCGAACAGCACGCTGTCGTCCCTGTTGGCCAGAAAGCGCACCTCCAGCGCCTCGAGCAGCGCCTCGACGTTTGCCGGGCTGGTCAACATCGTGGGCACCACCACCAGCGTTCGCAGTGGGGCCGGGATGCCCGCCGAAAAATCCATCCGCGGCAAGGTCTGCGGGGCGACCAGCAGCGTTGCCAGCCAGTTCGTCAGCGACACCCCCAGCTGGCTCGCCACCGGCAGGATCATCAGGCCCAGGGGCAGCAGCGCCCAGCCCGGCAGGCCGGCCCCTGAGGCTTCGACCAGCAATGCCCCGCCCAGCAGCGCGGTGATCAGGCCGATGGCACCCAGATAGAGGAACAACGGGCATCGACGTGCCGCCCGGCAGATGTGCTCGGCCAGGCTGGCGCGGGCCCCGGCCGCCTTCTCCAGCTCCGGCAGGCCGGCGTCCGTCAGGTAATAGCCGACGTGGGCGGCCCGGCCGCCCGCCTCGGCCGCAGCAGCAGCGGCCAGGTCCAGCGCCTGGTGGGCCACGTTCCGCTCGCTGAAGCGGCTTCTTCGGGCGATCGCCTCGATGGCTTGGCGATAGCGGTCCCGGGTCGCGAAATCCATCTGGCCATAGACACCACCGGGGTCGCCCCGCAAGGTCTGCTCGACGAGGCTCATGTTCTCGACGAAATCCCGCCAGTCCACGGCTCCCAGCAGGCGCAGGCTGCCGATGCTGTTGCTGATGGAGACCTGGTCGGCGGCCTGCTGCTGGTTCTCGGCCTGCACCAGGTGGGCGATGGTCTGCCCCAACTGGGCCAGGCGCTGCTCGACCCAGCCGAGCGGCAAGGCCAGCGCCGGCCCGCGCCCCTGCAGGCGGCGCATCAGCTCGGCCACGAAGGCGCCACTCATCGGCGGCTCGGAGCGCACCATGTCGGCCACCACCAGGATCAGGCTTTTCGGGTCTTTCTCGACGGCGGCGGCCATCCGGTCGGCCCAGGTGCCGGCCAGCCCGCGCTCGGTCCAACCCGCGGCGACCAGCACGCCGACCCGGCGGAGATTCTCGATCAGCGCGAGCCTCAGCATGATCGGGATGGCCCACAGCTCGCCCAGCTTGAGCGGGGTAACGGTCTGGTAGGCGGCCACGAAGCGGCCGAGGCTTTCGGCATCCACCCGCCCGTCGCCGTGGGCCACGGTTTCAAGGGCGATGTCGTAAACCCGCGGCCGTCCGGCTGTCACCCCACCGCCGTCAAGGCGCGGAAGCTCCCGGGTGTAGCCCTCGGGCAGCAAGTCGCGGGCGCTTCGGGTCTGCTCTTCGATAAGATAGAAATTGTCGAGCAGCCACTCGCCGGCCGGGACCACGCGCTGCTTGTCGGCCACCGCGCAGGTGAGCTGCCGGCAGACCTCGAGCAAAGTGTGCTCGTTGTCATCGAGACGCGCCAGCAAGCCGTCGGGTCTGGCCCGGCCATCGGCCAGGCGGTGCGCCTCGGCCAGTACACGACCGTGCTGGGCCATCTGTTCGGCGCTGAACAGTTCGGCGCGCAGGGGCGGCTCTTCGGTGAGGGATTCCCGTGGCCACGCCCCTCCCGACCGGCCGAAGAGGCGCGACCTGATCTTCCGGTAGCCCTGTTCCAGGGCCATCACAGGGTCGCCGCCGCAACGGAAGGAGAGACCGCCGGCAAGCGGCGCGGCTGGGCAGGAGAAGTCATGGGGTGTCTTTCAGATTTTCGTCATGCTGCGGCTGACGACGGACCGAAGCCTCTGCCGGCGCCCGCCTCGCGAGAGGGAAGCAAGGGTCCTTGATGGACCCGCAGCCCACCGGAGAATCCGCGTGACCCTGGCAAAACCTTGCATGCAACATAGCCAGCGGGGGTCGGCGGGTCGGTGCGGTGTCGCACACAAGGCCGGCGCCCCGGGCTGGTTGCACCGCGCCGCAGGGGCGCCGGCGCACGCCTCAGGCCGGGCCCTTGCGCGACAGCAGGTGCCCGAAAGCCTCGGCCGACAGCGGGTGGCTGAAATGAAAGCCCTGCCCTTCTTCGCAATGCTGGGCGCGTAGGAAGTCGAGCTGTGCCAGCGTCTCGATGCCTTCGGCGATCACCCGTTGCTTGAGGTTGCGCCCCATCTCGATCACGGCGCCGACGATGGTGGCGTCGTCCCCGTCGGTGGCGACGTCGCGCACGAAGGACTGATCGATCTTGAGCGTGTCGATCGGAAAGCGCTTGAGGTAGCTCAGGCTGGAGTAGCCGGTTCCGAAGTCGTCGATCGCCAGCTTCATCCCCATGGCCTTGAGCGCCGCGAGCACCTGGGTGGACGCGGCCGCGTCGTGCATCAGGATGCTCTCGGTCAGTTCGAGTTCGAGAAAGCGCGGCGCGAGGCCCGTTTCGGCCAGTATCTGCGCCACCCCTTCGAGAAAGTCGTGGTGGCGGAATTCGGCGGCCGAGATGTTCACCGAGACAGGCACCGTCGCCAGCCCGGCTTCCTGCCAGGCGCGCAGCTGCCGGCAAGCCTCCCGCAGCACCCAGCGGCCGATCGGGACGATGAGGCCGGACTCTTCAGCGATGGGCACGAACTGCGCCGGCAGCACGATGCCGAGCTGGGGGTCCCGCCAGCGCAGGAGCGCCTCGGCCCCGGTCATGGCGCCGGAGACGAGCTCGAACTGCGGCTGGTAAAGGAGCGCGAACTCGCCGTTCTTGAGGGCCCGGCGCAGGCTGCTCTCGACGAAGAGGCGCTGCATCGCACGGGTGTTCATGTCGGTCCGGAAGAACTGGAAGTTGTTCCGCCCGTTGGCCTTGGCGTAGTACATCGCCGTGTCGGCGTTCTGGAGCACCGCGTCGGCGGTGGCCCCGTCGTCGGGATAGATGCTGATGCCGATGCTCAAGGTCACGTGGAGCTCGTGGCCGCCCACCCGCACCGGGTGCGCACAGGCCTGGAGCAGCTTGTCGGCGATGCGGGCGGCGGCGTCGCGCTGCTCGATCTCGGAGAGCAGGATCACAAACTCGTCGCCCCCCTGCCGGGCGACCGTGTCGGTCGTCCGCACGCAGGCCGCGAGGCGCTCGGCCACCGCCTGCAGCAGCTGATCGCCTACCGCATGGCCGAGCGAGTCGTTGATGTGCTTGAAGTAATCCAGGTCGAGGAACAGCAGCGCCACCTGCCTGCGGTGCCGGTGAGCCTGGCCGATGGCCTGGGCCAGCCTCTCGGTGAGCAAGGCCCGGTTGGGCAAGCCGGTCAGAAAGTCGTGGTGGGCGAGGTGGGCCATCTTGGCTGCCATGGCGCGAGATTCGCTGACATCGTGGAACACGATGACAGCGCCGGTCACGCGCCCTTCCCGGTTGTGGATGGGGGCGGCGGAATCCTCGATCGAGGCCTCGCCCCCGTCGCGGCGCATCAGCACGCAATCGGCGGCCAGGTCGACGGTCCGGTCTTCGCTCATCGCGAGCTGCGCCGGGCTTGCCGCGATGGCACGGGTGGTGCCGTTGAGGATGTGGAACACTTCTGCCAGGGGCCGGCCCAGGGCTTCAGCCCGGGTCCACCCGGTCATGGCTTCGGCCACCAGGTTCAGATAGGTCACACAGCCCTCCGTATCGGTGGTGAGCACCGCGTCGCCGATGGAGTTGAGCGTCACCTGGGCGCGCTCCTTCTCGGCAAATAGGGCCTCCTCGGCGCTCCGAAGCACCGCATCGGCGTCCTTGCGCAGCGTGATGTCCTCCACCGTCAGCACATGCCCCTGCACCCCCGTGCCGTCCAGCATGGCCGCCGCGTTGAGGCGCACCCACGCCACGTGGCCGTCGGCGCGCAACAGACGCACCTCGGCAACAAAGGGCTCGGGCCCCGCCGCTGCGTCCTGCCACGCCGCCAGCGTCTGCGGGCGATCCTCCGGGTGCAGCACACGCTGCCATCCG
>JAEUNU010000212.1 GCA_016789125.1 Zoogloea sp. | reverse complement strand
TTGTCCCATTTTGTGTCAAGGGCGCCGGACGGGGCGGGGGCGCCTCGAGGCGCCCGCCCGGGGGTGCTACCTTAGGGCTCTGCCAACCCTCGGGCGTCGCTGCCAGCAGCCGCCCGGCGCCTCGACGGATATCCAATGAATGGCTTCGGCTCCCAGTCTTTCCTGTCCCTCGTGGCCATCGCTGCCGCGAGCCTGATTGCCGCCTGTTCGCCCCGGGACCAGCCGGCGCCCCGTCCCGCAGCCCCGTCGCTGCCTGCTCCCGCGCTGGCCGAGAGCCCTGCCGCCCCGGCAGCGCCCGTCCCCGCACTGCAGGGCGTGATCGTGGGCGCCCGCTCGGCGCCCGTGGCGGTGCTTGCCGAAGCGGGCAAGGCCGCGCTCCTGGTGCCGGAAGGGGGCTTCTACAGCACCGAGTTGCGGGTCGAACGGGTGCTCTCCGACCGCGCCGTGCTGCGCCGCCAGAGCGATAACGCGGAGATCACCGTGATGCTCGGCGCCGAGCCGGCCACCGTGGGGGACGCGCCGGCACCGCCAATCCTCGCCATCCCGGCGGACGAGCTGCCGCTCCAGCCCCCCGTGCCGGCCGCGATGGACGCCTCCGGCCCGCCCCCCGGGCCCGGCCTCACCGGCCCAGCCCTGCCCGGGCCGGTATCCGGGCGTTAAGCATTCCAATCCATCCCGCGGGCGCCGGTGATGGAGCTGTAGCGGCGAATTTATTCGCCCTTTGAGACTGAATGAAGGATCTGCCCTGTCTCTATCCGCCGCAGCCCATGCCGCCGGGCTAAGGTGCCGCCTCTTCGAGTTTTCGTGATCGGTGGCACCCCGTGGCACAAGCAGCAGAAGTGAAAAAAGCAGCAGGACCAGCTGACCGCAGCATCGACGCCTTCATCGAGCGCTGGAGCAAGGCCGGCGGCAGCGAGCGGGCCAACTACCAGCTCTTTTCCTGGCTTGCCATGCGCATTCTTTTGTATACGTAATGAATTTGCACGGGTAGCATCCACTCCTGTTCCGATGCTGGATAAAACCCCAGCGGAACGCCGTTCCCCATCCACCAGCCTCCAGGAGCAACGCATGCCGCAGAACCTCGTATCCCTCGACATCAGCGCCGACGAGATCGCCGCCATGGACCAGGCGATCGCCACCCTCGAAGCCCTTACCAAACCCTTCATCACCCTCAGCACCGACGACAAGAACAGCCTCGTCAAGATGGGCGACAAATCGGTGGCCTTCTGCCAGCAGACCGCGCTGGTGCTCTCCCAGAACAAGGACGCCCTGCCGGCCGGCTTTGATTACACCGAGATGGAGGACGACCTCGCCGCCTATGCCACCCTGCAGGGCCGCGCGCTGCGTATCCGGGAGGTGCTGGCCAAGATGGATGACACCCAGACCGCCCTCGGCAGCGACATCATGGTTGCCGCGTCCGAGGGCTATGCGCTCATGAAGCTGTTCGGCAAAGCCGAAGGGCTCAGCGAACTGCAGCAAGCCATGCGCGTCCGCCGCCCGGGCCGCCGCCGCAAGGGCGACGCGGCGGCTGGCTGAGCCCAGGCCGAAGCTGGCGGCTTCACGCAAAGGGCTGTAGTGCTCAAGGCGGCTCACTCCGCCTTTTTTGCTTTCTTGTCCTTGAAGATCCCGAGCTGGGCCAATTTATTGCCGTGGAGGGATTAATAAATCCCCCTGGCGGTCCGTCTTTTTGCCTGAACGGTATTAAAAGATCCCTCCGAGGATATTTTTTAAGGCCGTTGCGGTATCTCTTCGGGCCTGGGCCGGATCTTTTTATCCGGGTGCGGCATTAAAAGATCCGGCCCAGGCCAGAGGTGGGACGCGCTTCGGTATCTTCAGGGGCGGGCGGAGGATTAAAAGATCCCCGGGGCGATATTTTTCGGGGCTGCGCGGGGACGTCGGGGCGAGCGCCGAAGCTCCGGTCGGTCGAGGCCGTTTCACATGAAATCGCGCTACGCCCTGCGGGCTAACCCGACCTGGGCCGCCGTGATCCCGTTCAGGTCGGGGCGGCGCCGCGTGACCCGACCTTCCCCCGCTCTGCCCTCACTGCAGCATGAAGGTCTCGTACTCCAGCCGCCCGAGACGCCGATCCAGAAAGTACAGCCCGCACACCAGCGCCAGCAGCACCGCGGCGGCGTAGCCGTAGCCGTAGTAGATGGCGCCCATCTTGAGGGTGAGGAGGGTGAAGCCGAGGTTGGCGACGCAGAAGAGCGCGGTGAGGCCGAGGATGAGGCGGCGGCGGTCGAGGTAGAAGAAGATGTTGAGCAGCGCCAGGAAGCCCACCTGCAGGCTGGCACCGAGGGTCTGGATGTAGAACAGCGGCAGGTAGAGGCTGGAGATGCCGAGCGCCTCGAGCGCGGCCGGGCCGAGGACGACCGCGACGATGAGGGCGAGGGCCTGGATCTTGGCGATCTCGGCGAGGCCCTGGCGCACCGAATACACCATCTCGTCGCGCATGTCCTCGATGTATTCGAGCGAGCCGCCGGTGCGCACGGCCTCGAAGAAGGCGTCGTAGTACTCCACGAAGTCGGTCTCGATGCGCACCAGGAACACCGCCATGCCGGGCAGGATGCACAGGTAGGCCATGAACACCGGCAGGTCGTAGATCACCGAGGCGCGCAGCGGGCCGATGATGCTCTCGGAGGTGGGCGGGTAGAGCCAGAACACGAACTTGTCCATCCACACGCCCAGGTTGTAGAGCACGCCGATGATCATCAGGCTGGGGTAGCGGGTTTTCTTGTCGAAGAAGCCGAAGCTGAGGCTCTCGGAGCTCGGGTAGCCGGCAGCGACGATCACCCACATGCCCACGAACAGCACCACGTGCCCCACCACGAAGCCGAACAGCAGCCCGTTGAGGCCCCACGGGCGCGCCAGCAGCGCGGCGACCACGGTGAGGCCGTAGCCGAGGGCGTACATCATGAGGATCTGCTTGTAGCGCTTGAGGCCCGACAGCAGGATGGTGACGATCCAGATGCCGCACAGCAGCACGAAGGCCGCCAGCATGAGCACCCGGTAGGCCAGGTCGTAGCCCGGGAAGGCCACGAAGGCGAGCACCATGCCGAGGGCGCCGCAGACGCTGATCACCGCCAGCAGGAGGCCGTTGAGGCTAGAGAGCACGATGTCGTCGCGCTTCTCGAAGAGGCGGTCGGAGATGTAGCGGGTGAAGGCCAGCTGCACCAGGCCGGTGACGATCAGCGAGCTGGCGATGAGCCAGGTGACCGACACCTGGAACTGGGTGATGAGGATGGGCGGCACCACCACCGCCGCCGACAGGAAGCCGATCAGCAGCATGCCGACGATGGACAGCACCCACGGCCCGGAGCCGATCACCCCGGCGTAGGCGTAGGCCTGGACGAGGCCGAGGAGGCTGTCCTTCCGCAGCAGCTTGCGCAGCTCGAAGCCGATGCCGGCCATTATGCGAGCCCCCCCTTGGCGGGCCCTTCGGTGGCGGGCAGGCCGAGGGCCTTGTCGTACACCTTCTGGTAGGCGCCGAACATCATCGAGTCGGCGTAGTAGCGCTCGACCCGGGCGATCCCGGCGGCGCGGGCGGCGTGCCAGGCATCGGCGTTGCCGATGAGCTCGACGGCGGCGTCGGCCAGCGCCGCCGGGTCGGCGATGCCGACGATGCGGCCGGCGGCGCCGAGGGCTTCGTCCTCGGGCCCGAAGCCGTAGATCAGCTGCCGGCACGAGCCGACGTCGGTGGAGATCGACGGCACGCCGGCGGCGTAGCCCTCGAGCACCACCAGCGGCAGGGCCTCGGAGATCGACGACAAGATCAGCGCGCCGACCTTGGGCAGGATCTCGTCGATGCGCTGGAAGCCCAGAAACCTCACCTTGTCGGTGAGGCCGAGGCTCTCGGTGAGGTTGCGGCATTCCTCGGCGTAGCCGGGGTCTTCGTCCTCGGGGCCGGCGATCCAGCCTTCGGCCTCGGGCATCAGGTTGACTACCCGGCGCATGGCGCGGATGAAGGTCTTGATGTCCTTGATCGGCACCACCCGGCCGATCAGGCACAGCACCGGCGGCGGGCTGGCGGGCTGCTTGTCGCGCAGCGGCGAGAGGCGTTCGAGGGAGATGCCGTTGGGGATGCAGAAGGTGCGCTCGGCCAGCGCGCCGTCGGCCACCTGGCGCAGGCGGTTGGCCTCGTAGAGGGCGATGATGGGGTCGGCGGCGTCGTAGGTGAGGCGGCCCAGCCATTCGAAGAAGCGGATCCACATCTGCCGGAAGTAGGAGAGGTCGGCCGGGTCTTTCTGGAAGACGTTGCGGTTGTCGCGGATCCACTCGTTCTGGTAGAGGTCGATCTTGCGCTCCTTGGTGTAGATGCCATGCTCGGACAGCACCAGCGGGATGCCCCGCGAGCGGGCGATGAGCGCCCCCAGAAAACCCGCGTAGCCCGTCGAGATGCTGTGCACCGCCTTCACCGGGATCAGGTCGCGGGCCACCTTGCCGAGCAGCCACAGGGGCTGGTGCATGATGCGCACCGTCCAGAAGTAATCCACAAAGCTGGGGTCGGTGCAGTAGTGGCGGTAGCGCTCGGCGATCATCTCCCAGGAGGCTTCGGAGTGCAGGAAGTCATCCACCGTCAGCCGGCCGCCGGGCTGCAGCTCGCGGGCGATGCGGGCGAAGGCCTCGAGCCCGCCCGGGTTGCCCTTGAAGCCGTCGTGGAGCTTGGCCACGTCGGCGTAGGCGCCGGCATCGCCCCTGCGTGGGGTGGGCTTGGCGTGGGGCTCGACCTTGACGATGTCGTCGTGCAGGAAGTGGGTCTCGACATGCACCACGTTGGCCGGGATGGCGTACTTGGGGGCGCCGTAGTCGGAGCGCCGGCTGCCCAGGAACACGATGGCGAAGCGGATGTCGGGGAAGGCCCGGATGATCTGGTTAACCCAGCTCGACACGCCCCCCGACACGTAGGGGAAGGTGCCCTCCAGCAGCAGGGCCACGTCGGCGCTAGTGGCCTTGGGGAAGTCGTCGGTGCTCATGGCGTGGCGCTCGTTTGCGTGTCGCGGGCCTTGCGGCTCCACAGGCGGACCACTGGCTGCAGGCGCGACAGGCCCTGCCAGTTGTCGAGGTGTTCGATGATGTCGCGGACTTCGTCGAAGTCGCGGCGCAGGAAGGCCAGCTCGGCCCGGTAGGGCTCGACCCGCGGCGCCGGCAGGCCCAGCACGCGGGCGCCGCGGTAGGCGGCCTCGGCCTCGTCGTGACGGCCCATGTGGTGCAGCAGGCGGCCGAACTGCAGGGCCACGCCGGCGTTGGTGGGCTCGGCGGCCATCACCTCGCTCATGTATTTGAAGCCTTCGTGGGCGGCGTGCTCCATGAGGTCGCCCTGCACCAGGCCCTGGTAGATCAGCTCCCAGTACAGGCCGGCCAGGCGCCGGGCGGCGAGCAGGCGCTCGGTGTCGTTGGTGGCGGCGGCGTACTGGCCGCGCTCGGCGTGGATGGCGGCGTTGATCTTCTTCTCGCGGGTGTCGAGCATGCCGTAGGCGAGCAGGCGCAGGTCTTCGGTGGCGTCGTTGAGGAGTTCCCGCAGCATGGGGTTGGACACCGCGCTGGGGGCGTTGCCCAGCGCCACCACCGCGCGCAGGCGCTGGGCCACCGGGGCGCGGTCGTTCTTGAGGAACTGGCGCACGCCGGCCTGGCGGAAGCTGGTGACGTCCTGCTTCTCGTGGGGGTCGAGGGCGGGCAGCGGCACGGCGCGAAAGTCGAGCGTGCCGCGGCGCCGCGGCAGCAGCGGCAGCGCGAAGATGGCCAGGATCACCCCGCAGAAGCCGAAGATCGGGATGAAGAAGCTGACGCTCCAGATCAGCCCGAGCACCGGCAGGCGCGGGGTCGCGAGGGCCTTGGGCAGCAGCGACCAGACGAGGAGCGCCAGCAGCGCGCTGGCGCCGCCGTGGCTGGTGAGGTAGAGCAGCAGCGCCGCGTCGCTGGTCTCGCCGGCGGCGAGCTGGACCCAGGCGCCGGTCTCAAGCGCGAGGGCGCTCAGTCCGAGTTTCGGCTGGAACATGGCATTGCTGGAGCAGGGTGTGGAGGAGGTCGGCGGGGGGTAGCTGGTCGAGCAGCACCACCCGGGTGGTGACGCCGGCCTCTTCGAGTGTGGCGCCGCGGTTCTGGGCGATCCACCCTTCGACCCGGTTGGCGTAGCCCTGGGCGGCGCTCTCGCCGGCCAGGGGCATCAGGGTGAGCAGCACCCGGCCGTGGGCCGAGTCGCAGGCCCACACCGAGTCGAGGGCACGCTGCAGGCGCTCGATCTGCAGTGCCAGATCGTCGAACCCTGGCTGGCTGCGGAACTCGAGGGCCACCAGGGCGCTGCGCACACCGGAGGTCTGGCGGATGTGCCACACCCGCATCAGCTCGAAGGCGAAGGCCGGCGGGCAGGCCGGCACCGCGCGCAGGATGGGCTCGGCGATGCGCGCGGCGTTGAGGCTGTCGGCGTAGTAGCCGAGCAGCAGGTTGAGCATCTGCAGGGTTTCCTCGTGGAGCGCGAAGAAGGGCATGCGCTCGACCACCAGCAGGGCCTGCAGGGTGCCGACAGCGTCTTTCAGGGGCACTACCACCAGGTAGCGCGAGCGGCCGCGCTGCTCGACCTCGTCGAGCGCCACGTGGGAGAGCTCGCGTCGCTCGAGGGCGAAGCTGATCAGCGGGTCGGTGGTGTTGAGCTCGAAGGGGGTGCCGAGGGTGTGGTCGGCGCTGCGGCGGATGTTGTCGCCTTCCATGCGATACACGGCCGCGCATTCGATCTGGCAGTACTGGGACAGGAGCCGCAGCAGCTCGCCGGCGGCGGGCAGCGCGGCCGCGTCGGCCACCATGCCGTGGCTGGTGATGCGGCGCAGGTTGAGCAGGGCGTCGCGCATCGATACCGGGCGCGAGATGAGGTCCTGCTCGAGGCGGTCGTGGGACAGGCGCAGCAGGTAGTGCTGGTGGGTGAGGTGGTCGAGGCGCTGGGCGATGTAGCGCTGCATGGTCTCGGCGCGACGCACCCGGTTGCTCCATAGCGAGCCGAACTCGCCGCAGATCATCACCAGCACCAGCGCGCCGAGGAACTCGTCCTGCGGGATGGTGGTGCCGATCAGGCCTTGCCGGGCCAGCCCGAACCAGCCGGCCAGCACCACCAGCGCTGCCAGGATGCCGGCCAGCGCGCCGTAGCGCAGGGCCACCACCACCGGGCCGAGGGCGACCCACGGGAAGGGGCCGTGGGTGAAGAAGGGGTCGGCCGGGTTGGCCCACACGCACAGCGCCAGCACCAGCAGCGGCACCGCCAGCACTTCGGTGATGGCCGCCGCCGCCGGGGCTCCGGCGGGGGTGAGGTAGGGCAGGATCTTCATGGCGTTTCTAGGGTTGCAGGGCTCAGGGGCGGACGGCCGGCTCCAGCAGCGACTTGAGGAGCTTCTGGGCCACCGCCGACAGCGCGTCGCGGCTCCAGCCGCTCTTGGCGCCGACGCCGCTCCACACGGTGCGCCCGCTGGCCACATCGACCACCGACAGGGCCACGCCCACAGCGGGTTCGCCATCCACGCCCACCTTGTAGCGCCATTCGTCGACGGTGCCGGTGACGGCGTAGCGGGCGTTCTGGCTGCGGGCCCATTCGAGGGCTTTGTCGGCGTCCTTGGGGGCGCCGGTTTCGAAGAGGTTGTCGCTGGCGAGCTGGGCCGGGTAGCGCTGCACGTCGGCTACGCCGAGGGTGCGCAGCAGGCCTTCGCTGATGGCCTCGGCGCGTTGGCCGGCGAAGGGGGTTTCGGTGGCGTTGGCGAAGGGCAGCACGACCCAGCGGGCGCCGGCTTCGAGCTTGGGGGCGGGGGCGCGGTCGACCACCGCGCAGGCCGACAGCAGCGCGGCGACCGCGGGGGCGAGGAGGCGGGTGAAGGTTTTGGCGGGCAGGCGTGTCATGGTGTCGGCCTCGTGGGTGTCAGAAGAAGAAGCGGTAATGCAGCGCGAACTGGCGGGTCTTGGCGTAGGTGCCGGTGCCGCCCTTATCCTCGCGCAGCATCGCGGAGAGGTGGTCGTTGCCCAGCACGCTGCCGGCCAGGCCCAGGCTGTAGTCGTAGCCGGCGCCGACCACGCTGTTGTGGAGCAGGCCCACCGAGCCGAAGGGCCGCAGCGCCCGGGTGTAGTCGGTGATGTGGCGGGTGTTGGTGCTGAGACGCAGGCCATACAGGCTGAAGCTGGAGGGCGCCAGCGCCGCGGCGTCGACCGGGGTGGTGGCGAACAGGCGCTGCTTGATCTCGATGGCGCGGGGGTCGGTGGTGTCGACCCCGCCTTCGAAATCATAGTTGCTGGCGAAGGCGCTGCCGATGAGGTCAGACAGTTCGCTGCGGAAGGCGTGGGCGTATTCGAGCTGGGTCTGGCGGGCGCGGCCGATGGGCAGGCCGTTCTGGGCGCTGTAGCGGTAGTCGTCGAAGCGCAGGTTGAGCTGGTCGCGCCCGCTGAGGCGCAGCGTGAGGCCGAGGCCTGCTTGCTGGCGCAGGCCGGCGACGCGCAGGGCGGCGTTTTCGGTGGCGGGCTGGTCACGGCCGACGGTGACGGTGAGGCTGAGCTGACGGTTGATGCGCTGTTCGCGCTCGACGAGGATAGGCGTGTAGCCGGCGTAGCTTTCGCGCCGGCCGATGGCGAGGCGGGTGCTGCCGTCGTCGTGAATCCAGTCGAGACGGGCCACGGCGAGGGCCTCGAGGCCCGGCAGGGCGCTGAAGTAGTTGCGGTCGATGATCTGGCGCGACACCCGGCCGAGCTCGACGGCGAGGCGCAGCCGGGGGGCGAGGCCGATGTCGAGGCGGGCGCCGGCGAAGCTCTCGTCGATGGAGCCGAGCTGGCGCATTGCAAGGTCGAGGTCGGCCCGGTCGGCCTGGTCGAGCATGACCTCGGTGAGCCGCAGGTGGCTGGTCTCGTCGTCGCGCTGGAGGTCCATCGCCTCGAAGGCGGCGGTGGCGGCGATGGCCGGCGTGCCGGCCAGGCGGGCGAGGTTGACGCGATCGTAACGGGGCAGGCGTTCGTCCCAGGCTTCGAGCAGGCGGCCGGCCTCGCGGGGGTCGGCGCTGCCGAGGGCGGCGCTGGTCTCGGCCCACAGGGGGCGCGCCAGATTGCGGCCGTACTGGTGCCAAAGGAAGCCGCGCACGCCTTCAGGCTGGCCCTGGTCGATGAACCACGCCAGCACCAGCTCGCGGGCCGCCGGGCTGAGGGGCGCGCCGGGCGCGCGGTCGAGGCGGAGGATTTCGCGGAGGATGGCGTGGGACGGGTCGCCGGGGTTCTGGCTGCGCACGAGGCGCAGGCGGGCCAGGCGACGGGCCTGCTCAAGCTGCCCGGTGGTGGGTTCGGCGTCGGCCGGGCGCTCGCGCTGGGCCTGCTGAAGCAGGGCGGCGCGCAGGCGCCAGGCGCGGTCGGTGTCACCGTTCTGTTCCAGCGCGTCGGCGTAGCCGAGCATCCACAGAAAGTCGCCCCGGTGCTCGCGCAGGCGCGGCGTGTAGTAGCGGTCGAGGGCGCGCTGGGGGCGCGACAGCGCCTGCCAGGCGGCGGCCAGGGCGTCGTGGAGGGCGTCATCCTCGGCCCAGGCGTCTTCGTGGCGGGCCAGTAGGCTGCGCAGGGTGGGGGCGTCGTTGCCGTCGATGAGCATCCACAGCAGGGCTTCGCGCACGCCTTCGGCCCGGGGCTGGAGGGCGAGGGCCTGCTGATAGTCGGCGCGGGCGGCGGCGCGACGGCCGGCGAGCTGGTGGTGGCGGCCGCGCTGGGCGAGGAAGCGGGCGTCCTGCTCGGCGTCGCGGCGCTGGGCGGGGGTGAGCCGGGCCAGCACGCGGGCGATGTCGGCTTCGCGGCCAGCTTCGGCGTAGAGGTCGAGCACGCGCTTGAGCTGCGCGGTCTGGCCAAAGCGCTGCCAGGCGCGTTCGGCTACCGGGCCGGCGGCGGTGGGGTCGGCCTCGCGGACGAGTTCGAGGTAGCGGGTGAATTCGATTTCGGTGGCGTCGTCGAAATCGACGATCCGGCCGTAGCTGCGCTGGGCGGCGGGCTTGTCCTCGATGAAGGCGGCGAGGTCGGCGTGGAGCCGCCAGAAGGCCTTGTCGTCGGGCGCTGCGCGGGGGCGGGCACGGTCGAGGGCGGCGAAGGCTTCGCGGCCGCGGCCTTCGCGCATCAGGAGGGCGACGACCCGCTCGGCCCGCCGCGGGTCGGGGCCAAGGCGGGCTTCGAGGCGGCCGAGGGTGGCGATGGCGAGGTCGATCTCGCCGGCCCGTTCGGCGAGCTGTTCGAGGGCTTCGAGCACTTCGGCGGGGGCCTTGTCGCCGGCGCGGGCCTTGAGGAAGGCGAGGGCTTCGTCGACGCGGCCGAGGCGCTCGTAGGTGGCGACGACGGCGGCGAGGCGGGCCGGGTCGGGGCTCTGGCGGCGGGCGTCCCATTCGAGGGCGGCCACCAGGGCTTCGTCGTCGGTGAGGCCGGGGGCGAGGCGCAGCACGGCTTCCCAGGCTTCGCGGCGGCCATCGCGGCGGGCCAGCACGAGCCATTGGTCGAGGGCCACCCGGGGCTGGCCGTGCCATTCGGCGACCTGGGCGAGGCGTTCGCGCCAGGCGAGGTCGTCGGGGCGCTGGCGCACCGCTGATTCGGCCACCCGGTAGGCGTCGGCGAGGTTGCGGTTGCCGAGGAAGGCGTCGAAGGCGAGGCTGTAGATGCGCTCGTCGAAGGCCAGCCCGGGGGCGCCGGCCGGGGCGGTGGCGGCGGTGGGCCGGATGGCGCAGTCGAGGCCGGCCCCGGCGAGCTGCCAGCGGTGCAGCTGGTCGCGCAGCGAGAGGCGGATCATGCGGCGGGCGAGGCGGTCGGCCACGTCGGGGCGGCCGCAGGCGCGGGCCAGCACGACCACGGCGTAAAGGGTTTCGGTGTCGTCGGCGAGGTCGCCGAGCTCGCGCTCGGCGGTGGCGACGGCTTCGTCGAGGAGGTTGCCGGCCTGCAGGGTGTGCAGAGCGGCGAGGTAGTGGCTGCGCCGGGCGGCGAGGCCGGTGGCGCGCTTGCGGGCTACCAGGTAGAGCTCGGCGGCGCCGCGGTAGTCACCGGCTTCGAGCACGCTGCGGGCGGATTCGGCGTACCAGCCGGCGTCGAAGGCGGTGCCGGCGCGCCGGGCGAGGGCCTTGATGGTCTGGCTGCCGAGTTCGCGCTCGCCGAGGGCGAAGGCATCGGCGGCGATGCGCACCTGCATGTCTTCGGGCCAGGTTTCGGCGGCGAGCTCGTGGAGGCGCTGGAGCATGGCCTTGTGCAGCCCCGGCCGTAGCGGCGAGTCGTCGGGGAGGCGGGCCCAGGCTTCCCGGTAGCTGAGCCAGTCGCGCCAGTGGGAGTCGGCGCGCAGCTGCGGGTCGGGGCTGTCGAGGAGCGGGCGCAGGGTGGCGCGGGCGGCCTGGATCTCGTTGCGGGCGAGCTGCTGGCGGGCCAGGGCGAAGCGCAGGGCCGGGTCGTCAGGGTCGGTGCGCAGGAGGTTGGCGAGGTAGGCGACGGTGAGCAGGTCGCCCCGGCGGGATTCGATGGCGCGGCGCTCCAGGGTGGGGTTGGGCACCATCAGGGCGAAGACGACCGCCACCACGACCGTGAACACGGCCAGGCCTCGGGGGGCAAGAACGCGCGGGCGCGCGCTATTGCCTAGGGCATCGAAGATCGAAGTCCGCTGCCGCATGGGAGGTTCGATAGTGGGTGAGGTGCTTGTCGCTGCCGCTGGGGGCCAGCGGGCTGCCGGCCGTGATCAGGGTGCAGCCGGCCGCGTTGGCCAGGCTGAATTCGAGGGGGGCATGCCCGGCGAGGCGGAAGCGAAGGCTGCCGCTGCTCCGGGCCCAGGCGGCCAGCCGGGCGTTGGCCGAGGCGAGCATGGGCAGCGCCGGAGGGGTGAGGGTGAGGCGGAGCTCGGCCGTGCTGCCGGCGAGGTGCAGGTAATGCCCTTCTTCGCCTTTCAGCCAGCCGGCCACGCCGCTGCCGGTGGCGAGGTTGGGCAGGCCGAGCTGGGGCGGCACGCGCAGGGTGCGCAGGTGGGTAGCGTTGCGTACCACGATGCTGTCGCGGTCGATCGGGCGGGCCAGCACCAGGGTGTTGAAGTTGTTGGCCTTTTCGACGAACTCGGAAGGGAACACCGGGTGGATCGGCTGGGCGAGGGCCCAGGCGTACACTTTGTGGAGGGCGTTGAGGGAGGCCCGCTTGGTGGCCGAGTAGGTGTGGTAGTAGATGTCGATGGGCTTGATCCGGCGTGGCGAGCCGGTGAAACGGAAGGTCTCGATGACCCGCTCGAAGCCGTAGAAGGGCCCGGTCCACAGATTGGTGAACACGTTCTCGTTCATGATCGGCGCGTAGGCCTGGAAGTGCTCGCCCAGGCGGATGCCCAGCGGCCCGACGGCGGTGAGGCTGGGGTAGGTGCGGGAGGCGATGGTATTGCCGCCGTTCATGGTGAGCAGGCCGGCGCCTTCGGCGACCTCGAGCGCCCGCAGCGTGGGGGCGGCGTTGCCCGACCACAGCAGCAGGCGCACCGGCTTGCCGGCCGGGGCCAGGCGCTGGCGGATGTACTCGGTGGAGCCGACGATCTCGCGCTCGAGGTTGGGGGTGTAGCCCGGCGGGGCCAGGGTGTAGCCTTGGGCGGCGGTGCTGGCGCGGCCCTTGTCGACGTCGATCCAGAAGAAGGGGTGGGTGTAGGTGTGGGTGGCGATCTCGACGTTGGGGAGCGCGAAGATGCGTCGCGCGGCCGCTTCCATCGCCGGTGCCTCGCGGGGGTAGAGGCCGTGGGGGGCGACCTCGGCCTCGATCACCGACATCGCGTGGGGCAGCTTGTAGCGGGTGAGCACCTCGGTGAGCAGGACTTCGGCCCCGAGGGGCAGGCCGGGGAGCTCGGCGCGGGACGGGAAGCCGTCACCGTCGATGTGGGCGAAGAACAGCCGCCGGCCGGTTTCGGTGGTGGTGTCGGGGGCCGGCAGCAGGGGCAGGGCCAGGGCCGCCTGCAGGAAGGCGAAGGGGTCGGTGACCCAGCGCGTCTGCTCGATGCCGCCGGGCATCTCGACCACGGCGTAGCGGCCGGGCAGGAGGCCGCCCCAGGGGGTGATGAGCACCGGGTCGAAGCGCTGGCCGGCGCTGTCCTTGAGGCTGAGCCAGGGGGTGAAGCCTTCGCCTTCGCCGACGAGGGGCGTGACCGGCGGGCCGGGGATCGCCTCGAGCTCGAAGCCGACGGCCGGGCCGCGGTGGACGATGTGCACTGCGCCCCGGGAGGCAGGCATCAGCTTGAGCCCGGTGTTCTCGGCCAGCCCGGGGGTGCGCAGGTGGCCGAGGTCGCCGAGCATGGCGATGCGCATGCCTTCGCCGATGCGTGCGGCGAGCCAGGGGGCGAGCCGGAGCCGGGCGGCCGGCAGCAGCTCGCCGCCGAACCAGGTGACAACGGCGGCGTAGCGGCCGTCAACGGTGGCCGGGAGCGGGCTGTTGACGTCGACGTAATCCACCATATAGCCCAGGTGGTTGAGGGGCATCTCGAGGAAGCGGTGGGCGTTGGCGTAGTTGAGCTGCGGAACCTCGCGGCCGTCGTGGAGGACCATCACCCGGCGCGGGATGACCTCGACGCTGCCGATGCCGAGGGTGGCGAGGGCGCCGTCGGCGACCCACGGGATGAAGCCGTCGGCCTTGATGCGGCGGGCGGTCTCGCGGGCCAGTTGGCGCTGCTGGGGCGGTACGTAGTCGATGGCGATGGCGGGCAGGCCGAACTCGTCCCGCGCCCGCTTGAGTTGGCCGCGCAGCCAGCTGCGGTCGGCCTCGGAGACTTCCTGGTAGCGGTTGGTGCCGGCGTTCCAGCCGCGGTAGAGGGATTCTGCCGCCACGGCGTACACCTCGCCCCGCAGCTGGGGCAGGAACTCGAAGCCGCGGTTGAGGATCAGTCGGATGCCCGGGAAGCGGGCCCGCAGGTGGCGCAGGGTGCGTACGATGCCGGCCTGCTGGGCGGCCATGTCGGCGCCGCTGGCAAGGCGGTAGGAGTCGAGGGTGTCGAGGAAGAGGCCGCGGTAGCCCTTGTCCCACAGGGGGGCAACGATGGTGTCGGCGACGAACTCGGCCCAGCCGGGAGCGGCCTGGTCGATGACCGAGGAGGCCCAGGCTGCGTTGGTGGCGATGCGCCAGCTGGCAGGCACCCGGGTGGCCCAGCTGCGCGAGGCGTGGATCTCACCGATGCTGACGTAGGCGAAGAGCTCGCTGGTGGCCGTGTCCTTGGGGCCGCGGTAGCTGTGGGGGTCGAAGCCGTGGTCGGGGTCGACCACCGCGATGTCGAAGGCGTGGAGCTCGGCGAGGGGAGCGTCCTTGGCGTAGATGAGGGCCACGGAGGGCTCCGCCGCGTGGGCAGGCCCAGACGCCAGCGCCCAGGCCAGGGCGAGCAATAAAAGGGTGGTCAGCCGCCGGAGGAGATTCAGCACCAGAACAGGCACGCGAGCCTCTCGCACATTCGTTGGTGATGGCGAGTTATCGTTCGGGTGCCGGAAAACTTTAGGGCTGGATGGGGCCGAAACGAGCGCCACGGCTGGCGAAGGCGGGGAAGGGCCGGCGTCGATGGCGGTGCTGCAGGCCCTGTGCAGGCGGGCGCTGGAGGGCATCCGCCGCCATCCACGCCCGCGTGCCGGTCAGGCCTTGCGGCGGGGCCGCCGGCCGGCGAGCCAGGCGAGGGCGCCCGCGCCGGTGAGGGCCAGGGCGCCGGGGGCCGGGACGGCGGCGGCCCGGTCGACCTCATGCTGCCAGTAACTTGGCAGGATGTCGTAGGGGGTGGGCATCGGGTCGTCGGTGACGTAGATCATCGCCAGGCCGAGGGGGGCAGCGTCGGCGATGAAGGCTTCCATCTGGGCAGCGCTGGCGCCATGGACGATGCTGGCCAGGCGGCCGGCGAAGGCCGGGTCGAAGTAGCCCGCCGGGAGCTGGGCGTAGTCGGTGGCGTAGCCTTCGAAGCTGATCAGGATGTCTGCGGCGGGGGCGCCGAGGTAGGCCGGGTCGGCGGGCGTGCCAGGGTTGCCGAGCACGGTGAGGCCGGCGCCCTTGCCCTTGATGTAGGCGTAGAGGCTGGTGTAGTGGGCGAGGTTGGCGGCGTCGGTGGCCATCTCGTCGATGAAGAAGCCGTCGAGGGGATAGCGGGCCAGGTAGGCGTCCACGTCGGCCTGCTCGACGGCGGCGTCGCGCCCGCCCCACGAGGTGTGCACATAGCCCAGCACCCGCCCGCCAGCGGCGCGCAGGGATTGGACCGCCGCCAGGTAGTTGGGGTCGAGGGCGTCGCCGGGACCGCTGTTTACATTGACGATGGCGGTGATGCCGACCTGGCCGGCGGCGGCGTCGAGGGCCTGCCAGTAGTCGCTGCCGCTGCCGGCCGGGTAAAAATAGGCCGGCACCAGAAGCTCCAGCCTGGGGGCGGCGTGGGCGGTGCCGCCGGTGAGTCCGAGCAGCACGGAGGCGGCGAGGGTGGAGAGGGTTTTCTTCATGACGGGCGGGCTCCGGATCTGTGATGTTTGTCACAAATATAGCCGTTCCCGATCACCCGCGGGCGATCGCCTGCCCGGTGGGGATCAGGCCCGGCCGGCGAGGAGGCGTGGGGTGATGTCGGCGAGCGTACGGCAGCCGCACAGGGCCATGGCGATCTCCAGCTCGTCCCGCAGCAGGCGGATGACGTGGGCGACGCCCAGCGCGCCGGCATTGGCCAGCCCGAAGATGTAGGGCCGGCCGACCAGCACCGCGCTGGCACCCAGGGCGAGGGCCTTGAGCACGTCGGTGCCGCGGCGGATGCCGCCATCCACCAGCACCGGCAGGCTGCCGCCCAGGGCGTCGGCGATGGCCGGCAGGGCCGCGGCGGTGGGCAGCGTGGTGTCGAGGGTGCGCCCGCCGTGGTTGGAGACGATGAGGCCGCCCACTTGCAGCAGGGCTGCCTCGCGGGCGTCGTCGGGGTGGAGGATGCCCTTCAGGATCACCGGCAGGCGGGTGTTGGCCTGCAGCCAGGCGATGTCGTCCCAGGTGGGGGCGCCGCCCAGCAGGGCGTCGAAGAGGGCGCTCTGGCCGGGGGCGAGTTGCGGGTCGGGGTGGGGTGGAAGGCCGGCCAGGTTGACCGCCGAGATGCCCGGCGGCAGGCGGAAGCCGGCGCGCCGCTCGCGGTCGCGGGCGCCGTGGCAGGGGGCGTCTACGGTGAGGACGAGGGCTTCGTAGCCAGCGTCTTCGGCGCGGCGGATGAGTTCGAGGTTGAAGCCGCGGTCGTGCTGCAGGTAGAGCTGAAACCACAGGGGGCCGCGATCGGCGTCGTCGCGCACGGCCCGGGCGATGGCTTCGAGGGGCAGGCGGGCCTGGGTGCTGAGCACCAGGCCGGCACCCTGGGCGGAGGCGGCCAGCGCGGTGGCGAGCTCGCCGTCGGGGTGGGCCATGCGCTGGTAGGCCACCGGGGCGAGCAGGATGGGGTGGGCGAGCGTGCGGCCGAGGAGCTCGAGCCGGGTGTGGCCACCGGCAAGCAGGCGCAGCACCCGGGGCTGCAGCAGCAGGGCACGCCAGGCGTCCTGGTTGTGCTGGAGGGTGGTTTCGTCGGCGGCGCCGCCGGCGAAGTAGGCCCAGGCGTTGGTGTCGAGGACGCCGGCGGCGTGGGTTTCGTGGTCTGCGAGGGTGACCACGCCCGGCGGAATCTGACTCATGTATCGGCCCACATGCGGAGGAGGTTGTGATAGGTGCCGGTGAGGGCGACGGCTTCGGCGGTTTCGCCGTGTTTCTCGCGCAGCTTCAGGATGGCCATGTCGAGGTCGAAGAGCAGGCGGCGCTGCTCGTCGCTGCGCACCATGCTCTCGACCCAGAAGAAGCAGGCGAGGCGGTGGCCGCGGGTGACGGGGGTGACCTCGTGGATGCTGGTGCCGGGGTAGAGCACGGCGTGGCCGGCGGGCAGCTTGACGCCGCGGGCGCCGTAGGTGTCCTGGACGAGGAGCTCGCCGCCGTCGTATTCGGCCGGGTCGGCGAGGAAGACGGTGCATGAGACGTC
>JAEUNU010000203.1 GCA_016789125.1 Zoogloea sp. | reverse complement strand
CGCGAAACCGTCGCCAGGGACATCGGGATGATGCCGGCCGCGGCCACGCCGGTCAGGATGCGGCAGGCGGTGAGCATCTCCAGGCTGGGGGCCAGTGCGGCGCCGAGGCTGCCGATGGAGCACAGGGCGGTGGCCCGGGTGATGATGCGGAAGCGCTCGAAGCGTTCGCCCAGGGGGCCGTAGATCAGCTGCATCGCGCCGTAGGCGACCGTGAAGCCGGTGATGATCAGGGCCACTCCGGTGGTGGATGCAGAGAATTCCCCGGCCAGCCCGGGCAGCATCGGGTCGCAGACGCGAAACGAGGCCGAGCTGGCGAAGGCCGCCAGGGTCAGCAGAAACAGTAACTGGCGTGTCTCGGAGGGCATGGGGACGCGTCAAAAGCAAAGGCCCTTGCCGATGGCAAGGGCCTCATGTCTGATCGGGATGCTCGCGGTCCGGCGAGCCTCGCCGGCAGTGCGCCCGGCTCAGTAGCGGCGGGCGGGCGGCGGCGGCATGTTGCCCGACTTGGCGGGCAGGTGACGGAAGGTGATGCGGCCCTTGGTGAGATCGTAGGGGGACATCTCGAGGGTGACCTCGTCGCCGGCGATGATGCGGATGTGGTTCTTCTTGAGCTTGCCGCCTGCGTAGGCGATCAGGTTGTGACCGTTCTCGAGGGTGACGCGGTAGCGGCCGTCGGGCAGCACTTCGGTCACGCTGCCGTGCATTTCGATGAGTTCTTCCTTGGCCATCTTCGGGCTCCTTGAGGGTGGCCGCGATGTCCCGGGGCTGATCGGGAGGGGTCCGGCCTTGGCCCGCCACCGCTTGGGTGGGCCATGTTTCGTGGCGTCTGCGCGCCAGCGCAGGCGTGTCGGAAAGTGGTGCTCATGGGCAGGATTGAACTGCCGACCTCTCCCTTACCAAGGGAGTGCTCTGCCACTGAGCTACATGAGCGACAACGGTTGTCTAATCCGGTGAAGCAACTATGGCGTAAAGCTGTTGCTCGGATCGAAAAACATTAGGCCGACGCGTGTCGGCCCAAGTCTTGAAATCTGGGTGGCTTTCGAAGGGCTCCGGTTGCTGCAGGAGGGCTTCTAGGTGGCCACAAGCACATGCCGGCGCGCATTTTCGGCGAGCCGGCGCCGCAAGTCAAGGGGAAGCGGCTGCGCGGGGGGAAGATTTTCGCCCGGGTGGCGCATCAGGGGGCGATTTTTACAAATTTGAGGGTGAACTTGTCGCTCTCGCCGATCTTCAGGTAGCGCTCACGGTCGAGCTCCTTGAGGCGCAGACTGGGTGGAAGCGTCCACACGCCCAGGGGGTGGTCCTTGGTGTCGCGGGGGTTGGCGGCGATCTCGGCGCGGGCGACGAGCCGGAAGCCGGCCTTCTCGATGAGGGCGATCACCTCGTCCTCGCGCAGGTAGCCGGCTTTGAGCTGTTCGACGGCGGGGCGGCCGGGGTCTGCGCGGTGGTCAACCACGCCGAGCACGCCACCGGGCTTGAGGACCCGGTGGAACTCCTGGATCACCTCGTCGGCGTTGCCGTCGGTGATCCAGTTGTGCAGGTTCATGAAGGTCAGCAACAGGTCGGCGGAGGCTGTCTCCACGCCATCCGGCAGGCCGGGGCTGTGGGCGATGCGGACCTTGCCGTAGAGCGCCGGCTGGCGGGCGATGCGCCCCTCGATGGCTTCGTGTTCGGCCCGGGCGGCGGGCGGGTTGTGGGCGCCGGCGTGGAGGGCGGCGATGTATTGCCCCTTGTCGCGCAGGTAGGGGGCGAGGACTTCGAACCACCAGGCGCCGACGCTGGGCCAGATCTCGATCACCGTGAGTTCGGGGCGGAGGCCGAAGAAGGCCAGGGTCTCGGCGGGCTTGCGGGCGGCGTCCCGGGCGCGGTTGGCTTCGCTGCGCTGGGGGCCGTCGAGCCAGTGCTGCAGCGCGCTGTCGGTGGCGTGGAGGGGGCCGGCCACTGGAAGGCTCAGCAGGGAGCAGAGGAGAAGGTGCTTGATAAGGCGCATGGGGCGTGCTCGGGCGGGGAGCGGCATATTGTAGTGTGCGGTGGTCCCGAGTGGCGGCCGGATGGCTGCTGCGGGTGGCCCGTGCGCCGCCCGTAAAAAAGCCCTTGGCGTTTCCGGCAAGGGCTTCTGGCGGGTCAGCGCAGGCGTTCAGCGACGGCGCTGGAACGCGGGCCGGGCCGGTGCGCCGCCGGTGCGGGGCGGGAGGTGCCGGAAGGTGATGCGGCCCTTGGAGAAGTCGTAGGTGGACATTTCCAGGGTGATCGCGTCACCGGCGATGATGCGGATGTGGTTCTTCTTGAGCTTGCCGCCGGCGTAGGCGATCAGGGTGTGGTCGTTCTCGAGGGTGACGCGGTAGCGACCGTCGGGCAGGACTTCGGTGACCGTGCCCTGCATTTCGATGAGTTCTTCTTTGGCCATTATGGGGCTCCTGGTGAGCGGGCCGGCGGCGCCCCGTGTAGGGAGCGCGTCGGCCGCGGCCTGCCACCGCCATGGTGGGCCTGGGGTTTCGCGGCCAGTTCCTGGTGGCGGTCGCGATGGGATGTCGGCGCGAAAATCGGCGGGCCGGTGATGTGCCGGCGAGCAGTCTCGCAGGCGAAAATGAAGAGGCGCTGGCGGGGTGCCGCGAGGCACGCTGCCGTGGATCAAGCTTGCCGCGGGATGGCGCGACCGAGAGTGACAGGACGGGCTGCGGCCCGGAAGAGGCTGGAGCGGCTTGGTAGCGGCCCCAGAATCAGGAATTTGTGTCGAGGTGGCGCTGGACGTGCACGGTCAGCCCGCCTTTGATGCACTGCAGTATAGCGCGCTTTGCGCTTCCTGACCTGCGGTTTTCCACACGGTGGCCTCCGCACGGGCGCGGCGCCCGGCGGCGGGGCTGCTGCGTCGCGGAGGCTGTCAGGCGTCGCTGTCGACGCTGCCGTTGGCGATCTCGTCCGCGCTGGCCGGGCGGATGGCGGCGACCGTGCAGTTGAAGATCAGGGCCTGGCCGGCCAGCGGGTGGTTGCCGTCGAGCGTGGCCTGGTTGCCGTCGATCTCGGTGACGCGGTAGATGATGATCTCCTCGTCCTCGTCGGCTTCATCCGCGGGGGCGCCTTCGAGCTCCATGCCGACCTCGACTTCGTCCGGCAGGTTGTCGAGGGATTCGGTCTGCACCAGTTCGGCGTCGTATTCGCCGAATGCCTCGTCGGCGTGCAGCCGGACGCTCACGCTGTCATTGATGGCCTTGCCTTCGAGGGCTTCCTCGAGCTTGGGAAAGAGGTCGTCGTAACCGCCGTGGAGGTAGACCAGGGGCTCCTGGCCGTCATCGACCACCTCTCCAGCGGGGTTGGTGACGCGGTAGTTGAGGGTGACGACGCTGTTCTTGACGACTTGCATGGGGGCTCCGGAGGGGCTGGGTTGAGCTGAGATTGTACCGGCCGACAAGCTGGGGTGTCGGGGCGTCCGGTGCTATGTCGGTGTGGCGACTGAAAAGTCCTTGGTTCAGGGGTGTTCGCCGCATGCCATCGCCGGCAGGGCTCTACTCACTCTGATGGACATTCCGTGGTGCTGTCGCAGTGGATGGCTGGCGAGATCTTTCTCGAGGTCGTGCTGCCGGAGTGATGGAGGGCTGGGCGTACGGCTCCGACGCCCGCTCGAAAAAGACAAAGGCCACCCGAAGGTGGCCTTTGCTTTGGAGTGCCTGGTGGGTTGTGAGTGGCTCGAACACTCGACCTACGGATTAAGAGTCCGCTGCTCTACCAACTGAGCTAACAACCCAACGTTTTGTGGTAGGTCGGGCGAGATTCGAACTCGCGACCAACGGATTAAAAGTCCGCTGCTCTACCAACTGAGCTACCGACCCATCAAAACGAAGCGCGCATTCTAGCGGATTTCCCGCGGGTGTCAAGCTTCTCGTAGCTGGATCTTGAGGGTGAGCGTGGCGCCGGCGATGATGCCGGCGACGGTGAGGACGGCGCCCAGCGACAGGGTGGACAGCCCGCTCAGGCCCTGGCCGATGGTGCAGCCGAGGGCGGTGACGCCGCCGAAGCCCATCAGGGCGGCGCCGGCCAGGTGGCGGATGAGGTCGGGGGTGTCGCGGAAGCCTTCGAGGCGGAAGCTGCGGCTGGCGAGGGCGGCGGCGAGGGCGCCGGCCACGACGCCTGCGGTGGTGGCGATGCCGATGCTGACGTGGCGACTGGCGTCGGTCCACAGCATGAGCAGCTCGAGGCTGTATGCATAGGGGGCGACGAAGCTGAGGGATTCCATGCGCCCGCTGTGGGTGGCGAGGAAGGCCGGGGCGAGGGTTTCCGGGTCTTCGGCAATAAAGGCGAGCTGGCCGCTGAGATACCAGCCGGCGACGACGGTGGCGCCGATCAGGACGCTGCCGACGAGCGGGCCGGGCTGCCAGCTGTCGCGGCTGGATAGGGCGAACAGGCCGAGGCTGCCGGCGCCGACCACCGCGCAGGCGAGCAGGGCGCTGCCGGGGGCGAGGCCGTAGCGGGCGGCGACGAGGGCAGGCAGGTCCTGCTGGGTAGGTAGCTGCACGGCAAAGGTGTTGAGCCACAGGCGCCCGTCGGCGAAGAGCCCGCGCAGGCTCATGTAGGCCGCGAGGCCCAGGAAGACGAACACGACTAGCGACTTGAGGTTGCCGCCGCCGAGGCGGACGAGGGTCTTGGCACCGCAGCCGGAGGCCAGCACCATGCCGACGCCGAAGAGGCCGCCGCCCACCAGGTGCGACAGCCACAGCAGGCGCTGGGCGGTGTAGATGGATTCATGCACGTCGATGAGGCCGGCGAGCTGCAGCCACGTGGTGCCGGCGATGGCGATCGCGGCGGCCAGCGCCCACATGCGCAGGCGGGTCCAGTCGCCCATCAGCAGGATGTCGGCGACGGCGCCCATCGTGCAGAAGTTGCTGCGCTGGGCCGCCGCGCCGAACACGGCGCCGATGGAAAAGGCGATCCAGGCGATCGTCGGCAGGGCGAGGGGCGTCTCGATCATGGTGCGCCGGGTTCAGCGGTAGGGCGTGGGGTCGGGCAGGCCGGCGGCCTCGAAGCCGGCCCGGCGGAGGCGGCAGGCGTCGCACAGACCGCAGGCGCGCCCGTCGTCGTCGGCTTGGTAGCAGGATACGGTGAGGCCGTAGTCGACGCCGAGCCCGGTGCCGCGCTGGATGATCTGGGCCTTCGAGAGGTCGATCAGCGGTGCGTGGATGGTGAGGCGGTGGCCCTCGATGCCGGCCTTGGTGGCGAGGTTGGCCATGGTCTCGAAGGCTTCGATGAAGGCCGGCCGGCAGTCGGGGTAGCCGGAATAATCGACGGCATTGACGCCCACGTAGATGTGGCGGGCGCCGAGCACCTCGGCCCAGGCCATGGCGATCGACAGCATGATGGTGTTGCGGGCCGGCACGTAGGTGATCGGGATGCCGCCGTCTGTGCCGCCGGTGGGCACGGCGAGGGCCGGGTCGGTGAGGGCCGAGCCGCCGAACTGGCCGAGGTCCACGTGGGCGACCCGGTGGGCGACGGCGCCGAGGGCGGCGGCCACGCGCTTGGCGGCGGCGAGCTCGGCGGCGTGGCGCTGGCCGTACTCGACCGACAGGGCGTAGGTTTCGAAGCCGGCGTCGCGGGCGATGGCCAGGCAGGTGGCCGAGTCGAGCCCGCCCGACAGCAGGACGAGGGCGCGCGGTTTGGTCATGATCGTTCCTAAGCATAGACGCCCGGGTGTCCGGCGTCTGAAGAAACCCCCGCGGCGGGGCTGGCCGCGCCGCGCGGGCGTTCGGGCGGCTAGCGCCCGGGTTCGTTGCCCCAGATGACTTTGTGCAGCTGCACCTGCATGCGCACCGGCAGCCGGTCGCGGAGGATCCAGGCGGCCAGGTCGGCGGGCTTGAGCTGGCCCTGCACCGGAGCCATCAGCACCGGGCAGCGTTCGGTGAGGTGGTATTCGGCGATCCGTGCCTTGGCCCACTCGTAGTCGGCCTCGTTGGCGAGCACCAGCTTGAGCTCGTCGCGCAGGGTGAGCAACGGGATGTTGGAGAGCAGGTTGCGGGCTTCCTCGCCGGAGCCGGGGGCCTTGAGGTCGACGATGCGCGAGACGCGCGGGTCGACGCCGGCGATGTCGAGGGCGCCGCTGGTCTCGAGGGATACCGAGTAGCCGGCGTCGCACAGGGCGGTGAGCAGCGCCAGGCAGCCCTTCTGGGCGAGGGGCTCGCCACCGGTCACGCAGACGGTGGGGCAGTGGTAGCCGGCGACTTCGGCGAGGATGTCGTCGAGCGAGCGGGTGGTGCCGCCGGTGAAGGAATATTCGGTGTCGCACCAGCTGCAGCGCAGGGGGCAGCCGGTGAGGCGGACGAAGACCGTCGGCAGCCCGCTGCGCGAGGTCTCCCCCTGCAGCGAATGGAAGATCTCGGTGATGCGTAGGCTGGTGGAACGGCCGGATGAGCTCATGGCGGGTGCTGCGTCGAGGGTGCGTGGATGGCGCCGCCGCCCCGGCAGAAATGCTGCGGGGCGGCCCGGGCCTTACTTCTTGAGGCGCTGCCGGGCGATCTGCGCGGCGGAGCTGCTGGGGTACTTGGCGACCAGGCGCTCGAGGCTGCGGGTGGCGGCCTTGGCGTCGCCCTGGGCCTGCTGGGCGCTGGCGAGGCCGAGCAGGGCGTCGGGGGCGCGGTTGTCGTCGGGCCACTGGTTGGCGACCTTGGCGTAGTACTCGGCGGCGCCGGCGTTGTCTTTCAGCTGGTAGAGCGAGCTGGCGGCCCAGAAGTGGGCGCTGGGCTGGAAGCTGCTGCCCGGGTGCCGCCGGATGAAGCCGATGAAGCCGGTGGCGGCTTCCTTGTACTTGCCGCCGCGCAGCTGGGTGAGGGCGGCTTCGTAGTCGCGGCTCTCGGCGGCGGGGTCGGCGGCGGTCACCGGCGGCGGTGCCGCCGGAGCCGGGGCAGCGGCCTGGGCCGGCGCGGCGGCCGGCTGGGCCCCCGCGGCCTGGGCCGCTTCGGCGTGGGGCTCGAGCTTGCGCAGGCGGTTGTCGAGATCCACGTAAAAATCCTTCTGCCGCTTGACGGCGTTGGCCAGGTCGTTGCTGAGGACCTCGTTCTCGCCGCGCAGGCGGGCGATCTCGGCCTTCAGGAGTTCGATCTGGTCGGCCAGCTCGAGCTGGGCGCGGGCGCCGGCTTCGAGCTTGCTGACGCGGCCGTTGAACTCGTTGCGCATCTCGTTGATGCGCAGGCGGGCTTCTTCGTCGTCAAACAGGCCGGCGTGGGCCTGGCCGGCCGCAAGGCCGACGAACAGGCTGGCCACCAGCGCGGACAGAAGGCGGGGGAACATCAGAATTCACCCGAGTAGAGCATGTCGCCGCGGCGGTTGGCGGCCCAGCAGCTTTCACCGGAATCGGAGCAGCTGGGCTTCTCTTCGCCCAGGCTGACGGATTCGAGCTGGCCTTCGGAGACGCCGAGCAGGCCGAGGGCCTTCTTGACGGCGTCGGCGCGCTTCTGGCCGAGGGCCAGGTTGTATTCGCGGCTGCCGCGCTCGTCGGTGTTGCCCTGGATCAGCATCTTGACCTTCGGGTGGGACACCAGGAACTTGGCGTGGGCTTCGACCAGCGGGCGGTATTGGTCCTTGATCACGTAGCTGTCGTAGTCGAACAGCACGCTACGCTTGGAGAGGATGTTTTTCGGGTCCTTGAGCTCGGGGTAGGCGGCACCAGCGAGCTTGCCGTCGGCGTTGACGGTGGTGACACCGCTGCCACCGACGCCGGAGGCCGAGGCGCTGGAACGGTCTTCCACGGCGGCGCCCTGGCCATCGGTGCTGGGGGCGGAGCTGCAGGCGGCCAGCAGGCCGGCGGCGAGGAGGGGCAGGGTGAGGCGGGCGTACTTCATGGTTTGACTCCGTGAGCGGCCGGGTGGTCGCTAAAGATTTGGATGCGGGACGGGGCTTGGACCTCAGTTGCGCGGCTGCGGACCCCACGCCGGCTCGCGTACATCGCCCGATTGTACCGACAGACGCTGCTTGACACGACCGTCGGACGACACGGCGGAGAGCACTCCGCGCCCGCCGACTTCGGTGGCGTAGAGGACCATGCGGCCGTTGGGGGCGAAGCTGGGCGACTCGTCCTTGGACGAATCGGTGAGGATCTGGGTCTGGCGCGAGGCGAGGTCGAGCAGCGTCACCTGGAAGCGCCCGCCGTTGCGGGAGACGTACACCAGGCTCTTGCCGTCGGGGGAGGGGCGCGGGCTGACGTTGTAGCTGCCCTCGAAGGTGACCCGCTGGGCTTCGCCGCCGCCGGCCGGCACGCGGTAGATCTGCGGGCTGCCGCCCCGGTCGGAGGTGAAGTAGATCATGCCGTCGGAGGACCAGGCGGGCTCGGTGTCGATGCCCGACGAGGAGGCCAGGCGCTGCACGCCGGAGCCGTCGGCATTGACGGAATACAGCTGGGACTGGCCGTCCTTGGTGAGCACCACGGCCAGCCGGCGGCCGTCGGGCGACCAGGCCGGGGCAGAGTTGGAGCCCTTGAAGTTGGCGGCCACGTTGCGCTGGCCGCTGGCCAGGGAGTGCACATACACCACCGGCTTCTTGGCCTCGAAGGAGACGTAGGCCAGGCGGGTGCCGTCGGGCGACCAGGCCGGCGAGATGATCGGCTCGCGGGAGGCCAGCGCGGTTTGTGCGTTGCTGCCGTCGGCGTCGGCGATCTGCAGCTCGTAGCGGGCGCCGGACTTGAGCACGTAGGCGATGCGGGTGGAGAACACGCCGGGCTCGCCGGTGAGCTTTTCGTAGATGAAGTCGGCGATGCGGTGCCCGGTGGTGCGGTACTGGTTGGGCGTCATGGTCATGGCCTGGCTGCCCAGGCTGACCTGCTTGGGGGCGTCCATCAGGCGTACCAGCACCTGGTAGCGGCCGCCGCCGGCCGGCGAGATGGTGCCCACCGCGACCGAGTCGGCGCCGCGGGAGCGGACACGGGCGTAGTCGGGGGCGTCGGCGCCCATCGGCACGGGGCCGAGTTCGACCAGCCGGAAGAGGCCACTGCGTTCGAGGTCGGCGCGGACCACGTCGGTGACGGCGCGGGGCAGGGCGCTCTCGCCCTCGAAGGCGGCGACGGCCACCGGTACGCGGTTGCTGCCGGCGCCGCTCACCTCGACGGTCAGCTGGGCGTGGGCGAAGGTGCTCGCCAGCACCAGGACGCCGGCCGGCAGGGCGCTGCGCAGGATGGACAGGATGGGGTTCATGGGCTTGGGCTCGGAGAGGGGTTAGTCGCGGAGCGGGTAGAATTCGAAATTGAGGGTGCGCTGGAACAGCTCGGAACGGTCGGGCTTGGGCAGCGGGCTGGACTTCTGGATGGCGCGTTCGATGGCGGCGTCCAGCTGGGCGTTGCCGGTGGAGCGCTTGAGGCGCACCTCGATCACCGAGCCGTCGGGCAGCTGGTCGACATAGAACAGCGCCACCGGGTCGCCGGAGACGCCGGGCGGCAGGATGATGTTGCCCCGCACCTTGGCGGCGATCTTGTCGGTGTAGGCCTTAAGGGCGCGGCTGTTGGAGGCCTTGGCCTTCTCGTTGGCGATGCGGGCGAGCTCTTTCTGGATCTCGCCCGACTGCTTGGCGTTCTCGCTGTCACGGGCCATCAGCTCGCGCATCCGGCGCTCTTCGAGGGCGCGGCTGCGCTCGGCGGCGACCTTGGCGTCCTTCGCTTCCTTGTCGGCCCTGATCTTGTCGAGGCGCGCCTGCTCGGCCCGGGCCTGTGCCTCAGCCTTGGCGGTTTCGCGGGGATCGGGCTTCCGGGGCTCGGGTTTGGGCTCGGGCTTTTTGGGTTCCGGCCTGGGTTCGGGCTTCTTCGGCTCGGGCTTGGGGTCCGGCTTCCGGGGCTCGTGCTTCGGCTCGGGCCGGGGTTCGGGCTTCTTGGGCTCGGGCTTGACGACTTCCTTTACCGGCTTGGGCGGCTGCTTCTTGGGCTCGGGGGCCTTGATGGCGATGTCGGGTTGCTTGCGGGGCGGCGGCTCGGGCTCGTCGTCGGGCTCGGGGCGGGGCGGCGGGGGCGCCGGGCGGGCGGGGGCCGGAGGCGCGGGCGGAGGCGGCGGGGCAAGCTGCGCGGCGGCGGGTGGAGGCGGGCTCACCAGCTCGACCTCGACCGGGTCGGGCAGGCGGTTCTGCCAGCGGACGCCGTAGAACAGGAACAGGCCGAGCATCACATGGACGAGGACGGCGAGCGCCGCCGAGGCCCATTTGCCGCGATCGTTGCCGGGCAGTGCTGGGTTCATCGGGTGGGCTTGCCGACCTGCGTCTGCAGGCCAACCTTGTTGACGCCGGCGTTGCGCAGGTCGTTGAGGGTGTTCATCACCAGCTCGTACTTGACGCTCTTGTCGGCGGCGATGACGACCGGCTGGCCCGGGTTGGCGGCCACGGCCGACTGCACCTCGGCGATCAGGTCGCGGCGGTTGAAGGCCTTCTCGGCGGCGTTGCTGGTGGTGCGCAGGGCGAGCTCGCCGTCGGCCTTGACCTGGACGATCATCGCGTCGGTGGGCGGCGCGGGGACTTTATCGACGCTGGGCAGATTCACCGAGCCGGACTGGATCATCGGTGCGGAGACCATGAATATGACGAGCAGAACCAGCATCACGTCGATGTAAGGCACGACGTTGATCTGGTTCATCAGGCGGCGTTGACGCATTGCGGCAGGGCTCCGATCAACGCAGCTGGCGTTGGAGAATGTTCAGGAATTCTTCGGTGAAGCTCTCGAAGCGGATCGCGATGCGGTCGATGTCGTGGGCGAAGCGGTTGTAGGCCACCACCGCCGGAATCGCCGCGAAGAGGCCGATGGCCGTGGCGACAAGGGCTTCGGCAATGCCCGGCGCCACGTGGGCGAGGGTGGCCGAGCCCACATTGGCGAGACCGCGGAAGGCGTTCATGATCCCCCAGACGGTGCCGAACAGGCCGACGTAGGGCGACACCGAGCCGACCGAGGCGAGAAAGGCCAGGTGGGCTTCGAGGTCGTCCACCTCGCGTTGATAGGTGGCGCGCATGGCGCGGCGGGCGCCGTCCATGATGGCGCCGTGGTCGAGGCTCTTGCCGCGCAGTTTGGCGAATTCCCGGTAGCCGGCCTCGAAGATGCGTTCCATGCCGGCGGCTTCGTGGCGGCCGGTGGCGGCACTCTGGTACAGGGCGTTGAGGTCGCCGCCGCTCCAGAAGTCGCGCTCGAAGAGGTCGGTCTTCTTCTTGGATTCGCGGATCGAGAACCACTTGCGGAAGATCCAGTACCAGGACATGAAGGAAACGGTGCCGAGCAGCGCCATCACGAGCTTGACCAGCAGGCTCGCGTTGGAGATCAGGGACAGGATGGATAGGTCTTCGGTGACGTTCATCGGTTTAAACCAAGGTTGCGAACTGTGCGCGGACAGCGGGTGGGATCGGGGTTGCGCGTTTCGAAGTGAGGTTGATGCAGGCGATGGTGATCTGGGCGTCGAAGACGGCCTGGTCGCCGCGCAGGATTTTCTGGGCGAAAACCACGCTGGCGTGGCCGAGCCGGGCAATCGTGGTGACGACCTCCAGCAGGTCGTCGAGCACGGCGGACTGCAGATAGTCGGCTTTCACGGAGCGCACGACGAATACGACGCCATCCTCTGCAGAAAGGCGGCCCTGCTCGAAGCCGATCGCGCGCAGCCAGTCGGTGC
>JAEUNU010000192.1 GCA_016789125.1 Zoogloea sp. | reverse complement strand
GCCCTGGTTTGCCTACTTCCTGGCCCTGGCCTTCCTCTATGTCCGTCCCGCCGGCCTCTTCGGCGAGCGGGCCATCGAAAGAGTCTGATTCCATGAGCGCTTCCATCCACCGCCTTCCCGCGCCCTTCGACCACGCCCCCATCGAGATCGTCGGGCGGCGCCAGCCGTGGGGTCTCCTGGCCCTGCTCGGCGTGGCCTTCGTGCTGCTGCCGCTGCTGGGCGGCGACTACTGGCTCAATGCCATCCTGATTCCCTTCCTGGTGCTGTCGCTGGCCGGCCTGGGGCTCAACCTGCTCACCGGCTACACGGGGCAGACCTCGGTGGGTTCCGCCGGCTTCATGGCGGTGGGGGCCTTCGCCACCTACGGTTTCCTGCTGCGGGTGCCCGGGCTGCCCCTGCCGCTGGCGCTGGTGGCCGGCGGGCTGTTCGCGGCGGCGGTGGGGTTTGTGGTCGGCATCCCGAGCTCGCGCATCAAGGGCTTCTACCTGATGGTGACCACGCTGGCGGCCCAGTTCTTCCTGGAGTGGGTGTTCGTCAAGTTCCCGTGGTTCTACAACCATGCCTCGTCCGGCACCATCAGCGCGCCCCGGCTCGAGCTCTTCGGCCAGCCGCTGGGCTCCGCCGAGGGGCGCTACCTGCTGACCCTCGGGACGGTGCTGGTGCTGACCTGGGTGGCCGTCAATCTGGTGCGCAGCCAGATCGGCCGGAACTGGATGGCCATCCGCGACATGGATACCGCCGCCGCGGTGATCGGCATCCCGGTGGAGCGCTACCGGCGGCTGGCCTTTGCCGTCAGCGCGTTTTACCTGGGCATCGCCGGCGCATTGTGGGCCTTCGCCTACCTGGGCACGGCCAGCGCGGGCAGCTTCGACATCAACCGATCCTTCCAGATCCTTTTCATCATCATCATCGGCGGCATGGGCAGCATCGCCGGCAGCTTCATCGGCGCGGCCTTTATCAGCCTGCTGCCGATCTTCCTCAGCCATGGCGGGCAGCTCGTGTTCGGCGGCAGCCTGGATGCCGGCCAGGTGCAGAACCTCCAGAAGGTGATCTTCGGCGTCCTGATCATCGTCTTCCTGATCCGCGAGCCGGAGGGCCTGGTGCGCCTCCTCGGCAATCTGCGCGCCCGCCTGGCGGTGTGGCCACTGCGCTTCTGACTTTTCCCTCACGTCTTCCCCCCAAACCCTAGAGAGAACAACATGCAGACCCCATTCAAGCGATCCTTCGCTGCGGCCCTTGCCGGCCTTGCCACCGCGGCGGCGCCCCAGGCGCAGGCCGGCAGCAACGAGCAGTTCTTTCCCCTGGCCACCTACCGGGTTGGCGCCTATGCCTCCAGCGGCATCCCGGTGTGGGCCGGCATGATCGACTACCTGCGCTACATCAATGACGTGGAGGGCGGCATCAACGGCGTCAAGCTGGTGTGGCAGGAATGCGAGACCGAATGGACGGCCGAGAAGGGCATCGAGTGCTACGAGCGCTTCAAGAAGGGCCTCAACGGCGCCCCCGTTGCGATCTACCATCCCAACGGCGCGCCGGCGGCGTATGCCCTGTCGGACAAGGCCGCAGCAGACAAGATCCCCCTCATCACCCTCGGCTACGGCCGCACCGAGGCTACCGACGGTGGTGTCTTCCCCTACAACTTCCCGGCCATGCTGACCTTCTATAGCGAGGCCTCGGTGGTCATCAACTACATCGCCCAGCGGGAGGGCGGCTTCGAGAAGCTGAAGGGCAAGAAGATCGCCACGGTTTACCACGACTCCGCCTACGGCCGCGAAACCCAGGGCACCCTCGATCTGCTGGCGAAGAAGTACGGCTTCGAGAACATCCAGATCCCGGTCGCCGACCCGGGCAACGAGCAATCGGCCCAGTGGCGCCAGGTGCGCCAGGCCAAGCCCGACTGGGTGTTCCTGCGTACCTGGGGGGTGTCGACGCCGGTGGCGATCAAGACGGCGGCGCGCTTCGGCTTCCCGGCCGACCGGATCATCGGCGACATCTGGGCCAGCTCCAACGAGGACGTGCTGCCCGCAGGCGAGGCCGGCAAGGGCTATCTCGCCCTGACGCCCTATCCGGGCGGCGCCGGCTTCGACATCCACAAGCGCATCAAGCAGCACATCCTCGACAAGGGCAAGAGCGACCTGAAAGACCCGAAGAGCTTCGGCAGCGTCTATTACAACTCGGGCCTCATCAACGCGGCGATCGCCGTCGAGGCCATACGGGCCGGGCAGAAGAAGTTCGGTAACCGGCCGCTCAATGGCGACGAGGGGCGCTGGGGCCTGGAGCACCTCAACATCGACGATGCCCGCCTGAAGGAGATCGGCTTCGGCGGCCTCATGCAGAAGCTCAAGCTGTCCTGCTCCGACCACGAGGGCGGTGGCGCCGCCCGCGTCCAGCAATGGGACGGGGCGAAGTGGAACCTCATCACCGACTGGGTGCAGGCCGACCGCAAGACGCTGCGCCCCCTGATCGACGCCAAGGCGGCCGCCTACGCCAAGGAGAAGGGCATCAAGCCGCGGGATTGCGCGAAGGAAGCCTGAGCGCACGCTCTGCGCGGCCGGCACGGCGCGCGGGGCCCCGACTTTACCGGGCGGCGGGCGGGCGTCCTGCGCCGCGCCCTGCCGCTCCCGGCGCCCGGGTGTCACCCGGGGGTCATCACTCGAACGAGAGCACACAAACCATGCGTAAATTCATCAAGCGGTCCGTCTCGGCGGCCGTCCTCGCCGCGGGCGTCTGCGGCCTTGTGGCCGAAGCCCAGGCCGGTGCCAACGAACAGTTCATTCCCCTCGCCACCTACCGGGTCGGCCCCTATGCCTCCAGCGGCACACTGTGGTGGGCCGGCCTCATCGATTACCTGCGCTACGTGAACGAGGTCGAAGGCGGTGTCGACGGCGTCAAGCTGCTGTGGAAGGAGTGCGAGACCGAATGGAGCACCGACCGTATCGTCGAGTGCTACGAGCGTTACAAGCAGGGCTACAACGGCGCGCCGACGGCCTTCTTCTTCACCCACAGCACGCCCGCCTCCTACGCGCTGCTCGAAAAGGGCCTCGCCGACAAGATCCCGCTGATCGACGCCGGCGGCGGGCGCACCGAATCCACCGACGGCAGCGTCTTCCCCTACGCCTTCCCGCTGCTGATGAACTACTACAGCCAGGCCTCCGTCGGCATCAACTACATCGCCCTGAAGGAAGGCGGGCTGGACAAGCTCCGGGGCAAGAAGATCGTCACCGTCTATCACGACTCGGCCTATGGCCGCGAAACCCAGGGGCCGATGGCCTTGCTGGCGAAAAAATATGGTTTCGAGAACATCCAGATCCCGGTTGCCGACCCGGGCAACGAGCAATCGCCCCAATGGCGCCAGGTGCGCCAGGCCAAGCCGGACTGGATCTTCCTGCGCACCTGGGGTGTGTCGACGCCGGTGGGCATCAAGACCGCGGCCCGCTTCGGCCTGCCGGTGGATCGCATCATCGGCGACGTGTGGGCCGGCTCAGAGGCCGACGTGCTGCCGGCCGGCGCCGCCGCCAAGGGCTACCAGGCGCTGGCGCCGTTTCCGGGCGGGGCGGATTTCGAGATCCACCAGCGCCTCAGGAAGCACATCCTCGACAAGGGCAAGAGCGACCTGAAAGACCCGAAGTTCTTCGGCAGCGTCTATTACAACATCGGCCTGATCAACGCCGCCATCGCCGTCGAGGCGCTGCGCACCGGCCACCGGAAGTTCGGCAACCGCCCGCTTAACGGCGAGGAAGGGCGCTGGGCCTTCGAGCATCTCGACATCGACGGCGCCCGCCTGAAGGAGATCGGCTTCAGCGGCCTGCTGCAGACCCTCAAGCTGTCCTGCAACGAGCACGAAGGTGGCGGCGCGGCGCGGGTGCAGCAGTGGGACGGCAGCAAGTGGACCCTCGCCACCGACTGGATCCAGGCCGACCGCAAGCTCCTGCGCCCCCTGATCGATGCCAAGTCGGCCGCCTACGCGAAAGAGAAGGCCGTCAAGCCACGGGATTGCAGCAAGGCCTAGTCCGCCGCCGGGGAGCGCCGCGGGCCGCTCCCCGCAAGCGCCCCCGCCCGCCGGCGATGGCCGGATGCCCATCGCGTTTTCCTGGAGACCCCCATGAACACCCCTGTCCAACCCGTCTCCGCCCGGGCCGAAGTGCTGGCGGTGCAGGATATCGAAGTGATCTACGACGGCAGTGTCCTGGCCCTGCACGGCGTGTCGCTGCGCATCGAGGCGGGCGCCATCGTCGCGCTGCTCGGCGCCAACGGGGCCGGCAAGAGCACCACGCTGAAGGCCATCTCCGGCCTGATCCATGCAGACCGGGCCCGGCTCGGCCGCGGCCGCATCCGCTTTGAGGGCGAGGACACTGCCGGGGTGCCGCCGAACCGGCTGGCCCGCCGGGGCATTGCCCATGTTCTGGAGGGGCGGCATGTCTTCGCCCACCTCAGCGTCGAGGACAACCTGCGCAGCGGCGGTTTCCTGCGCGGGCCCGGGCGGCGTGAGCTGGAGCGCGATCTCGAGCGCATGTACGCGTGGTTTCCGCGCCTCAAGACCAAGCGCAAGGTGCAGGCCGGCCTCACCTCCGGCGGCGAGCAGCAGATGCTGGCCATCGGCCGCGCCCTGATGACCCGGCCGAAGCTGATGCTCCTCGACGAACCCTCGATGGGGCTCGCCCCGATCATCGTGCAGGAGATCTTCGACATCGTCGCCCGCCTTAATGCGGAGGAGGGCATCGGCTTTCTGCTGGCCGAGCAGAACATCAACCTGGCGCTCCGCCACGCCCACTACGCCTACGTGCTCGAGAACGGGCGGGTGGCCGACGAGGGCACGCCTGACAGCCTCGCGGCCCGCGAAAACATCCACAGCTTCTACCTCGGGGGCACGGCGGCCTGATCCCTGGCCACGTGCTGCCAGGGCAGCACATGCCGGCATTGCCGGAGGGCGTTGCAGCCCCGTTTGCTGCGTAGGCAGCAGCTTCCGCGCAGACCTGTTTTCAGCGCAACACGCCTTCCCCCCTCGGTTGTTTTCAATTCTTTGTTTTTAAATGGATTTTTGGTTGGCACGGTTGCTGCTAAGGAATATTCAGGGTGCCGGTCCCGGCACATTTGAAAAGATAGAGGTGAATCCATGAGCAAGAAAGTCAAAGTCGTCGCCGTCTCCGGTGGCCTGCAACGTCCGTCCCGCACGCTGACCCTGGTCGAGGCCCTGATCGACGCCCTGGGCGAAAGGGCCTCCATCGAGACCCGCCTGATCGAACTCGGCGAAGTCGGCCCCAAGCTGGCCGGTGTGCTCTACCCCAACCAGCTGCCTGCCGACGTGCGCGAGGACATCGCCGCCATCGAATCGGCCGATTTCCTGATCGTCGCCAGCCCGGTCTACCGCGCCTCCTTCACCGGCCTGTTCAAGCACCTGTTCGACTTTGTCGACCACAACGCGCGCAACGACGTGCCGGTGCTCCTTGCCGCCACCGGCGGCAGCGACCGCCATGCGCTGGTCATCGACCACCAGCTGCGCCCGCTGTTCAGCTTCTTCCAGGCCCAGACCCTGCCGATCGGCGTGTACGGCGCCGAGGCCGACTTCGAGAACTACCGGGTGACCAACCCGGCCCTCAAGGCGCGGATCAGCCTCGCCGCCGACCGCGCGGCCCCCTTCCTGGCCCCGCGCGCCACCGCCGCCCGGCCCCAGCTGGTCGCCGCCTGAGCCACCCAAGATTCCATTTGAGGAGCCATCACCATGAGCCAGAACCCCATCAAGTTTGCCTACTGGGTGCCCAATGTCAGCGGCGGTCTTGTCGTCAGCAAGATCGAGCAGCGCACCAGCTGGGACATCGACTACAACCGCAAGCTCGCCCAGATCGCCGAGAAGGCCGGCTTTGACTACGCCTTGTCGCAGATCCGCTTCACCGCCGGCTACGGTGCCGAATACCAGCACGAATCGGTGGCCATCAGCCACGCGCTGCTGGCCACCACCGAAAGGCTCAAGGTGATCGCCGCGATCCTGCCGGGGCCCTGGCACCCGGCCGTGCTCGCCAAGCAGATCGCCACCATCGACCAGCTGACCGGCGGTCGGGTGGCGGTGAATGTGGTGTCGGGCTGGTTCCGCGGCGAATTCCACGGGATCGGCGAGCCCTGGCTCGAACACGATGAACGGTATCGCCGCTCCCAGGAATTCATCGAGGTGCTGAAGGGTATCTGGACCCAGGACAATTTCACCTACAGGGGCGACTTCTACCGCTTCCACGACTACACCCTCAAGCCCAAGCCCCTGCAGCAGCCGCACCCGGAGATCTTCCAGGGCGGCAGCTCACGGGCCGCCCGCGACATGGCCGCCCGCGTGTCCGACTGGTATTTCACCAACGGCAACACCGTCGAGGGCATCAAGGCCCAGGTGGATGACATCCGCGCCAAGGCGGCCGCCAACGGCCACTCGGTGAAGGTCGGCGTCAACGCCTTCATCATCGCCCGCGACACCGAGGAAGAAGCCCGCGCGGTGCTGCAGGAGATCATCGACAAGGCCGACCCGGAAGCGGTCAATGCCTTCGGCGACGCGGTCAAGCAGGCCGGCAAGGCCAGCCCGGAGGGGGAGGGCAACTGGGCCAAGTCCACCTTCCAGGATCTCGTTCAGTACAACGACGGCTTCAAGACCAACCTCATCGGTACGCCGCGCCAGATCGCCGAGCGCATCGTCGCCCTGAAGGCGGTAGGCGTCGATCTGGTGCTGTCCGGCTTCCTGCACTTCCAGGAGGAGGTCGCCTACTTCGGCGAGAAGGTGCTGCCGCTGGTGCGCGAACTGGAGGCCCAGGCCGTCGCCCGCCCTAAGCGCGAACTCGCCGACGCGGCGGCCTGACGGAGCCCGCGCGATGAATCCGTTCGCTCAAGGTGACCGCCGGCCCGCCGCCGGCCTACCGGGCTGGCTGCATCTGCAGGCCGCCGGGCAGGCGCGCGGTGTCGCGCTGCGTCACAAGCGCCTCGGCGTGTGGCAGGAGCGCACGTGGAGCGAGGTGCTGGTCGAGGTCGGAGGGCTGGCCGGCGCCCTGAGCGAGCGGGGTTTCCGCCCCGGGTCGACGCTGACCATCCTCAGCAACCCGCGCCCGGAGGCCTTGCTGCTGGCCCTGGCGGCCCAGTGGCTGGGCGGGTGCGCGGCGGTCCTTGAGCCGCGCGGCGAGCCCGGCGCGCCGGATCTGCTGGCCCGGACGCCGGGCCGCGATTTCGTGTTTGCCGAAGGCCTCGCCGAAGTCGAGCGGGTACGCCGTGCCGGGCTGGCGCCGACGCTGTTGGTCTACGCCGATCCCCGCGGCCTGGGTGCCGACCCGGCGCGGGTCTCCTATCCCGCGCTGGCGGCCTCCACCGGCGGGCATGTTCCGGCCCTGCTGGCCCGGCCGGCGGCGGTGGCCTTCGTGTTTCTGCGCCGGGGCAGTGGCGAAGAGGTCGAGTTCCAGCAAACCTCCCACGTCGACCTGCTGCGCGAGGGGCTGGCGCTGGTCAACGGCGAGGCGCTGACCCACCGCGAAGAAGCCTTCGCCGCCAGGGCCTTCGCCGCCAGCGGGCAGGCCCGCTATCTGCTGGCGCCGTGGCTCATCGCCGGCTTCTGCCTGAATTTCCCCGAAGGCCTTGAAACCCGCGACATCGACCGCCGCGAACTGGGGCCGACCCTGGTGGCCGGCACCCGCGAGACCTGGCTGCGCCTCGAAAGCCTGGTGCACGAACGTCTGCCCGTGGCCGGCACGTGGCAGCGCCGCCTGGTCGACCGCGCCTTGGCGCCCCGGGCGTCGGGCCTCACCCGTCTCCTCGGCGGCTGGCTGGTGCGGCGCCCCCTGCGCGACGTGCTGGGCTTCACCCGGACCCGCGTGCCGCTGATCATCGGCGAGCCCTTGCCCGAGGACTCGGCGCAGTTCTTCGCGGCCCTGGGCATCGCCGTCCGCAACTGGACCGAAGCGGCCGACTGGAAGGCGCATGACCGCGCCCTGCGCCCGGCCGCTGCCCCCGATGCGGCGCCATCCGGCTTCGAGCGCCAGGGCCCGTCCTCCCTGCCCGGCGTGCAGCCGGTATGAGCCGAGGTGAATCCATGAGCCTTTCGTCCCCGCCCCTTCTCGAGTTGAGCCACATCTCCCTGTCGTTCAAGGGCGTGAAGGCCATCACCGACATCAGCTTCGCCGTTGCGCGCGGCGAGATCTGCGCCCTCATCGGCCCCAACGGCGCCGGCAAGAGTTCGCTGCTGAACGTCATCAATGGCGTCTACCAGGCCCAGGAAGGGCAGATCCGCTTCGACGGCGAGGCGCGCCGGCACATGCGCCCCCACCATGCCGCCGAGCGCGGCATGGCCCGCACCTTCCAGAACCTCGCGCTGTTCAAGGGCATGACGGTGCTCGACAACGTGCTCACCGGGCGCAACCTCAAACGCCGCAGCAGCTGGATCGAGCAGGCGCTGGGCGTCGGCCGGGCCCCCCAGGAAGACGACGAGCAGCGCCGCCGCGCCGAGGAGGTGATCGAGTTCCTCAACATCCAGTCGTGGCGCCAGAGCCTTGTCGGCACGCTGCCCTACGGCCTCCAGAAGCGTGTGGAACTCGCCCGGGCGCTGGCCGCCGAGCCGACGCTGCTGCTGCTCGACGAGCCGATGGCCGGCATGAACGCCGCCGAGAAGAAGGAGATGAGCCGCTTCATCGTGGACATCAACCGGGAGTTCGGGACCACGGTGGTGCTCATCGAGCACGACATCGGCGTGGTGATGGGCATCTCCAGTCACGTGGTGGTGCTCGACTACGGCCGCAAGATCGGCGACGGCCCGCCCGATGCGGTGCGCGCCAACCCCGAAGTTGTCGCCGCCTACCTGGGCACCCGCCACTGAGCGTCGGATAGCTCCTTTCAGCGCGTTTCCCCGTTCATTCCCCCGGTCGTCGACCGGGCCGGGCCCGTGTTGCCCGCGACAACGCAAACAACAGGACAGAGCATGGATTTCTTTCTCGAAGTGCTGATCGGCGGGCTGCTTGCCGGGGTGATGTATTCCCTCGTCGCAATCGGCTTCGTGCTGATCTACAAGGCCTCCGGGGTATTCAACTTCGCCCAGGGGGCGATGGTGCTGTTTGCCGCGCTGACCTTCGTCAGCCTTGGCGAACGCGGCGTGCCGTTCTGGATCGCCTTCCTCGTCACCCTGGGGACGATGCTGCTGCTGGCGCTGGCCGTCGAGCGGCTGGTGCTGCGGCCGCTGGTCAACCGCGCGCCGATCACCCTGTTCATGGCCACCCTCGGCCTGGCCTACATCACCGAGGGCGCAGCCCAGGCCCTGTGGGGGGCGCAGGTGCATGGCCTCGACCTGGGCATCGAGGACGTCCCGCTGGATCTGGGCGGGCTGCTCGTCTCCCAGTTCGACCTCTTCGCCGCCGGCATGGCGGCTACGCTGGTGCTGCTGCTGTCGGTGCTGTTCAACAAGACCCGCATCGGCCTGTCGCTGCGGGCCGTGGCCGACGACACCCTGGCCGCCCAGGCGGTGGGCATCCGCCTGAGCCGGATCTGGGTGGTCGTATGGGCGGTGGCCGGTCTGGTTGCGCTGATCACCGGGCTCTTGTGGGGGGCGCGCCTCGGCGTGCAGTTCTCCCTGTCGCTGGTGGTGCTGAAGGCCTTGCCGGTGCTGATCATCGGCGGCTTCTCGTCGGTGGGCGGCGCCATCGTCGGCGGTCTGATCGTGGGGGCGAGCGAGAAACTGGCCGAGATCTACGCCGGGCCGCTCATCGGTAGCGGCATCGAGAACTGGTTTCCCTACGTGCTGGCGATGCTGTTCCTGCTCGCCCGGCCGACCGGCCTGTTCGGCGAACGCAGCATCGACCGCGTCTGAAAGGATTCAAGCATGTTCTATTCTGAAGCCGGGCAATTCAGCACGCGCTATGCGGCCGACCGCCGCCTGTTCCGCCTGCGCCGGGACCGCCTGGGGCTCGGCCTGCTGCTGGTCTTCGCGTTCGCCGTGGTACCGCAGATCGGCAACGACTACTGGTTCAGCGCGATCCTGACCCCCTTTCTCGTGCTGTCCCTGGCCGGGCTGGGGCTCAACCTGCTCACCGGCTATGCCGGCCAGCTGTCGCTGGGCTCGGCGGCGTTCATGGCCGCGGGGGCGTTCGCCACCTACAACTTCCAGCTGCGCATCGAGGGGCTGCCGCTGCTGGCCAGCTTTGCGCTGGGCGGGGTGGTGGCGGCGCTGCTGTCGCTGGTGTTCGGCCTGCCCAGCCTGCGCATCAAGGGCTTCTACCTGATCGTTTCGACGCTGGCGGCGCAGTTTCTGGTGCCGTGGGCACTGGTCAAGTATGGCTGGTTCTCGAATTACAACGCCTCGGGCGTCATCAGCGCCCCGCGCCTGGACGTCCTCGGGCTCGACTTGAGTTCGCCGGCCGGGCGCTACCTGCTGACCCTCGGCATCGTGGTGGCGCTGGCCTTCCTGGCCCGGAACATCGTGCGCAGCGAGCTGGGCCGCAACTGGATGGCCGTGCGCGACATGGATACCGCCGCCGCGGTGATCGGCATCCCGCTGGCCAGGACCAAGCTGCTGGCCTTTGCGATCAGCGGTTTCTACCTGGGCGTGGCGGGGGCGCTGTGGGCCTTCACCTACCTGGGTACCGTCGAGCCCCACGGGTTCGACCTGAACCGTTCGTTCCAGGTGCTCTTCATCATCATCATCGGCGGCATGGGCAGCATCCTCGGCAATTTTCTCGGGGCCGCCTTCATCGTGCTGTTCCCATTGCTGCTCTCAAACCTGGCGGGCCTGCTGCTCGGCGGGCTGATCGACCCGGGCCAGCTCGAGAACATCCAGAAAATGATTTTCGGGGCGCTGATCATCGTCTTCCTGATCCGCGAACCCGAGGGACTCGCCCGCCTGTGGCAACAGTTCCGCGCTCGCCTCCGGCGCTGGCCGCTCCGCTACTAAAGCCCCACACCGATTCAACTCCCCATTTCCTTATCCCTATCCGCCATCAGGAGTCACCCATGCCGTTCAATAAAGCACTCAAACCCCTGGCCCTCGCCATCTCCCTGGGCACACTCAGCCTTGGCGCCCAGGCTGCCGCCGAACAATACTTTCCGCTCCAGAGCTATCGCATCGGCCCTTATGCCGCGGGCGGCACCGGCTTCTTCGGTGGCTTCATCGACTACCTCCAGTATGTAAATGCCAATGGTGGCGTGAATGGCGTCAAGCTCACCTGGAGCGAATGCGAAACCGAATACGTGGTGGAGAAGGGCGTCGAATGCTACGAGCGCCTGAAGAAAGGGCTCAACGGTGCGCCGGCCGCGGCCACCAATCCGCTTTCGGTGGGCATCGCCTATGCGACGCTCGACCGCTCCACCGCCGACAAGATTCCGCTGATCACCATCAACCACGGCCGCACCGATTCGACCGACGGCCGCGTTTTTCCCTACGCCTTTCCGCTGCAATTGAATCCGTATTCGGAAGTGTCGGCCATCGTCAATTACATCGGCCAGCAGGTGGGCGGGCTGGACAAGCTGAAGGGCAAGAAGATCGTCACCCTTTACCATGGCTCGCCCTATGGCAAGGAGACCAACGAAGTCCTGGAGAAGCTGGCCGCCAAATACGGCTTCGCGCTGACCCTGCTGGAGGTGCCCCACCCGGGCAACGAGCAGCAATCCCAGTGGCTCAACATCCGCCGTATCCAGCCCGACTACGTGATCCTGCGAGGCTGGGGCGTGATGAACCCGGTGGCCCTCAAGACCGCCCAGAAGCTCGGCTACCCCACCGACCGCATCATCGGCAACATCTGGAGCAACTCGGAGGATGACGCGGCCCCGGCCGGCGCCGCCGCCAAGGGCTTCATCTCGATCACCACCCACCCGTCGGGCACGGGTTTCCCGGTGCTGCAAGGCATCAAGAAGAGCGTGGTGGATGCCGGCAAGGGCAACCTGGCCGACCCGAAGCGCTTCGGTACCGTCTATTACAACCTGGGGGTGGTGAACGGCATCCTCAACGTCGAGGCCGTGCGCATCGCCCAGGCCAGATTCGGCAACAAGCCGCTCACCGGCGAGCAAGTGCGCTGGGGCTTCGAGAACATCCGCCTCGACGACAAGCGCCTGAAGGAGCTCGGTGCGCTGGGCCTTGTCCAGCCGCTCAAGCTGTCCTGCGCCGACCACGAGGGCGGCGGCGCGGTGCGCTTCCAGCAGTGGAATGGCCAGGAATGGAAGCTGATCAGCGAATGGGTCCAGGCCGACCGCGCATTGCTGCGGCCGATCATCGAGGCTTCCGCCAGCAAATACGCCAAGGAGAAGGGCATCACCCCGCGCGACTGCGCCAAGGAAATCTGAGTTGATCCTCTGCTGCGCCACGCCGGCTATTTTGCCGGGTGGTTTTTTTACGCCGATTTCTTAATTATCTATTTCTGGATTGAATAAAAGAAATGCGTATTTGTGAATGGCGCCGGGTGGCAGAAAATAAATCCATCGAATCCGGCTCATTTCGGATCGGTTCATGAATTAATTGGAGAGATCGTAAAATGACCCATAGACAGAATTTTGCCAGCCTTTCTTCCGGCACCGATTACGAGCAATTGGCAAATCGTTTCCGGCCGATCTTCGAGCGTATTGCCGAGGGCGCCATCGAGCGGGAAAGAACGCGCACGCTGCCCCATGAGCCGATAGCGTGGCTCAAGGAGGCCGGCTTCGGCGCCGTGCGGGTGCCGGTGGAGTCGGGAGGCGCCGGCGCATCCCTGCCGCAGCTCGTGCAATTGCTGATCGAGCTGGCGGCGGCCGATTCGAACGTGCCTCAGGCGCTGCGTGGCCACTTCGCCTTCGTCGAAGACCGGCTCAATGCGCAGCCCGGCCCGCAGCGCGACATCTGGTTCAAGCGCTTCGTGGCGGGCGAGACCTTCGGCAACGCCTGGACCGAAGTCGGCGACGTGAAGATCGGCGACGTCATCACGAAGGTGTCGCCCAAGGACGGCCGCTGGGCGCTCAACGGGCACAAGTACTACAGCACCGGCAGCATCTTCGCCGACTGGATCGACGTGTATGCCCGCCGCGACGACAACGGCACCGACGTCATCGCCGCGGTGCGCACGGCACAGCCGGGCGTGGCCCAGCACGACGACTGGGACGGCTTCGGCCAGCGCACCACCGGCAGCGGGACCAGCATCTTCACGGACGCGGTGGTCGAGGCCGACGACGTCTTCGACTTTTCCACCCGTTTCAAGTACCAGACCGCCTTCTACCAGCTCGTGCACCTGGCCACCCTGGCCGGCATCGCGCGCGCCGCCGAGCGTGATGTCGCCCGCCAGGTGGCCGGGCGCAAGCGCATCTTCAGCACCGGCAACGCGCCCCTCGCGCGCCAGGACCCGCAGATCCAGCAGGTCGTCGGTCAGATCTCGGCGCAGGCCTATGCCGCTGCAGCCATTGCAATCCGCGCGGCCGAACCGGCCCAGCGGGCCTACCTGGCGCGCTTCGGCAACGACGCCGCCGCCGAGAAGGCCGCCAACATCGACGCCGAGATCGAATCCGCCCAGGGGCAGCTGGTCATCGCCGAACTCGTGCTGCGCGCTACGGCCGACCTCTTCAACGCGCTGGGCGCCTCGTCGGCCAGCGAGCGCCTGGCCCTCGACCGCCACTGGCGCAACGCGCGCACCGTCGCCACCCACAACCCGCTGGTCTACAAGGCCCGCATCGTCGGCGACTGGTCGATCAACGGCACCGAGCCGCCCTACGTCTGGCAGATCGGCGGCAGCCCCGCGACGGGCAAGTGAGTGCCCACCCCTCGTCCGCCAATCCCCTCTACGCCGAAAACGGAGCCCACACCATGAGTACGACCCAGCTTGAACCGCAGCGCCCGCGCGTCAACACCAGCGCTCCCTTTGCAGCCCTGCCGCGCCCGAGCGCGCCCGCCCACATCATCCGCAGCGACGCCGAGGCCATCGAGGTGGCCCGCCGGCTGTCGCGCGAGTTTGCCGTCGAGGCCTCGCTGCGCGACCAGGAAGGCTACCTGCCGATCGCCGAGATCGACGCCTATTCGCAGAGCGGCCTGTGGGGCATCAACGTGCCCAAGGCCTACGGCGGCGCGGGCGTGTCGTACGCCACCCTGGCCGAGGTGATCCGCATCCTCGCCGAGGGTGATTCCAGCATCGCGCAGATCACCCAGAACCACCTCGC
>JAEUNU010000188.1 GCA_016789125.1 Zoogloea sp. | reverse complement strand
TTGACCCGCTTGCGGCAGTCGGCAAAGCGCTCGGCGTCGCGGCGGGTCATCTCGAAGTAGGCCATCAGGTGGTGGCCGAAGGTGACCGGCTGGGCGACCTGCAGGTGGGTGAAGCCGGGCAGCGGGGTGTCGGCGTGGTGTTCAGCCAGCTCGAGAACGGCCAGCTGGAACTCGCGGATCAGGCCGAGGATGGTGTCGATGGCGTCGCGCAGCCACAGGCGGATGTCGGTGGCGACCTGGTCGTTGCGGCTGCGGCCGGTGTGCAGGCGCTTGCCGGCATCCCCGACGAGGGCGGTGAGGCGCTTCTCGATGTTGAGGTGGACATCCTCGTCGTCGAGGTTCCAGGCGAACTCGCCGCGTTCGATCTCGGCGGCGATCTGGGCCATGCCGCGCTCGATGTCGGCGAGGTCGGTGGCGCCGATGATGCCCTGGCGGGCCAGCATCTTGGCGTGGGCCAGCGAGCCGCGGATGTCCTGGGCGGCCATGCGCTTGTCGAAGAAGACGCTGGCGGTGTAGCGCTTGACCAGGTCGGAGACGGGTTCGGAGAAGCGGCCGGACCAGGCCTTGGCGGGGTTGTCCTGGGGCGCGGATTGATCTGCCATAGTCGATGTCAATTATTGCCTTGTGCGATGAGGGGGCGGGCTGGAGAATCCCGTGGATGCTCGCTTCTGGCCCATGTGTTGACCCATGATTATAAAGCAAAACCCGCATCTGGCCGGGGCTGCGGAGGCGGCCCGGGCGCTGCCCGACTTCCGCAACCTCGGCGTGGTGCTGCGCATTCTGCTGCTCGTCAATGGGCTGGCGGTGGTGGCGGTGCTGCTGCGCAATGCCGATGTCCGGCTGCTGGGTGGCGAGCTGTTGGACATGGCGATGCGGGTGGAATTCCCGCTGATCCTCTCGGTGGCGCTGCTTTTTCTGCTCCAGCCCTGGCTGGCCGGGCTGCCGGCGGTGGCGGGCTGGCTGGCGGTGGCGACGGCGGTGGGGGCGGGGGCGGTGTTCAGCCATCTCCTGCTGGCCCCCGCCGATGGCAGCCCGGCGCGGGGGGTGGGCTGGGCGCTGGCGGCGGCGCTGTGCGTGCTGGTTTACTTTCGCCACCACGTGGCGGCCCGCGAGCCGGCGCTGGCCGAGGCGCGCCTCTTGGCGCTGACGGCGCGGATCCGCCCGCACTTCCTGTTCAACAGCCTCAACGGCGTGCTCGGCGTGCTGCGGGCCAACCCGCGGCGGGCCGAGGAGGCGCTGGAAGAGCTGGCCGACCTGTTCCGCGCCCTGATGCAGGACAATCGCGAGCTGATCCCGCTCGCCGACGAGATCGCCCTGTGCGAGCGCTACCTGAGCCTCGAGAGCCTGCGCCTGGGCGAGCGCCTGCAGGTGGCCTGGCAGCGCGACGCCACGGCCGACGCGGCGCTGGTGCCGCCCTTCCTGCTCCAGCCGCTGGTCGAGAACGCCGTCTTTCATGGCATCGAGCCGGCTGTCGGGCCGGGCACGGTTTCGATTACCATCGCCCGGCGCGGGCCGGTGGTGCACATCGAGATCGCCAACCCGCTGCCCGACCCGAGCAGCCAGCAGCCGGGCAACCGCATGGCCCTCGACAACATCCGCGAGCGATTGATGCTGTTCTACGACCTTGAAGCCACCCTCGACACCGAGCAGGGCGCCGACACCTACCGCGTGAGGATCGTCCTGCCCTTCCGCTGCGCCCTGGAGCGGCCCCACCCATGAGCGCCGCCACGAGTGCTGATTTCGCCCCCCTGTCGGTGCTGATCGTCGATGACGAGGCGCCCGCCCGCGACCGCCTGCGCGACCTGCTGGGCGACATCGCCGACACCCAGCCGACCCGCATCGCCGGCCTGGCCGCCAGTGGCGTCGAGGCCCTGGCGGTGCTGGAGCGCGAGCCCGTCGACCTGGTGCTCACCGACATCCGCATGCCGGCCATGGACGGCATCGAGCTGGCCCGCCACCTCGGGCGCCTGCCCCGCTCGCCGGCGGTGATCTTCACCACCGCCTACGACGAGTACGCGGTGCGCGCCTTCGAGCTGGCGGCGGTGGATTACCTGCTCAAGCCGGTGCGCGCGGCGCGGCTGGCCGAGGCCATCGCCAAGGCCCGGCGCCTGCGCCCACCGGCCGACGAGATCCTGCGCCAGATGGCGCCGGCCACCCGCAGCCACTTCAGCATCTGCGAGCGCGGCCGCATCCTGCTGGTGCCGGTGGCCGAGGTGCTCTACCTGAAGGCCGAGCAGAAATACGTGGTGGCGCGCAGCGTCGAGCGCGAATACCTGCTCGACGAATCGCTGGTGCAGATCGAGGACGAGTTCCCCGAGCGCTTCCTGCGCATCCACCGCAACTGCCTGATCGCCCGCCACGCGGTGAAGGGCGTCGCCCGCGCCACCACCGGCGAGGACGGCGAGGCCCACTGGGTGGTGATGCTCGACGGCGTGCCCGAGCAGCTGCCGGTGAGCCGCCGCCAGTGGCCGGCGGTCAAGGAGGCGCTGGGGGTGTGAGGCCGGGGGCCGCTGCTGCGGGAGACTGTTCGATCCCGGCGGCGCCTGCGGCCATCGCCGGCACGGCTTGGGTCATCTTCGAGCTGGCATGAGTCATCTCCAACCTGACCCGGGTCGTCTCCGGGATGACCGGAGTCGTCTTCAACATGACCTCGGTCACCTCCGAAGCTGACCTGAGTCATCTTCAACCTGACCCGAGTCTGCCTGGAGGTGACCCGGGTCATCACCGGGATGACCGGAGTCACCTTCGACACGACCGCAGCCACCTCCGAAGCTGACCCGAGTCATCTCCAGCATGGCCCGAGTCAGCCTGGAGGCGACTCGGGTCATCGCCAGGGTGACTGAAGCCCGCTCCGGCCCTCTCCAGGGAACCCGCGTTTCCCCCATGGCTCGAACCCGCGGCTCCCGTACAATCGCGCCCATGGAAAACCCCCGCACCGCCCCCTCGCTCCTCAGCTATCCCCGCCACCGCCCCGGGCTCAAGCCGGCGCCCTTCCTGCCCATGTCCCGGGCCGAGATGGACGCCCTCGGCTGGGACGAGTGCGACATCATCATCGTCACCGGCGACGCCTACATCGACCACCCCAGCTTCGGCATGGCGCTGATCGGCCGCACGCTGGAAGCCCAGGGCTTCCGGGTCGGCATCATCAGCCAGCCCGACTGGCACTCGGCCGACGCCTTCCGGGCGCTGGGCAAGCCGCGCCTGTTCTACGGCATCACCGCCGGCAACATGGACTCGATGATCAACCGCTACACGGCCGACCGCAAACCGCGCTCCGACGACGCCTACACCCCCGGCGCCGAGCCCGACAAGCGCCCCGACCGGGCGGTGGTGGTGTACGCCCAGCGCGCCCGCGAGGCCTACCCCGACGCCAACATCGTGATCGGCAGCATCGAGGCCAGCCTGCGCCGCATCGCCCACTACGACCACTGGTCCGAGAAGGTGCGCCGCTCGGTGCTGCCCGATTCCAAGGCCGACCTGCTGATCTTCGGCTCCGGCGAGAGGGCCGTCATCGCCCTGGCCCACCGCCTCGCCGCCGGCGAGCCCATCGAAGCCATCCGCGACCTGCGCGGCACCGCCTTCATGGTCAAGCCCGGCTGGCACCCGGAGGGCTGGGTGGAGGTGGACTCCACCCTGATCGACCGCCCCGGCCCCGTCGAGCCCCACCCCGACCCGTACGCGATGGAGCCCGCCGGTGCAAGCGCAAGGGCCGCCGCAGGCACGGCTGTAGGTGCGGCTTCAGCCGGACAAGCCCAGGCCCAGCCCATCCAGATCATCCCTGCAGCGCTTCGCGTCGCCGCCCGCAAGGCCGACCGCGCCCGCCAGGTCATCCGCCTGCCGGCCTATGAGGTGGTGAAGGACGACAAGGTGATGTACGCCCACGCCTCGCGCACCTTCCACCTCGAATCCAACCCCGGCAACGCCCGCGCGATGGTGCAGGCCCACGGCACCGGCCCCGGCTGCCGCGACGTGTGGCTCAACCCGCCGCCGATCCCGCTCACCACCGAGGAGATGGACTGGGTCTTCGGCCAGCCCTACGCCCGCCGCCCGCACCCCAGCTACGGCGAGGCGCGCATCCCGGCCTGGGACATGATCCGCTTCTCGATCAACATCATGCGCGGCTGCTTCGGCGGGTGCACCTTCTGCTCGATCACCGAGCACGAGGGCCGCATCATCCAGAGCCGCTCGGAGGCCTCGATCCTGCGTGAGATCGAGGAGATCCGCGACAAGACGCCGGGCTTCACCGGCACCATCTCCGACCTCGGCGGCCCCACCGCCAACATGTACCGCATGGCCTGCAAGGACCCGCAGATCGAGTCCTCCTGCCGCCGCCTGTCCTGCGTGTTCCCCGGCATCTGCGAGAACCTCGGCACCGACCACGGCCCGCTGATCCGCCTGTACCGCAAGGCGCGGGCGATCCCCGGCGTCAAGAAGGTGCTGATCGGCTCCGGGCTGCGCTACGACCTGGCGGTGAGGTCCCCGGAGTACGTCAAGGAGCTGGTCACCCACCACGTCGGTGGCCTCCTCAAGATCGCCCCCGAGCACACCGAGGAGGGCCCCCTCGACAAGATGATGAAGCCGGGCATCGGCACCTACGAGCGCTTCAAGGAGATGTTCGAGCAGTTCTCCAAGGAAGCCGGCAAGAAGCAGCACCTCATTCCCTACTTCATCGCCGCCCACCCGGGCACCACGGATGAAGACATGGTCAACCTGGCGCTGTGGCTGAAGGCCAGCGGCTTCAAGCTCGACCAGGTGCAGACCTTCATGCCGACCCCGATGGCGATGGCGACCACCATGTACCACAGCGGCAAGAACCCGCTGAAGAAGGTGTCGGCAAGCTCCGAGGCGGTGGACACCCCCAAGTCCGGCCGCCAGCGCCGCCTCCACAAGG
>JAEUNU010000090.1 GCA_016789125.1 Zoogloea sp. | reverse complement strand
CCGCGTAGGCGCTGAAGTCCATCGAGGCGGTGGTGAGGTCGAACTGGAAGATGCCGTCCATGTAGGCCGTCACCGTGCCATTGCCCCGGTTGGTCAGGGTCACGCGGTGATAATCGCCGAAGGTGAAGGTGGTCGGCCCGTCGCCCGTGGGCCACACCTGCAGCTTGTTGCCGGGCTCCACGTAAAAGCCGTTGTCGCTCTGCCGGTTGGACACCCCGAAGATGTGCTCCCAGCTCGACTGGTTGGCCTCGAACTGGAACACGATGTCCACCGAATAGGCGTTATCGCCGTCGAGCACCCCCACCGTGCTCACCGACAGGCCGGCCTGCTCGCTGGGCGTCTGGTTGCCGTCGAAGCGGTAAACCTGGCGGGTCACGCCGAACACCGTGTCGGTGACGAAGCCGCTGGCGCCCAGTGGGTCGATGGCGCTCAGGGCCGGCGCACCGGCCTCGTCTGCCGCCAGGGTGTTGTTGAAGTTCCAGGTCGCCACCGCCACCGGGGCGGCCGTCGCCGCGCCGTGGCCGAGCAGGCCCACCAGCCCGAGGGACACGATCAGGGGAATCCGCTTCATGGTCACACCTCCTGTCAAAGGGAATCGGGAATAACGCCACCCTGCAAGCAAAAAACCCTCCACAATCGCTAGAAAATTGTTTTTCTTATAGAAATTCCGGAAAATCGGGCCTCGTAAGCGATCACTGTAAGAAATCCTGACAGCCGCGCCAAGCCGCGCCCTCCCCCAATGCCAAGCCCCCACGCATCTGCCAACCCCTGCCAGGCCTGCGGCGCCTGCTGCGCCACCTTTCGCGTGTCCTTCTACTGGGCCGATGCCGACGCCCGCGGCCTGCCGGCCGAGCTCACCGAGCAGATCAACCCCTGGTTCGGCTGCATGGCCGGCACCAATCACCGGACGCCCCGCTGCGCCGCGCTGGGCGGAACGATCGGATCGGAGGTGAGCTGCCGGGTTTACGAGCAACGCCCCGAGCCCTGCCGCGAGGTGCAGGCCGGCGACAGCCAGTGCCTGAAAGCGCGCGCCCGGCACGGGCTACCGCCGCTGCCCCCAGTGGCTTGAGCCAAGCCCGCGGCTTACGGGCAGGACTCCCCAGGGAGACGCCCCCGACAAACCTCGAAGCCGGGCGTTTCGACCCGCAGCGGGAGGGTCGGCTGTTTGCCCCTGATGGTCATCGGACCACAGGATGACGGACCGGCTCGGCGCGCGGGAACGCCGGAGAGGCATGACAGCCCAGCGGCGAGTCCCTGTGCCGGGGCTTACTGTTCGACGAAGGCCCGTTCGATCACGTAGTCGCCCGCCTCGCCGATATGGGGCGAAATCCTGAAGCCGAAGCCGTCGAGCATCGCGGAGATTTCCTTGAGCATCGCCGGGCTGCCGCAGATCATGCCGCGGTCGGTGGCCGGGTCGAGGGGCGGCTCGCCCAGATCGGCGAACAGCTTGCCGGACAGGATCAGGTCGGTCTGCCGGCCCTCGTTGCGGAAAGGCTCGCGGGTGACGGTTGGGTAATAGATGAGCTTCTCGCGGATCATCTCACCCAGGTATTCGTGCTCCTTCAGGTCTTCCTCGATGTAGTCGTGGTAGGCGAGTTCGTTGGTCCAGCGCACCCCGTGGATGAGGATGATCTTGTCGAAGCGCTCGTAGGTTTCCGGGTCGTGGATCAGGCTCATGAAGGGTGCGAGGCCTGTGCCGGTGGCGAACATGAACAGGCGCTTGCCGGGCTTCAGATCCCGCAGCACGAGGGTGCCGGTGGGCTTCCTGCTGACCAGCAGCTCGTCGCCGGGCCTGAGGTGTTGCAGGCGCGATGTCAGCGGGCCGTCCTGGACCTTGATGCTGAAGAACTCCAGGTGCTCTTCGTAGTTAGCGCTGGCGATGCTGTAGGCACGCATCAGGGGGCGGCCATTGACCTCCAGCCCGATCATCACGAACTGGCCATTGATGAAGCGCAAGCCCGCATCGCGGGTCGTGCGGAAGGTGAACAAACTGTCGTTCCAGTGATGGACGGAGAGCACGGTTTCTTTGTTGAAGGCGGCCATGATCAGTGCCTGATACGTTGAAAAGCAGTGATGTTAAACATCCCTAACCATTCTAATAGTTAAATTATTTATATAATAATCATCTACTTAACAGATAAGCAACGTGATGCCGCCCAGGGCACCGGCCACTCCCTGCGCGGAGCTGGGATCCAGACCCTTCTTTGGCCTGCCAGGCCAGATGGCGCATCTATAGCTTGAACAGCCTTGACGCATTGCTGTACAGCACCTTGTCGAGCACCGCCTCGCTGAAGCCGAGTCGCAGGAAGTCGTCGATGCTCTGGCGAATCGGCCGGAAGGGGTAGGACGACCCGAACAGGAACTGATCCGCCAGGAAGCCGTTGGCAGCGTCCACATAGGCCTGGCTGCCCGGCAGGAACAGGTACATGTCGGGCACCACATTGATGTTCTCGTAGCGGAAGGCTGCGCCGATGAGCTGCCCGGCGTTTGGCCAGTAGCCGTGGTAGCAGACGATCGGCAGCGTCGGAAAGGCCTGAGCGACGCGGGCCAGCGGCGCCGGATCGTTGAAGCGCAAGTCCGGCGTGGTCGGGCCGGTCATCAGGAACACAGGCACGCCGAGCTGGGCGCACACCTCGTAGATCGGGAAATAGACCGGATCGTCCGGGTGCCGGGCCGGCACCCCGAAGCCCGGCTCGATGTCGATGCCGGCCAGCCCGAGTTCGCGGATCGCCCGCTCGGCCTCGTCCACCGCCGCGTGGCCCTGGAGCTGCGGGTCGACGCCGGCGATGCCGAGCAGCTCGTCGTGGCCGTGGGTGACGCGGTGGATGAGCTCGTTGGGCAGGTGCTGGGCCGGCGTGTGGCGGCCCACCACGACGGCCTTCGACAGCCCGGCCTCGCGCACTTCGGCAAGGAAGCCCTCCTGGGTGCGCGAGCGGGCGTAGTGCTCGTCGTCACCCCGGGTGCCGACCCGGCGGTTGAGCCAGCGGGCGGTGTCGTTGGCCGTCGAGCCCGGCGTGGCGCCAAAGAAGTCGTGCAGGAAGGCCGGCCGGCAGCGCATGTCGATGACCTTCATGCGGCCACCTGCTCGGCTGCGCCAGTCTTGACCGTGCTGGCGTCGAAGGGCCCGCCAGTCATCACCTGGTCCTGGATCGTCACCGGCTGCTTGCCAGGCAGCAGCGGGAAGACCAGCTCGGCGAAGCGATAGGCCTCTTCGAGGTGCGGGTAGCCCGAAAGCACGAAGCTGTCCACCCCGAGATCCACGTACTCTTTGAGGCGCGCGGCAACAGTTTGCGGGTCGCCTACCAGAGCGGTGCCGCAGCCGCCGCGCACCAGACCAACGCCAGCCCACAGGTTGGGGCTGACTTCCAGCTTGTCGCGCCGGCCGCCGTGCAGCGCGGCCATGCGCCGCTGGCCTTCGGAATCCATGGATGCGTAACGGGCCTGCACCTTGGCAATCACGTCGTCGTCGAGGCGGCTGATCAGCTTGTCGGCGGCGGCCCAGGCTTCCTCGTTGGTCTCGCGCACGATGACGTGCAGGCGCACCCCGAAGCGCAGCTTGCGGCCGTGGCGGGCGGCGCGGGCGCGTACGTCGGCGATCTTCTCGGCCACCGCCGCCGGCGGTTCGCCCCACGACAGGTAGGCATCGACGTGCTCGGCCGCAAGATCATGGGCGGCGGCCGATGAGCCACCGAAGTACAAAGGCGGATGAGGGCGCTGGACGGCGTCGAAGTAGAGCCTGGCGCCCTTGACGCGGTGGTGCTTGCCTTCGAAATCAACCGCTTCACCGGCCAGCAGGCGGCGCCAGATGCCGAGAAACTCCGAGGCCTCCTCGTAGCGCTCGTCGTGATCGAGGAAGATGCCGTCGGCGGCAAGTTCAGTGGAGTCACCCCCAGCCACCACATTGAGCAGCAGCCGGCCCTGAGTGGCCTGGTCGAGGGTCGCCGCCATGCGCGCGGCGGCGGTGGGCTTGGTCAGCGCGGTGCGCAGCGCCACCAGCAGCTTGAGGCGGCGGGTGACGGAGGCGACGCTGGAGGCGGTCACCCACGGATCGAGGCAGCCGCTGCCGGTGGGGATCAGGATGCCGTCGTAACCCAGGTTGTCGGCAGCAACGGCGATCTGCTGCAGGTATTCGTTGGTGGCGGTGCGACCGGAATTCGACTTACCCAGGTAGCGGGTATCGCCCGAGGTGGGCAGGAACCAGAAGATTTCGAGACTCATGAGAAATCCTTGAACGGATGGATGTATGGGGTGCGGGGCAGCTCTCAAGGAAACGCAGGGCCACCCCAAGTTTCCTTGGCCCCCCAAGGGAGGCGGGCGGAGCGAAGCCCGGCCCTGGGGGCGCTCAGACAGCGAAGCTGAGCTTCGACCAGTCGACCGGAGCCGGGGCGGGCGGGGCCGCGGCGATGTCCGGGGCAATGTCGTGGTAGTCCTGCTGGGCGCCGTTGAGCAACGTCAGCACCTCGGACCGGGCGCGGCCAAGGGCTGGGTCGCGGCGGTCCCGCGGGCGCGGCAGCAGCACGGCTACTTCGCCGGCGATGCGCC
>JAEUNU010000083.1 GCA_016789125.1 Zoogloea sp. | reverse complement strand
GTAGGCGAGGTATGCCTGGGACGACACGAAAGCCAGGCTGGCGAGCGTCACAACGGCACGCGACTTCCGTGTCATCGGTCAGCCCTCCGTTCCTCGGCGGAGCCCACCCGGCGCCCCCGGCAAACGGGCAGGCAGACGTGGCGGGCCGCAACCTCCAGATGGATAGTTGTTCCTTGAGAGCGTTCAGAACCCAGCATTGCAGGCACCCATCGCCATGAATACAGACACCTTACTCCAAGCGCCTTCCCATGCGGAACTCGAGGAAGTCCTCGCCAGCATCCGCATTCCCGCCTGCCCGGCCATCGTCAACGAGGTGATGCTCGAGGCCCAGCGCGACGACCCCTCCATCAAGGTGCTCACCCGCATCCTGTCGTCCGACGTGGGCATGTCGGCGATGGCGGTGAAGCTGGCCAACTCGCCGATCTTCGGCGGCGCCGCACCGGTCCGCAGCGTGCAGCAGGCGGTGAGCCGGCTGGGCATCAGCAACATCCTGAACGTGGTGATCGCGGTCGCCCTGCGCAATGCGTCCGGCAACCCGCCCACCCCCCTGATGGAAAAATTCTGGTCCCGCGCCTCCACCCTGGCCCTCGCCACCGGCGTGCTGGCGCGCAAGCACGTCGGCATCTCCCCCGAGAGCGCCTACACCTACGCCCTGTTCCACGATGCGGCGATTCCGGTGATGCTGTCCAACTTCCCGGATTACGCCGCGGTTTACAGCGCCTCGCAGGACCGCGCCGCCACCCTGATCGCCGAGGAGCAGCAGCGCTTCAGGTGCGACCATGCGGTGGTCGGCTGGCTGCTGGCCCGCAGCTGGGGGCTGCCGCCCACGATCGCCGCGGCGATCCGCTACCACCACGACCCGGAAGTCTACATCCTGCCCGAGAGAGAGCTGCCGGCCGGCGCCCTGGCCCTGATCGCGGTCACCCTGATCGCCGAGCACGTGATCAGCGACTTCGTCGAGGACGCGGACATCGTGAGCGCGCGCGCGCTGGACGACGCCAAGGTCTTCCTCGGGACCACCGACGCCGAGATCGACGACTTCCGCGACACCATCGTCGCAGCCCTCGCCTGAAGGCTGCGCGCCCATAAAAAAGCCCGCCGGGAGTGGCGGGCTTTTTTGCGTCGGCGCTCCGGCCTACTCGGAGGCGGCCTTCTTGCGGGCGGCAGGCTTCTTCTCGGCCGGCGCCTTGGTGGCCTTGGGCTCCTTCTTCTCGAACTCGAAGCCGACCTTGCCGTCGTCGCCCCGCACCAGGAATGCCGAGAACTTGCGTTTGGTGCGACTGGAGACGAAGCCGCGGAGCAGGTCCGTCTTGCCGGTTTCGAGGAGCTTGTACATCTGCTCGCGCTCGATGGGCTGCTGCAGGATGATCTTGCCGGAGCGGAAGTCACACGACTTGCCCGGCCCGACCGACTTCTCGCAGACGTAGGAGAGGCCGTGCTCGAAGACCCGCGAGGTGCACTTGGGACAGGTGCCCAGGGGCTGCTGGTCGGAGAAATCGACCGGCTCGGCGCTCTCGTCCTCCTTCGGCTGGCCGAAGTCGAACTCGGGCTGCTTGTCGTCGTTGAGGCGGATCTCGGCATTGAAGAGCCGCCCCATCTTGTTGCGGAAGCCCAGCAGCGGCCCGACCCGGCCAGTGGACAGCAGGGCCTCGATCTCGGCGATCTCGAACTGGCGCCCGGCGACGATCTTCCAGGCGCTCCAGTCGCAGCTCTGGCAGGCGAACTTCTTGTAGTTCTCCTTCACGACGCCGCCGCACTTGGGGCAGGGCGTGGAGAGGGTGGCGAAATCGCCGGGCACGGTGTCGGATTCATAGCGCTTGGCCCGCTCGACGATGTCGCGGGTCATCGCCTGGATGTGCTCCATGAACTCGGCGCGGGACAGGGCACCGCGCTCCATCTGGGCGAGCTTGTGCTCCCACTCGCCGGTGAGCTCGGGCGAGGTGAGTTCGTTGGCGCCGAGGCCGCGCAGCAGCGTGATCAGCGAGAAGGCCTTGGCGGTCGGGATGAGCTCCTTACCGTCGCGCAGCATGTAGGTCTCGCCGATCAGGTTCTCGATGATCTGGGCCCGCGTGGCTGGGGTGCCCAGGCCACGGCCGGCCATCGCGGCGCGGAGCTCCTCGTCGTCGACCATCTTGCCGGCGCCTTCCATGGCCGACAGCAGCGTGGCTTCGTTGAAGCGCGCAGGCGGCTTGGTGACCAGGGCCTTCACGAGAACCTCGTCGGTACTCACCGTCTCACCGGGCTCGACGGCCACCAGCTGCGGCGCGCCGCCCTCGTCCTCGCTGACCGCCGCGGATTTGCCGTACACCGCCAACCAGCCCGGATTGACGAGGATCTTGCCTTCGGTCTTGAAGGCTTCGCCCTCAACCCGGGTGATGCGGGTGGTGATGCGGTACTCGGCCGCGGGGTAGAACACCGACAGGAAGCGCCGGGTGACCAGGTCGTAGATCTTGGCCTCGGCCTCGGAGAGGCTCTTGGGCGCCGTGCCGGTGGGGATGATCGCGAAGTGGTCGGAGATCTTGGCGTTGTTGAAGATGCGCTTGTTGGGCTTGGCCCAGCCGTGCTTGACGATCTCGTTGGCAAACGGCGCGTAGGTGTCCGGCAGGCCACCGAGGATGCCCTTGACCTGGCCCACGTAGTCTTCGGGGAGCGCGCGGGCGTCGGTACGCGGGTAGGTGAGAACCTTGTGCTTTTCGTAGAGGGCCTGGGCCAGCTGCAGCGTTGTGCGGGCCGAGAAGCCGAAGCGGCCGTTGGCCTCGCGCTGCAGCGAGGTGAGGTCGAACAGCAGCGGCGAGAGCTGGGTGGACGGTTTGGACTCTTCCTCGACGGTGCCCGGCTTGCCCTCGCACTTGGCCTTGATGGCTTCGGCGCGGGACTTGTCCCACAGCCGGAAGGCGGTGGCGTGCTCGAACAACGGCGCGCCCTCCTCGGGCTTCCGGAAGCCTTCGTCGAACCAGCGCCCTGCGTAGGCGCCAGCCTGGCAGCCGAAGCTGGCCTCGAGCTCCCAGTAGTCGGTGGGTTTGAAGGCGCGGATCTTCTCTTCGCGCTCGACGACGATCGCCAGCGTGGGCGTCTGCACGCGGCCGACGGTGGTGAGGTGGAAGCCGCCGGTCTTGGAATTGAAGGCGGTCATCGCCCGGGTGCCGTTGATGCCGATCAGCCAGTCGCTCTCGGCGCGGCACACCGCGGCTTCGCGCAGGCCCTCGACGTCCGAGGCGGCGCGCAGCTGGGAGAAGCCGTCGCGGATCGCGGTGGCGGTCATCGACTGCAGCCACAGGCGCTGCACGGGCTTGGTGGTGCCCGAGTGCTGGACGATGAAGCTGAAGATCAGCTCGCCCTCGCGGCCCGCGTCGCAGGCGTTGATCAGGCCGGTGACGTCCTTGCGCTTGATGAGCCGGGTGAGCAGCTTGAGGCGGTCCTCGGTCTTCTCGATGGGGTTCAGCGCGAAGTGCGGCGGGATCACCGGCAGGTGCGCAAACGACCACTTGCCGCGCTTGACCTCGAACTCGGCCGGCACGGTGAGCTCGAGCAGATGCCCGACCGCCGACGAGAGCACGTAGTGCTCCGACTCGAAGTAGTCTTTTTCTTTGGTGAAGCCACCGATGGCGCGGGCGATGTCCGCCGCAACCGAAGGTTTCTCAGCGATGATCAGTTGCTTGCTCATGCCCGTGGTGCGACCGAAGACGCCTGACTCTGGTTATGGGGGAGCGGCGCATCATACGAAAGGCTGCGCCGGGCTTGCAAGCGGCGGGAGGGCTAATGCAGGACGATTGCCTCGATGTCCTCGTCGGGCTCCTCGGCCTCGTTGAGGAGTTCGTCGAGGATCAGGCCATTGATGGGCCTGTCCTGCTGCCACAGGACCATCAGCACGATGACCTTGAGGTTCTCGAGTTCGATCTCGGTCTCGCCCAGCGCCAGCGCACGCTCGACGATCATCTCGCGGCAGGCGGCATCGAGGATGCCGGAATTCTCGAGGAACAGCAGGAAGCCGCGGCACTCGACGCCCAGGCGCAGGAGTTCGTCCCGGGCATAGACACGCAGCGAGCCGGGGCGGGCGCAGTGGGACGGGCTTTCGCCGTCGGCCATCTGGCGCAGACCCGACAGCCATTCGAGGGCATCGGCGATTTCCTCCTCCTCGAAACCCGCGGCGGTGAGCTTGCGCGCCAGTTGTGCGGGCTCGGGGCACGCATCGGCGTGAACGTAGTTCTCGAAGAGGTAGACGAGGATGTCGAACATGGCTCGCGGGGCCAGAGGCCGGTCGATTTCAGAGGCGCTGGAGACGCCCTCCGGGCAGGCGCGACACCCGTCCGTCAAGCTCCAGCGCAAGCAGAATGGCGTAGAGCGCTTCCGCCGTCAAGTTGGTGCGCTGCACCAGGGCATCCATATCCACCGGATCGTGCCCCATTGCACATATCACCAGCGCCTCGTCACCCTCCGCCTCGTCGGGTGCCGAAGCAAGCTTCGGTGCGGCTTCGCGAGGCGCCAGACGCAATTCATCGAGGATATCGACGGCAGTCTCGACGAGCTTGGCACCGTCGCGGATCAGCTGGTGGCAACCCCGCGCGACCGGCGAATGGATCGAACCGGGAATCGCGAAAACCTCGCGACCGCAGTCGGTGGCCAGCCTCGCGGTGATCAGCGAACCGCTCTTCAAGGCCGCCTCGACCACCAGCACCCCCTGGGCCAGCCCGGCGATGAGGCGATTGCGGCGCGGGAAGTTGTGGGCCAGCGGGCCGATGCCGAGGGGAAACTCGCTGATGATCGCCCCCGCCTCGGCAATCTGCCGGGCCAGCGCCGCGTTGCGTGCCGGGTAGATGCGGTCGGCGCCGGTGCCGATGACGGCCACCGTGGAGCCCGGGCCGGCCAGGCCACCCCGATGGGCAGCGGCGTCGATGCCCAGCGCCAGGCCACTGACGATGCACAGCCCGGCCTCCGACAGCGCGCGGGAGAAGGACTCGGCATTGGCCTCGCCCTGGGGCGTGGCGTTGCGGGCCCCGACCACCGCCAGCGAGGGCCGCGACAGCAGCGCCGCATCGCCCTTCACGTACAGCGCGACGGGCGGGTCGGGGATCTCGAGGAGCGCGGGCGGATAGGCTTCGTCGCCGAGAGTCAGCAGGCTGTTGCCGGGCTGGGACAGCCATTCGAGGGCGGTTTCGACCGCCGGGGTGGCGTCGTGGTCGAGCAGGGTGCGCGCGGCGGGGCCACCGACCACCGCCGCGATGGCCGAATGCCCGGCGGCATAGATGCGCTCCGGCGGGCCGAAGGCCGCCAGCAGCTGGCGCTGCTGACCGGGCCCGACCCCGGGGGTGAGGATCAGGCGCAGCCAGGGCGCCCGGGGATCGCTGGACAGCAAGGCAGGCCGGAGGCGGTCAGGGCTTGCGGACGCTGTCGGCCACTGTGACCGGCCCGACGCTCTCCATCACCAGCCCGTAGGAGATGCGCTCGAAGACGCGGAACACGAAGACCAGGCCATAGCGCTGCTCGGGCAGCTGGAACTGTTGCGGCGCACCCACGTCGTCTTCGCGGTACACGGCCTTGCCCCGGTTGCGATGGAGCGACAGGACATGCCCGACCTCGATCCCCTCCCGCTTGCCGAGGCTGAGGGACACCACGTTGTAGCGGCCGGTCTCGGCGACGCCATTGACGATGGAGACGACGCGGCCGTCGACGTCCTGCTCGGGCGCGTGGGGCACGTAACTGAGCAGCTCGGGCCGGCCGGCCGGCAGCAGGCGGTCGCCCTTGCCGATCTCCTGCTTCGAGCTGCTCACCAGGAGGCCGGCGGGGATCGGCGTCTTGCCGTCGTCGGCCCTGGCCGCGGCGTCGTCGGGAGACAGCACGCCTGCCTCGGAGGTGACCCGCGCCTGGCCGAGGTAGGTGGCTTCGTAGCCGAGGACCTCGCCGGACACCGGATCGCGGAGGGGCTTGGCCTTGCGATAGATATTCCAGGTGGGCACACCCGGGGTGATGCGGGTGGCGAAGATGGTGTCGCCGGCGCTGGTGAACACCCGGCCTTCCTGGGTCGCGACGATGATCCCGGCGCCCTTGTCCTCTTCATCGCTCACCACCAGCGGCTCGGTGAGGAAGGGTGCGATGGCCCGCACCGGAATGCTCTGGATCGCCGCCCTGGCAGGTTCGGAATAAACCTGCGGGAAGCGCTTTTCGTAGAGGGCGCGATTGCTGCCGCCCTGGCCGATGCGCCGCCCCAGGCTGAGGGTCGGCCCCCGGCGGTCGAGGAAGATCATCTGGCCTGGGTAGATCAGGTGCGGGTTGCGGATCTGCTCGCGGTTGAGGCGCCAGACTTCGGGCCAGCGCCAGGGCTCCTTGAGGAACTTGCCGGAAATACCCCACAGGGTATCGCCGGGCACCACTTCGTGGCTGTCGGGCGCGCCGTCGGCGATCTGGATCGGGCCGGCGGCACCGGCACCTGCAGGAACCAGAGCGGCGACGCCAATCAGGAGGGCGGATATAATGCGAATCATTGAAATTTTGCTCGCTTTCGAATTTCGCGCGCTTTCAGCGGTCTGATGTGCAGAGCCTGACGCCAGCGTCGTCACGACGCGAGCATCCCAGATTTGGCTCAAAATTCTGCACGTAAAGTCTTAATCCGGCAATCTTTATGGCTCTCCTACCCATTCTCCGTTACCCCGACCCCCGCCTCCACACCCGCGCTACCCAAGTTGCCGAGGTGAACGACGAGATCCGCAAGCTGGTCAGCGACATGGCCGAAACCATGTACGAAGCCCCCGGCATAGGCCTCGCGGCGACCCAGGTCGACGTGCACAAGCGCGTCGTCGTGATCGACGTCTCCGAGGACAAATCCGGCCTGCTGGCCCTGATCAACCCCGAGATCATCTCCCGTTCGGGCGAGCAGGTGTGTGAAGAAGGCTGTCTGTCGGTGCCCGGCATCTACGACAAGGTATCCCGCGCCGAGCAGGTTCGCGTGCGCGCCCTGAACCCAAAGGGCGAAACCATCGAGTTCGACGCCGACGGGCTGCTGGCGGTATGCGTCCAGCACGAGCTCGACCACCTCGACGGCAAGGTCTTCGTCGAATACCTGTCCCAGCTCAAACAGACCCGGATCAAGGGCAAACTGGCCAAGAAGGCCCGGATCACCGCCTGATGAAAGTCGCCTTCGCCGGAACCCCCGAGTTCGCCGCCGCCGCCCTCGAAGCCATCCTCGCCGCCGGCTTCGACGTGCCCCTCGTCCTCACCCAGCCCGACCGCCCGGCCGGCCGTGGCATGCAGCTGCAGCCCAGCCCGGTGAAGCGGGTCGCGCTGGCCGCCGGCATCCCAGTGCATCAGCCCGAAAAGCTGCGCACGCCCGAGCAGCAGGCGCCGCTGGCGGCGGTGCAGGCCGACGTGCTGGTGGTGGCCGCCTACGGCATCATCCTGCCCCAGGCCGTGCTCGACCTGCCGCGCCACGGCTGCCTCAACATCCACGCCTCGCTGCTGCCGCGCTGGCGCGGCGCCGCCCCCATCCACCGGGCGATCCAGGCCGGGGACGCGGAAACCGGCATCACCATCATGCAGATGGACGCCGGCCTCGACACCGGCCCGATGCTGCTCTCCCGGGCCGAAGCCATCCAGCCCGACGACACCACCGGCAGCCTTCACGACCGCCTCGCCCAGCTGGGCGCCGAGATGATCGTCGAGGCCCTGCGGGCGCTGCCGGGCGGCCTCACCGCCACGCCCCAGCCCACCGACGGCGTTACCTACGCGGCCAAGATCGGCAAGGCCGAAGCTAATGTCGACTGGAGCCGCCCGGCCGCCGAGATCGAGCGCGCGATCCGCGCCTTCAACCCCTTCCCCGGCGCCGTTGCCACGCTGCAACAGACGCCGGTCAAGCTGTGGCGGGCGCGGGCCATCGACGCAAGCGGCACGCCGGGCGAAGTCCTGCTGGCCGAAGGCGCCGGCGTGATCGTCGCCTGCGGCGAAGGTGCGCTGTGCATCACCGAGCTGCAAAAACCCGGCGGCAAACGCCTGCCCGCCGCCGATTTCCTGCGCGGCATGCCGATCGCGGCGGGTAGCCGATTCGACTGAAAAAACGTGCCGGCCGGTTGAATCTTCTGCGGCCGGCACCATCTAAACGTCGGTTCCCCACTTAGCATCCCGAAAGGATGGATAGTCAAAAATGTTTGGCAACTGGCTGAAAACCTCGATCCTGATGGCCGGCATCATCGCGCTCTTCGGTGCGATCGGGATGATGCTGGGCGGAAAGCAGGGCATGCTGCTGGCGCTGGTCTTCGGCGGCGCGATGAACATCTTCGCCTACTGGAACTCCGACAAGATGGTGCTGCGCATGTACAACGCGCAGCAGGTCGACGAGACCTCCTCGCCCTACCTCTACAACATGGTGCGCGAGCTCGCCGGCCGGGCGCAGCTGCCGATGCCCAAGGTCTATATCATCCACGAAGACCAGCCCAACGCCTTCGCCACCGGCCGCAATCCCGAGAACGCCGCCGTCGCGGCCACCACCGGCATCCTGCAGATGCTCTCCGAGCGCGAACTGCGGGGCGTGATGGCCCACGAGCTGGCCCACGTGAAGCACCGCGACATCCTGATCTCGACGATCTCGGCCACGATGGCCGGTGCGATCTCGGCGCTGGCCAACTTCGCGATGTTCTTCAGCGGTCGCGACGAGGAAGGCCGCCCCACCAACATGATCGCCTCGATCGCGGTGTCGCTACTCGCCCCGCTGGCGGCCAGCCTGATCCAGATGGCGATCTCCCGCGCCCGCGAGTTCGAGGCCGACCGGGGCGGCGCCGAGATCGCCAACGACCCGCACGCCCTGGCCGACGCGCTGATGAAGATCGACGCCTTTGCCCGCGGCATCCCGATGCCGACCGCCGAAGCCCACCCGGAAACCGGCCCGATGATGATCATGAACCCGCTCTCGGGCGGCGGCCTGCGCGGGCTGTTCAGCACCCACCCAGCCACCGAGGAGCGCGTCGCCCGCCTGCGCGCCCTCGCCGGCGGCCGACGCTGAACCAGCCCCTCTCCCAAGGCAAAACCCGGCTCCAGCCGTAATGCCGTTCAGTTAGCACTGAACGGCATTTTCATTTTTTACTAAGTTGTTGTAAACAATAAACAAGCCTGTTAACCTCGGACTCAATGCTATCGAGTCCGCTTCATGCTTTGTCGGAAGTTCTGCCGCTGGCCGGGATAGACCGTTTGGCGGAGCATTTGCCGCAGGCGTGGATCGAGGAGGCTCTTGAAGCCACGGGCAGCGCGAGCATCCGCCGCAGACGCTTGCCCGCAGAGCAGGTGGTCTGGCTGGTGATCGCACTGGCGCTGTATCGACACCAATCGATGCCCGAGGTGTTGGCGACGCTGGATTTGGCGCTGCCCAATGGTGCGGAACGCGTCGTCAGCAAGAGTGCGGTAACGCAGGCGCGACAGCGCCTGGGCGTCGCCCCGCTGGCTTGGCTGTTCGGGCGAACCGCCCAGAGCTGGTGCCGGCAGGACGCTGCGCGTCATGCTTGGAAAGGGCTGTCGCTGTGGGCGATGGACGGCACCACGTTGCGCACGCCGGATAGCCCCGAGAATCGCGCGCACTTCGGCGCTCAAGCCTACGCGAGCGGCAAGATCGCCAGCTATCCGCAGGTGCGCGCCGTCAGTCTTACCGCGATTCCGACCCACTTGGTCGGTGACATGGTCTTCGGTGCCTACGGGCAGAACGAAATGCTGTACGCCAAGACCCTGCTCGAAGACATTCCCGACAACTCCCTGACGGTCTTCGATCGGGGCTTTCTCAGCGCCGAGATCTTGCTCGGATTGAGTTTGAAGGGGATGCAGCGCCACTACCTGATCCCAGCCAAGTCGAATACAAAGTGGGAGCGGCTGTCGGGTACGGAAGACGATGGGCTGGTTCGTCTGCGCGTTTCCCCTCAGGCGCGAAACAAAGCACCTGGACTGCCTGAGTACTGGACGGCGCGCGCCGTGCGCGTCGTGTGTTCCAACGGCAAGATACGCGTCCTGCTGACTTCGCTCACCGATCAGCGACGATTCCAAGCGCAGGAGCTGGCCGAGTGTTATCGCCGCCGCTGGGAAATCGAAACGGGCTATCGAGAGCTCAAGCAGTCCATGCTGGGCGGAGCCTTGACCTTGCGCAGCCAGCAGCCCCAAGGAATCGAGCAAGAAATCTGGGGCGCACTGATCGCTTACAACCTGGTGCGCCTGGAGATGGCCAAAGCGGCTATCGCGGCAAAGGTTGAGCCGACCGATCTGAGCTTCGTGCGCGCGCTGCATATTCTGCAACACGAGATGATCTGGGCTGTCGGCATGGCCCCGGGAAAGCTGCCTGCCCACCTGATACGACTGCGCACCCAGATGCAGCTTGCCGTCGTCGAAAAGCGACGGGGGCGTCAAAGCCCCCGTGTCGTCAAAGCACGCCCCACTCGTTACATCGTCCGGTTTCTGAAGAAAGACCTTAACTGAACGGCATTACCGCGATCGCGGGGCTTTTGCTTTGCCGCCGGGCCGGGAGGAGCGCTCAGCCAGCCTCAACCGTGCGGGCAATGAGGGCCTTGATGGCATCGGCATCCACGTCCATCACCTCGACCCGCTGGGGCAGCGCCTCGATGTTCTCGAGGCCGGCCGGGCGGGCCGGCTTGCGGCCGAGGGCTTCGACGATGGTCTCCTCGAACTTGGCCGGCTGGGCGGTCTCGAGCACCAGGGTCGGCACCGCCGGGTCGCGCAGTTCGAGGGCCACCTTGAGGCCGTCGGCAGTGTGGGTGTCGATCACGGTGGCGTACTTTTCGTCGGCGAGGCGGATAGTCGCCAGGCGGGCGGCGTGGTTGCTGCTGCCGGACGCAAAGCCGTAGGCACCGATCTTGGCGAATTCGGGCGAGCCCGACAGATCGAAGGCACCACCGGCATCCACCTTGCTCCACAGCTCGCGCACGGTGTTGCCGTCGCGGCCGACCAGGTCGAACACGAAGCGCTCGAAGTTGGAGGCCTTCGAAATGTCCATCGACGGGCTGGAGGTGGCGTGGGTCTCGGCGGTGTTGCGGGGGCGATAGACGCCGCTGCGGAAGAACTCGTCGAGCACGTCGTTCTCGTTGGTGGCGAGGATGAGTCTGGCCACCGGCAGGCCCATCTGGCGGGCGATGTGGCCGGCGCAGATGTTGCCGAAGTTGCCCGACGGCACCGCAAACGCAACCTGCTGGTCGTTGCTCTCGGTGGCGGCGAAGTAGCCCTTGAAGTAATACACGATCTGCGCCGCGACGCGGGCCCAGTTGATCGAATTGACGGCGCCGATCTTGTACCTGGCCTTGTAGGCGTGGTCGTTGGAGACTGCCTTCACCACGTCCTGGGCGTCGTCGAACATGCCGCGCACGGCAATGTTGTAGATGTTGGCGTCCTGCAGCGAATACATCTGGGCACGCTGGAAGGCGCTCATGCGGCCGTGGGGCGACAGCATGAAGACGCGCACGCCGTGCTTGCCGCGCATCGCGTATTCGGCGGCCGAGCCGGTGTCACCCGAGGTGGCGCCGAGGATGTTGATCTGCTCGCCACGCTTGTCGAGTACGTACTCGAAGAGGTTGCCCAGGAGCTGCATCGCCATGTCCTTGAAGGCCAGGGTCGGGCCATTGGACAGCTCCAGCAGGCCGAGCTTGCCCGGCTCCAGCCAATGCACCGGGGTGATCTCGACGGCCTTGGCGTCGTCGCGCACGTAGCCGTAGACGTCGGCGGTGTAGGTCTTGTCGCAGATGGCCTTGAGGTCGGCGGCGGGGATGTCGTCGATGAAGCGCGACAGGATCGCGAAGGCCAGCTCGGCGTAACTGAGCTTGCGCCAGGCATCGAGGTCGGCTCGGCTGACCTGCGGATACTGCTCGGGCAGGTAGAGGCCGCCATCGGGCGCCAGGCCCCCGAGCAGGATGTCGCAGAAGGATTGGGGGGCAGACTGGCCGCGGGTGGAGATGTAGCGCATGGTTCTCGCCGAGTGGAAAACGAAAACCCTGGAAGATAGCACAGCCAGGTGCCTTCAGGCCCGCCCGGCACGCCCCCCGGCGAGGGCTGCCGCCAGCGCCGCGGCGAACATCAGCACCCCCACGGCAGGCAAGGCCAGCGCAGCCTCGAAACCCGCCAGCATCAAGCCGCCGCCCAGCAGGAAGAGCACCGCCCGCAGCGCCCCGAAGCGCACCAGCCGCGCACGCATTTCCGCCCGCGCCGGGCTCATCGGCCCGGGAAAGCGCCACACTGGCAGCAGCTGCGCCAGCGCCCCGCTGACCAAAGGCAGCAGGAAGAGCACGAAGAACCCGCCCACCGCCGGCCGCCCCGGCAGCCAGCCCAGGCCGTGGGCGCCGCCCGCCAGCACCATCGCCAGGAGGCCCAGCGCCGCGCCGAAGAGCGACGCCGCCGCCCCGTCGCCCACGAGAGGCGCGGCGCCCCAGGTGCGCCACCAGCCCCACACGGTATGGCCCACCACCCCGCCGATGATCAGCACCGCCGGCACGCTCAGCCACGGCAGCACGCCCGCCAGCGCCGCACACGCCACGCCGGCCAGCGCCCAGGGCAGCTGACGGCGCAGACGCAGCCCGGCCTGGGGGTCGGGCTTGCCGAGCACGGTCGGCATCAGCACGTGCAGGGTGCCGATGGCGGTGAGGCCGATGAAACCGAGGGTGTTGAGGTGCAGGTGAGCCAGACGCAGCGCCCCGTAGGCCACCGGCCACAGCAAGCCCACGAAGATCGCCATCAGCGCCAGCGCCAGGCAGCCCAGAGCCGCCACATACCAGGCGAGGCCCGGGTGCGGCTTGCCGAGGCTGGTCCGCCCGCGCCGGACGGCCCAGGCCAGGAAGGCCCCAGTCGCGACCAGCCCGGCTAGCAGCGCCCCATGCAGCGCCCACCCCGGCGCCCAACCGGCGAGCACCGCCACCACCGCAGCCCCGGCCGCCTGCAGCACCAGGGGCAGGCGGTGGACGGCCGGCTCCGCGCCACCGCTGCGGGTGAGCACCGGCACGAAATGGCTCATCGCCGCGAAGATCAGCGGCATCGCGCCGATGGCGAAGGCTGCGTGGGCGACGGCGGCCGGCGGCGCACCCGCCAGGCCGAGGGCCATGGCCAGCGCGAAGGCGGTGATCGCGGAGCAGCCGAGGTAGATCAGGATCATGGGGGGAAGTGGGAAGTGGGCGATGGGATTTTGGGGCAGGCTTTGCCCGGGTCAAGGCTCTGGGGGCAGCTGCCTCGTTAAGCTCGCATGATGACTATTTTGACCCGTTTTGCCCGGCGCTACCTGTTTGCCGACGCAGCGCCCCTCTCGCCGGCCGAGCGCTGGCGCAGCGCGGTGGCGGCGCTGCTGGGCGTGCTGATCTTCGAAGGGGTGCTCTTCGTGGCGCCGGTATCGGCCGACGCCCGCCGCTTGCTGGCTCCGCTGGGCGCCACCTCGGTGATCCTGTTCACGCTGCCCCACAGCCCCCTCGCCCAGCCCTGGTCGGTGATCGGCGGCCTGCTGTTGCCGGCACTGGTGGGCCTGGCCTGCGGGCGCTGGCTGCCAGCCGGCTGGTTCGCGCCGGCGCTGGCGGTGGCGGTGTCGATCTGGGTCATGGGCTGGCTGCGTTGCATCCATCCACCCGGCGGCGCGATGGCGCTGGTGATGGCCGTCGCCGCCGGCCACGGCCTTGCAACGGGCACCAGCCTGGCGGCGGTGGCGTGGAACATCGCCGCGATACTGATCGCCGCCACCGCGGTGAATAACCTCATCCCCGGCCGCCGCTACCCGCTATGCTCGCCTGCGGTCGCCACGCCCCAGCGGGCACGTCAGAGCCCGGTGGGCGTGCAGGAGCCCGACCTGGCCGCAGCCCTCGCCGAGATCGATGCCTACCTTGACATCAGCGCCGACGATCTCTCCCTCGTCTTCCGGCGGGCGGCCCAGCACGCCTTCCGGCGCCACGTGCTGCTGAGCTGCGGCGAGGTGATGGAGCCGGCGGTGCCGAGCCTGGCGTTCGCCACCAGCCTCAACGACGCCTGGGCCCTGATGCGCCGCCACGCCCGCCAGGCGCTGCCGGTGGTGGACCGCAGCGGGCGGGTGATCGGGCTGCTGGGGCTGGAGGATTTTCTGCGCCACGTGGAGCCGGACAAGGGCCCGCGGGTCGGCGAGCGGGTCCGCCAACTGCTGCGCCCGACGCCGGGCAGCCATTCGGACAAGCCGGAGGTGGTCGGCCAGCTCATGCTGACGCCACAGCACGGGCTGAGGCTGGCTCGCAGCGACGACAGCATCGCCGTTGCCGCCGAGATCCTGGGCCAGGGTGGCCAGGGCGCGCTGCCGGTGGTGGATGACAAGGGGCGCCTGGTCGGCATGCTCGGCGCGGCGGGGCTGACGGCGGTACTGTTCCACCACGAAGCCCTCGGGCATGTGCGGGGTGGCATGGAGGCCTGACAGGAGGGCCGGGCGCCCTCCCCTGCGCATCCGCGCTCAACCCACCTTGGCGAAATCGATGACGATGGCGCCCGGCTCACGCTGCTGGTAGGTGATCGTCACCTTCTCGCCGTAGCGCTGCTGGAGCTGGCCGAGCAGCGGCAGCGGATCGTGGTCGTTGCAGAAGCGCATCGTCTCGCCCGGCATCAGCGCATCGAGCGCGCCGAAAATCGCCGCGTGGCGGAAACGCTTGGCGATGCCGCGGGCGTCGAAAGGGTAGATGGCTTCCGGGGTGGTGTGGTTGCAGACGTGGATGGTTTGCATGCTGACGCGCTCCTGATGATCGATAAAACCGACTGAATTGGTCGGGTATCGTCAGTGTGCCGGCCGCGCCCCGCCGTTTCCTTGACCTGGATCGGATTCGGCGATCTTTCGGAGGCCTCTGCCGGGTCAGGCGCCCCGGGCCGGCGCCGGCTCGGCCGGAGCCCGCGAGGTGCTCAGGCAGTCCGGGCATATCGATGCGATCTCCACCTCCTGGCAGTCGAGCTGGTACCCGGCCGCCTGCGCGCGCCTGGCGAGCTCGCCCATCAGGCCGGGGTCGTGCAGCTCTCTGACCTTGCCGCAGCGCCGGCAGACCATGAACAGCCCCGGAAAGCTGTGCGCCCCATGCCGGCAGACGACGAACTGGTTGAGGCGCTCGATCTTGTGCACCAGGCCCTGCTCGACCAGGAAATCCAGCGCCCGATAAACCGTCGGCGGCGTGGCGTTGGCGCGCAAGGCCTTGATCCTGGCAAGCAGATCGTAGGCCTTGAGCCCGTTCTCGGCGTCGTGGAGCAGGCCGAGCACATCACGCCGAATGGGCGTGAGCTGTGCGCCACGGGCCTTGCAGCCTGCGCGGGCAAGCTCGAGGAACGCGGTGCAGGCCGGGCTGAAAGGCGTGGCAGTGACATCCATGCCTCAATTTTAGACGGCAGGGCTTGGAATACACAAACGCAATAATATAACATTGCATTCTTTGCCATCCCCCAGCCACTGCAACGCCCGCCGGGCATCAACTCCCCATGCAGGCCCACGCAACCCTCAATGAACGCCTCGCCAGCATCGACGCCCTGCGCGGACTGGTGATGCTCCTGATGCTGGTCGATCACGTGCGGGAGTTCTTCTACCTCCACCAGCAGGTGTCCGACCCAATGCTGATCGGCTCGACGCCGCCGGCGCTGTTCTTCACCCGCCTGACCAGCCATTTCTGTGCGCCGGTGTTCGTCTTGCTGACCGGGCTCAGTGCCTGGCTCCATGGCAACAAGCCCGGGCGGACGCGCACGGAAACGGCCGCCTACCTCGCCAAGCGGGGCCTGCTGCTGATCGCCCTCGAGCTCAGCGTGGTCACCTATGCGTGGAGCTTCGCCTACCCGCCGAAGATGTTCTACCTGCAGGTGATCTGGGTCATCGGCCTGTCGATGCTGGCCCTCGCGGCCCTGCTCTGGCTGCCGCGCACGCTGCAGGTCGCGCTCGCCTGCCTGATCGTCGGCGGCCACAATGCGCTCGACGGCATCCACTTTGCCCAGGACGCACCGGGCTTCATCCCCTGGGCCATCCTGCATGACCGGAGTGTCATCGACGTCGGCTTCGGCATCCAGGCCCGCAGCTCTTACCCCCTGCTCCCATGGATCGGCATCATCCTGCTGGGCTACACCCTCGGCGGCTGGTATGACCAAGGGATGGATCCGCGATCCAGGCAGCGCCGCCTGATCGCGGCCGGATGCACATGGCTGGTGGGCTTCACGGTGCTGCGCGCCGGGAAAATCCATGGCGACCGCCCGTGGCTTGCGGGCGACACCACCGTGCAGACGGTGATGTCATTCTTCAATCTCACCAAATACCCGCCGTCCCTCCAGTTCAGCCTGCTCACCCTCGGCGCCGGGCTGCTGGCGCTCGCCTGGCTGGAGCGCGTCCGCCCGTGGCGGAGACTGGCCGAGATCGGCAGCGTGCCGCTGTTCTTCTACATAACCCACCTCTACGCGCTACACCTGCTTTACCTGCTGCTGGGCACCGTCTTCGGCCCCAACCAGGGGGCCCGCTACGGGCTCGGCGCGGTCTGGCAGATCTGGGCCCTGTCCGTACCGGTCGCGCTGGCGATGTACTGGCCGTGCCGGTGGTTCGCCCGAATCAGGCGTGGGTCTTCCGCCGCCTGGATCCGCTACTTCTAGCGCCCCCAGGGCCGGGCTCCCCCCGGCCCGCCCCCCGTGGGAGGCAAGGAAACCTGGGGCGGACCTGCGTTTCCTTGAGAGCCCAGCCCCTTCAATCGACGACTCCCGCCACAAACGATGAGAATCAAAGCTCTGCCCCTCACCCTCGCCACCCTCTTCGCCTCCACCGCCCACGGTGCAGACTCCGGAGAGGCCACCCTCACGCTGGGCGCAGTCACCGTCAGCGCAGCCCCCGGGCCTCTGCCGATCCAGACCCTCCTCACCTCGGTGGACATCCTGGGGAGCGACAAGGTGGCCGACAAGAACGTGGCGAACAGCTGGGAGCTCCTCGGCCAGATGCCCGGCGTCCAGCTCACCGAGACCCGGATGGGGACGGAATCCGGCAAGGCGACATTCCGGGCCTTCAACGGCGAGGGCTACATCAACGGCATCAAGGTGCTGATCGACGGCGTCCCGAGCAACGTCAACAGCGGCAACCAGCGCTTCATCGACATGATCTTCCCGCTGGACATCGAGTACATCGAAGTCGTGCGCGGCATCAACGACCCCCGCCACGGCCTCCACAACATCGGCGGCAACATCAACATCGGCACCCGCCAGGGCGGCAACTACGCGGATGGGCGCCTGAGCTACGGCAGCTACAACACCCGCGAGGCGCAACTTGCGCTGGGACGCGAGTCGGACGGCTTCGCACAGAACTACTTCTTGGCCAAGCAGGACTCGGACGGCCACCGGGACCACGCCCGCTCCGGGAAATACTCCCTGGGCGGCAAGTGGTTCTACACCACCCCCGACAATCGTCTCCGGCTCGGGCTGACCGCCCGCCTCTACGAGCATACGGCGGAAGAGCCTGGCTACCTGACCGCGGCAGAGCTGGCTGCGAGCCGGCGCCAGTCGCCCTCCCGTAACGCCAACGACGGCGGCGACCGGGACATGCAGCAGATCAGCGCCGACCTCGACTGGCAGATCAGGCCCGACCTGATGCTGAGCAACAAGCTCTACCACAACCGCTACGTCGAAGACCGCAGGATCACCTTCACCAGCTACGCCGTGGGTAACGCTCCGCGCCAGCGCCGCCAGTGGGACGAGACCCAGAGCGGCCTGCTGAGCACCCTGACCTGGCGGGCCGGCAAGCTGCTGACCCTGGACGGCGGCATCAATCTCGAGCGCCAGGACAACGAGTACCGCCGCTACCGCTACAGCTTCAGCGACCCGACCGACTTCTCGGCCCTCCCGGCCAGGGTCCAGAACGACGATCGGCACACCTTCAACAACGTGGGGGGCTATGTCCAGGCGATCCTCATGCCGGTCGATCGCCTGAAGATCGTCCCGGCCTTCCGGGCAGACCGTTTCTCCGGCAACACGCGGCTCAACACGAGCGGCGTCTCGGCCCCGCTGCAGGACTACGGCTGGATCAACCAGCCCAAGCTGAGCATGGTGTACACCGTGAGCGCCGGCGCCCACCTTTACGCCAACTGGGGGAAAAGCTTCCAGGTCCTGACCGGCTCCCGCGAGCCGGCCTACCTGACCGCGGGGCAGACCGCCTACAAGCCCTCGATCAATACCGGCAAGGAGATCGGGGTCAAGGTCCAGCCCGCTCCCGGCACCGAGGCCCGGCTCGCCGTCTGGCAGCAGGATGCCACGGACGAGGTGGCCAACATGCCGAGCACGGGCACCACCATCGGCCTGGGGGAGACGCGGCGCAAGGGCATCGATCTGCAGCTCAGCAGCCGGCTGAGCGAAAGCTGGACGGTCTGGGCCTCCCACGCCGTGCAGGAGGCCAAAGTGGTCCGCGCCTACACGTCGGGCGGCGTGCCGCTCGCCGGCAAGGAGGTCTTCTCGACGCCCCGCTTCATCACCAATCTGGGCGCCGAGTACCGGGCCAATGCCGACTGGCGCCTCGGCCTGCAGGGCCGGGCCCAGGGGGACTACTACATCGACGAGCTGAACACCAAGGGCAAGCACGGCGGCTTCGTGGTGCTCGACGCCAGCCTGCGCCACGCGCTGACGCCCAAGGTCAGCATCGACCTGCAGATCAGGAACCTGACCAACAGGAAATACGAATACGTCTGGTACGACAACTTCTTCTGGGGTGGCAACGATCAGTCGATGTTCTCGCCGGCGCCGGGGCGCTCGGGATACCTGTCGCTCAACCTGAAGATGTGAGGAGATCCAGCCCGGGGTGAGGCACCAATACGAAAGCCGCCCGGAGGCGGCTTTCGTGACGGCGGGCAGGCCCGCGGATTACAGGTTCTCGAGGCGCAGGCGCACCACCTTGCCGGTCACCGCGTCGAGGCTCTCGATCTTGGCGATCGCCGCGTTCATGTTCTTCTCGATGGTGAGGTGGGTCAGGATGATGATGTCGGTCTGGGCCTCGCCCTCTTCGGGCTCGCGCTGCAGCATGGCGTCGATGGAGATCGACTGGTCGGCCAGGATGCGTGTGACGTCGGCGAGCACGCCCGGCTTGTCCTCGACGTGCAGGCGCAGGTAGTAGCTGGTCTCGACTTCGTCGATCGGCAGCACCGGCAGCTCGGAGATCTGGTCGGGCTGGAAGGCCAGGTGCGGCACGCGGTGCTCGGGGTCGGCGGTGTGCAGGCGGGTGACATCGACCAGGTCGGCGATCACCGCGCTGGCGGTCGGCTCGGCGCCGGCGCCCTTGCCGTAGTACAGCGTGGCGCCGACGGCGTCGCCCTGCACCAGCACGGCATTCATCGCGCCTTCGACGTTGGCGATCAGGCGCTTGGCCGGGATCAGCGTGGGATGCACGCGCAACTCGATGCCCTGCTCGCGGCGGCGGGCGATGCCCAGCAGCTTGATGCGGTAGCCGAGCTGCTCGGCGTACTTGATGTCGGCGGCTTCGAGCTTGGTGATGCCTTCGACGTAGGTCTTGTCGAACTGCACCGGCACGCCGAAGGCGATGGAGGCCATCAGGGTGGCCTTGTGGGCGGCGTCGACGCCTTCGATGTCGAAGGTCGGGTCGGCTTCGGCGTAGCCGAGGGCCTGGGCTTCCTTGAGCACGTCGGCGAAGGGCAGGCCCTTGTCGCGCATCTCGGACAGGATGAAGTTGGTGGTGCCGTTGATGATGCCGGCCAGCCACTGGATGCGGTTGGCCGACAGGCCTTCGCGCAGCGCCTTGATGATGGGGATGCCACCGGCGACGGCCGCCTCGAAGGCCACCATCACGCCCTTCTTCTGGGCGGCGGCGAAGATCTCGTTGCCATGCACTGCGAGCAGCGCCTTGTTGGCGGTGACCACGTGCTTGCCGTTCTCGATGGCCTTCAGCACAAGCTCGCGGGCCACGCCGTAGCCGCCGATGAGCTCGACGACGATGTCGATCTCGGGGTCGGTGACGACCGAGAAGGCGTCGTCGGTGAGCTTCACGCCTTCACCGGCCACGCTCCGGGCCAGCTCGAGGTTCTTGTCGGCCACCGTGGTGATGCGGATCGGCCGGCCGGCGCGGCGGGTGATCTCTTCTTCGTTGCGCTTGAGGACGGTAAAGGTGCCACCGCCGACGGTGCCGATGCCCAGGAGGCCAACATTAATGGGTTTCATGGTTGCTTGGGGTGTGGAAAGTAGGGAATGAAAAATGGAAGGGGCGCCCGTGGCGCCCCGTTGCGATCAGGTGCCGTGACGCTTGCGGTAGCCGGCCAGGAAACGGGCGATGCGGGCGACGGCGTCACGCAGGTCGTCCTCGTGGGGCAGGAAAACCAGCCGGAAGTGGTCGGGGCTCGGCCAGTTGAAGCCGGTGCCCTGCACCAGCAGCACGCGCTCGGCCTCGAGGAGTTCGGCGATGAACTGCTGGTCGTCCTCGATGGGGTACATCTGCGGGTCGAGGCGCGGGAACATGTAGAGCGTGGCCTTGGGCTTCACGCAGGTGACGCCGGGGATGGCGGTGATCAGCTCGTGGGCCAGGTCGCGCTGGCGGCGCATGCGGCCGCCGGGGGCGACGAGGTCGTCGATGCTCTGATAGCCGCCCAGCGCGGTCTGGATGGCGAACTGGCCGGGCACGTTGGCGCACAGGCGCATCGAGGCCAGCATGTTGAGGCCCTCGATGTAGTCGTTGGCGCGGCGCTTGTCGCCGCACACCACCATCCAGCCCGCGCGGTAGCCGCAGGAGCGGTAGTTCTTCGACAGGCCGTTGAAGATGATCGTCAGCACGTCCTCGGACAGCGCCGCCATCGAGGTG
>JAEUNU010000065.1 GCA_016789125.1 Zoogloea sp. | reverse complement strand
GGGCGCAGGTGGGGCACTCGTCGGTGCCGGCCGGCAGCGGCGCGTCGCAGGTGGGGCAGGTGAGGGGCTCGGGCGGTGTGGGTTCGCGGCCCGCCAGCACGCATTCGAGCTGGGCGTGGAAGCGGTCGGCCAGGTTGCGGGCGGCCGGGTCCTGCGCCAGCGTGAAGCGCCAGCCGGCGAGCTTGCCCTGGGTGTCGACGAGATCGAGGCTGGCCACGCCGGCCTGGTCGCGGTGGCGCAGCTGCATGCTGTCCCGGTAGGGCCACGACTGCCAGTCCTGGGTGGCCTCGTCCCAGGCCATCAGGCGGCTGTTGGTGAGGGCGACGAGGCCCGGGCGGAACTGCAGGCGGGTGTCCAGGTCGAGGCTGAGGCTGGCGAGCACCTTCTCGCCGCTGGCGAGGGCCTTGTCGAGGGAGACACGCCAGGTTTCGGGAACGGCCGGGCCGAGATAGTCGCTATAGGCGCCCGACATGGCGGACGCGCTGCCAGCCGTGGTGGCCGACGGGGAAGCAGAGTGGGAATTCATTTCGATGGACGCGATTGGGCCACAGGAAAGGGCTTGCGTAAGGCAGAATTGCGGTCGAAGTTTACTGACTCGTTACAAGCGCGTATACCCAGTGTGGGCCGGAATGCCCGGCTCGCGGAATATTTTTTTCGCAGGTAATCCTGGCCCGGCCCGGCTGCGTTAAACCCGGATCGAGAGTCCGCCGTGAAGCGCACAGACATCAGGCCAGCCCATTCCACACCCTTGCCCATGACCAACAAAACGATCGATTTCCTCAAAGTGCTCCACCTGCGGGGACCGAACATCTGGACCTACCGGTCCGTCCTCGAAGCCTGGGTCGACATCCACGATCTGGAAGATTGCCCGTCCAACGTCATCCCCGGCCTGCCCGACCGGCTCACCACCCTGCTGCCGACGCTCATCGAGCACCGCTGCAGCATCGGCGAGCGGGGCGGCTTCGTGAAGCGCCTGCACGACGGCACCTGGCCCGGGCACATCCTTGAGCACGTCACCCTAGAGCTGCAGAACCTGGCCGGCATCCCGGGCGGCTTCGGCAAGGCCCGCGAGACGTCCGAGCGCGGCGTGTACAAGGTGGTCATCCGGGCCTGGCAGAAGGAGGTGTCGGTGGCCGCCCTGCACATGGGCCGCGACCTGCTGATGGCTGCCATCGAGGATCGCCCCTACGACGTGGATGCCGCCGTCGCCAAGCTGCGCGACCTGATCGACGACTACATGCTGGGCCCCAGCACCCGCTGCATCGTCGAGGCCGCCGCCGACAAGCAGCGCCGCATCCCCTACATCCGCCTGCTGGCCGAGGGCAACCTCGTGCAGCTGGGCTACGGCGCCCGCCAGCGCCGCATCTGGACGGCCGAGACCGACCGCACCCCGGCCATCGCCGAGGGCATCGCCAGCGAAAAAGACCTCACCAAGTCGCTGCTGGCCTCGTGCGGCGTGCCGGTGCCCGAGGGCGAGGTCGTCGCCAGCATCGAGGAGGCCATCGCCGCGGCCGAGGACATCGGCTACCCGGTGGTGGTCAAGCCCACCGACGGCAACCACGCCCGCGGCGTGTTTGTTAACGTGATGAGCCCCGAGGAAGTCGCCGCGGCCTTCCCCCTGGCCGCCGCCGAGGGGTCCGAGGTGATGGTCGAGCGCTTCATCAAGGGCACCGAGCACCGCATCCTGGTGGTCGGCGGCAAGATGGTCGCCGCCAACATGGGCGAGGCCGTGTCGGTCAAGGGCGACGGTAAATCCACCATCGACGAGCTCATCGACAGCCAGATCAACACCGACCCGCGCCGCGGCGTCGAGCACGAGTTCCCGCTGTACGTGATCAGCCTCGACCGCTTCCCGGCCGCCAAGATGGAAGTCGAGCGCCAGGGCTTCACCGGCAGTTCGGTGCCCGAGAAGGGCCAGGAGGTGATGATCGTCCGCACCAGCAACATGGCCTTCGACGTCACCGACGAGGTACACCCCGACACCGCCGAGCTGGCCTGCCTGGCCGCGCGCATCGTCGGCCTCGACATCGCCGGCATCGACCTGGTCTGCGAAGACATCTCCAAGCCGCTCGATGTGCAGCGCGGCGCCATCGTCGAGGTCAACGCCGGCCCCGGCCTGCTGATGCACATCAAGCCGGCCGTCGGCCAGCCGCGCCCGGTGGGCGAGGCGATCGTCGATCACCTCTTCGCGCGGGACGAAGACTCCCGCATCCCGGTGGTCGGTGTCACCGGCAGCCGTGGCAAGACGCCGGTGGCGCGCCTCATCGCACACCTGTCGCGCCTGTCGGGCCAATACACCGGCCTGGCCTGCAGCGAAGGCGTGTTCCTCGACGGCCGCCAGGTGGAGACCCCCGAGGGCACCAACTGGGACGCCGCCGAGCGGGTGCTGATGAACCGCTCCGTCGAGGCCGCGGTCTTCGAGAACAGCTGCCGCGACATCCTGGCCGACGGCACCGTGTACGACCGCTGTAGCGTCGGCGTGGTCACCAACATCGACCCCGAGCTGCACTTCGGCGAGTTCTACATCGATAGCCCCGAGAAGGTCTGGAACGTCTTCCGCACCCAGATCGACCTCGTGCTCTCCAGCGGCGTCGCGGTGCTCAACGCCGAAGACCCGGCAGTGGTCGAGATGGGCTCGCTGTCCGACGGCGACGTGATCTTCTATGGGGTCGATGGCAAGGCCGAGGCGATCGTCGCGACCCGCGCCGAAGGCAAGCGCGCGGTGTTCGTCGACAACGGCGTCATCGTGCTGGCCACCGGCGCGGTCGAAGAGGCCCTCGCGCCGCTGTCCCGCATCAACATGCTGGCCGGTGGCGAGGCCGAGAGGCCGGGCGTGCTCTCCAACCTGCTGGCCGCCATCGCCGGGGCCTGGGCGCTCGGCATCTCGCCGGCCCTGATCCGCGCCGGCGTCCTGCCCTACAACCCGAAGGCACCGCTGCGCGCCGACTGATGCCCGCCCCGCATTGCCCGAGCTGACCCAACCGGCCACCCCTCGCCCGGGTGGCCGGCCAAAAAAATAGAGACAAGGACTGTTATCCATGGAAGTTTCACGCATCCGGGCACTGCGCGGCCCCAATCTGTGGAGCCGGCATACCTCGATCGAGGCCATCGTTACCTGCACCGACGACGAGTGCAACATCGACCTCATGTCGGGTTTCGAGACGCGCCTGCGCAATCTGTTTCCCGAGATGGGCTTCCTCGAGGCCGATGGCCCCCAGGGCCCCAGCTCCGTCGCCCATGCCCTCGAACTCGCCGCCCTCGGCCTGCAGGCCTGTGCCGGCTGCCCGGTCACCTTCAGCCGCACGGCGCCGACCCTCGAGAAGGGCGTGTTCCAGGTGGTCGTTGAATACACCGAAGAAAAAGTCGGCCGGCTGGCTTTCGACCTCGCCATCGCGCTGCTCAAGGCGGCTGCCGACGACAAGCTCTCCTTCGACCTCGCCGATGCCCTGGGCCGGCTCCAGGAGCTCGACGAGGACGTGCGCCTCGGGCCCTCCACCGGCTCCATCGTGCAGGCCGCCATGGCCCGTGGCATCCCCTACCGCCGCCTCACCGAAGGCAGCCTCGTGCAGTTCGGCTGGGGCAGCAAGCAGCGCCGCATCCAGGCCGCCGAGACCGACCTCACCAGCGCGGTGGCCGAGGCCATCGCCCAGGACAAGGAACTCACCAAAACCCTGCTGCGCGCCGCCGGCGTGCCGGTGCCGCTCGGCCGCTCGGTCACCGACGCCGACGACGCCTGGCTGGCCGCCCGCGAGATAGGCGGGCTGGTGGTGGTCAAGCCGCGCGACGGCAACCAGGGCAAGGGCGTGGCGGTCAAGCTGCGCACCGAAGAGGAAGTGAAGGCCGCCTTCCGGGTGGCCGCCGAGATCAGCGACGACGTGATGGTCGAGCGCTACCTGCCGGGCCACGACTACCGCTTCCTCGTCATCGGCGACAAGCTCGTCGCCGCCGCCCGCCGCGAACCGCCGCTGGTCGTCGGTGACGGCAAGCGCACCATCCGCGCGCTGGTCGAGCACGTCAACAGCGACCCGCGCCGCGGCACCGGCCACGCCACTTCGCTCACCAAGATCCGCTTCGACGAGATCGCCCTTGCCACCCTCGCCAACCAGGGCTTCGACGCCGAATCCGTGCCGCCCAAGGGCAAGCGCGTGATCCTGCGCAACAACGCCAACCTGTCCACCGGCGGCACCGCTACCGACGTCACCGACGACGTCCACCCCGAGGTCGCCGAACGCGCGATCGCCGCGGCCCGCAACATCGGGCTCGACATCTGCGGTGTCGACGTGGTGTGCGAGAACGTCCTCGAGCCCCTCGAGGCCCAGAGCGGCGGCATCGTCGAATGCAACGCCGCGCCCGGCCTGCGCATGCACCTGCAGCCGTCCTACGGCAAGGGCCGCCCGGTGGGCGAGGCCATCGTCGGCAACATGTTCAAGCCCGGCGAGAACGGCCGCATCCCGGTGGTGGCGGTGGCCGGCACCAACGGCAAGACCACCACCGTGCGCCTCACCGCCCACCTGCTCGGCGTGGCGGGCAACCGGGTCGGCATGACCAACTCGGACGGTGTTTACGTGGGCAAGCGGCGCATCGACACCGGCGACTGCAGTGGCCCGCGCAGCGCCCGCAACATCCTGCTGCATCCCGACGTGGACGCCGCGGTGTTCGAGACCGCCCGCGGCGGCGTGCTGCGCGAGGGCCTCGCCTTCGACCGCTGCGACGTGGCGGTGGTCACCAACATCGGCATGGGCGACCACCTGGGCCTCTCCTACATCAGTACGGTGGAGGACCTGGCGGTGGTGAAGCGCGTCATCGTCCAGAACGTGGCGCCCCACGGCACCGCGGTGCTCAACGCGGCCGACCCGATGGTCGTCAAGATGGCCGGCGCCTGCCCGGGTGCGGTACTGTTCTTCGCCCTCGACCCCAACAACCACGTGCTCGCCACCCACCGGGTGCAGGGCCACAAGGTGGTGTTCGTCGAAGGCGGTGACATCGTGGCCGCCGAGGGCAGCAGTGAGTTCCGTGTGCCGCTGGCCGGCATCCCGATCACCCGCAGCGGGACCATCTCGTTCCAGGTCGAGAACGCGATGGCCTCGATCGCTGCGGCCTGGGCGCTGGGCCTCGACGTCGAAACCATCCGGCGCGGCGTTGCTACCTTTGTCAACGATGCCTCCACCGCGCCGGGGCGCTTCAACGTGTTCGACTACAAGGGCGCCACCCTGATCGCCGACTACGGCCACAACCCGGACGCCATCCTGGCGCTGGTGCAGGCCGTCGAGACGATGCCGGCCAAGCGCCGTTCGGTGGTCATCAGCGGCGCCGGCGACCGCCGCGACGAGGACATCCGCGAGCAGACCCGCATCCTCGGCAAGGTCTTCGACGACGTGGTGCTGTACCAGGACGAATGCCAGCGCGGCCGCGCCGACGGCGAGGTGCTGGCGCTGCTCCAGCAGGGCCTGGTGGATGCGCCGCGCACCCGCGACATCGTCGAGATCCGCGGCGAGTTCCTGGCCATCGACACCGCGCTGGGCAAGCTGCAGCCGGGCGACCTGTGCCTGATCCTCATCGACCAGGTCGAAGAGGCCCTCGAGCACATTGCCAAACGGATCGCCGAAACCCAGGCCTGATCCTCCGCCCGGCCCGCGCCGGGCCGTTTCGAGCTTACAGGAAGCCTTCCGCCACCCGGCGGAAGGCTTCCGTGCTTTCGGTGGTCTGCGCGCTGCTCCAGCCCAGCTCCTCGGCCAGGATGGCGGCCACGGCGGGGGCGGCTTCGATGGCCGCCGCGGCGTCGATGAACAGCGCCCGGTGGCGGCGGGCGAGCAGGTCTTCCACATTCCGTGCCTGCTCGAAGCGGGCGCCGTGGCGCACCTCGGCCTCGCTCAGCGTGAAGGCCGGGTGCACCCGCCGCGCGGCACTGGGCAGGCCGTCGATGATCGCCCGGTCGGTGCCAAACACGTCGTCGCCCGGCGCGCCCGGGCTGGCGTGGAGCGCCAGTGCCGCCGTCGTGCTGGCACGAACCGGCAGGCCGACGACGGCGGCGGCACGATCGACGATTCCCTCGGCCATCCGCCGGTAGGTCGTCCATTTGCCGCCGGCCACCGACACCAGGCCGGCCGCCGACACCTCGATCGAATGTTCCCGCGACAGCGCCGCCGTGCGGCCTCCGCCCGCTCCGAGCAGCGGACGCAGCCCGGCGAAGGCGCTGTGCACGTCGGCGCGGGTCGGGCGCAAGGCCAGGTAGCAGCCGGCGGTGTCGAGGATGAAATCGATCTCCTCTGCCAGCGGGCGGGGCTCCAGGGGGCGGTCGGCCCGGGGCGTGTCGGTGGTGCCGAGGAGCAGCCGGCCCTGCCAGGGGATCACGAAGAGCACCCGGCCGTCGGGCGTGCGGGGGATCAGCAGGGCGTCGCTGCCGGGCAGGAAGCGCCGGCCCAGCACCACGTGGGCGCCCTGGCTCGGGGCCAGCTGCGGGCGTGCGGAGGCGTCGTCGAGCTGGCGGATCTCGTCGCCCCACACGCCAGCGGCGTTGATGATGACCCGGGCCGCGATCTCGAAGGCTTCGCCGGTTTCATCGTCCCGCGCGCCGACCCCGTCGATGCGGCCGTGGGCGTGCCGCAGGGCGGTGACCGGCAGGTGGTTGATGGCCATCCCGCTCAGGTCGAACACCGTGCGCATCAGCGCGATGGCCAGCCGGGCGTCGTCGAAGCGGGCGTCCATGTAGGCGATGCCGCCCACCAGCCCGTCCCGCTGCAGCCCCGGCAGTGCGCTGGCGGTCTCCCCGGCCGACAGCAGGCGGCTGGGGCCAAGGCTGTGGGCGCCGGCCAGCCAGTCGTAGGCTGTCAGCCCGGCGGCGAGCACGAGGCGATCCCACTGCCGATACACTGGCACCACGAAGCGCTGGGGATGGACCAGGTGGGGCGCCGTGGCGAGCAGGGTCGCCCGCTCGGCCAGGGCCTCGCGCACCAGGCCGATGCGCCCCTGGGCCAGGTAGCGCACGCCGCCGTGGATCAGCTTGGTGGAGCGGGAGCTGGTGCCCTGGGCGAAGTCATGGGCTTCGAGAAGCAGGGTCGAATAGCCCCGCGCCGCGGCATCGACGGCGCAGCCCAGCCCGGTGGCGCCGCCGCCGATCACCAGCACGTCCCAGCGGGGCGTGCTGCGCAGGCGCTCGAGGAGCTGCTCGCGCTGCATGGGTGTCAGGGCGCAGCCCAGCTGCGGGCGCGGTCGACGGCCCGGTGCCACTCGGCCACCCGGCTCGCCCGCCAGTCGGCGCTGCCCGTGGGCTCGAAGCGCCGCTCGGCCCGCCACAGCCCGGCAAGCTCATCCGGCCCTTGCCATAGCCCCACCGCCAGGCCGGCCAGGAAGGCGGCGCCGAGGGCGGTGGTCTCGGTCTGGCGGGGGCGGACCACCGGCACGCCGAGCAGGTCGGCCTGCAGTTGCAGCAGCAGGTTGTTGGCGGCGGCACCGCCATCGACGCG
>JAEUNU010000064.1 GCA_016789125.1 Zoogloea sp. | reverse complement strand
CCTCGCGCCTCGCCGCCCGCTGGGCGCCGCTGTGCCTGCTGGCACCACTGCCGGTGCTGGCCCAGGCCCTGCCGGCCCTCACCACCACGCCGGCGGCCGGCGGCGGCACCCAGTACAGCCTGTCGATGCAGACCCTGCTGCTGATGACGTCGCTGTCCTTCATCCCCGCGATGGTGCTGATGACCACCAGCTTCACGCGCATCATCATCGTGATGTCGCTACTGCGCCACGCCCTCGGCACCCAGACCTCGCCGCCCAACCAGGTACTGGTCGGGCTGTCCCTGTTCCTCACCTTCTTCATCATGGCGCCGGTGGCCGACCGGGTTTACACCGAAGCCTGGCAGCCGCTCTCCGAGAACCGCATCAACTTCGACGAAGCCGTGGCCCGCGCCACCGTGCCCGTGAAGGCCTTCATGCTCAAGCAGGTGCGCGAGCCCGACCTCAACCTCTTCTCCAAGCTCGCCAAGACCCCCCGGGTGGAGAAGGCCGAAGACCTGCCCCTGCGCGTGCTGCTGCCGGCCTTCGTCACCTCAGAGCTGAAGACCGCCTTCCAGATCGGCTTCATCATCTTCATCCCCTTCCTCATCATCGACATGGTCGTCGCCTCGGTGCTGATGTCGATGGGCATGATGATGATGAGCCCGGCGATCGTCTCGCTCCCCTTCAAGATCATGCTGTTCGTGCTGGTGGATGGCTGGAACCTGCTGATCGCCTCCCTCGTGCAGAGCTTCGGCTGAATCCAGGAGCCGCCATGACCCCCATCACTGTCATCGACCTCGGCCGCCAGGCACTGGAGCTCACCTTGCTGGTGTCGGCCCCGCTCTTCATCGCCGCGCTGGTCACCGGCCTAGTCATCTCGATCTTCCAGGCCGCCACCCAGATCAACGAACAGACCCTCTCCTTCGTCCCCAAGCTGATCGCCACCTTCATCACCCTGGTGCTCGCCGGGCCGTGGATGATCACGATGATGACCGACTTCATCCGGCGCCTCTTCGAGAGCATCCCGTCGATGATCGGCTAGCCCGGCCCGTGCTCTCCGTCACCTCCGCCCAGCTCGAGGGCTGGCTGGCCCTGCTGGCCTTCCCGATGGCTCGCATCCTCGGCTTCGTCGGCGCGGCGCCGGTGTTCGGCAACAACGCCGTGCCGCGCCGCATCAAGCTGGTGGCCGGGCTGGCAGTCACGATGGGCGTGCTGCCGGTGGTCACGGCGACGCCGCCGGAGGCCATAGACTCCTGGGCCGGCATCCTGATCCTCTTCCAGCAGACCCTGATCGGCATCGCCATGGGCCTCGTGCTGCGGGTGGTGTTTGCCGCCCTCGACCTGATGGGTGAGATCATCAGCCTGCAGATGGGCCTCTCCTTCGCCACCTTCTTCGACCCCGTCGCCGGCGGCCAGACGGCGGTGGTCGGCGAGTTCCTGACCCTTATCGCCACCCTCGTCTTCCTCAGCCTCAACGGGCACCTGCTGATGATCGACGCCCTCGCCCGCAGCTTCGAATGGCTCCCGGTCAGCGCCACCCTGCCGCACAAGGGCGGCTGGCTGGTCCTCGCCCGCTTCGGCGCCAGCATCTTCGCCAGCGGCCTGCTGATGGCGCTGCCCATCGTCACCGCGCTCCTCATCACCAACATCGCCCTCGGCGTGCTCACCCGCGCCGCGCCGCAGCTCAACCTCTTCGCGATCGGCTTCCCGATCACCCTGACCGTCGGCTTCGGCGTGCTGCTGCTGGCCCTGAGCCACCTGGCCCCGCTGCTCCAGCACTTCTACGACGCCGGCTTCACCACGCTGGCCGATCTGGTCCGCGCCCTGCGCTGAGCCCACGCCCGGAACCGCCTTGCCCGACCCCGTCTCCCCCGGCCTCCTCATCTCCGCCCTGCTGGTCGCGCTGGCGGCCCTCGCACCGGCCGCATGGGCGCGCCGCCACGGTCGGGACGAGGCTCGCCGGCTCGACGAGCTGCTGCAGGCCGAAACCGCCCGCCGCCAGGCCGCCGAACACGCCCTCGACGAAGCCCATGCGCGCTTCGCCGGGCTGTTCGAACTGCTGCCGGAGCTCCTCGTGCTGAGCACCGGCGAAGAAGGGCGCCTGATCGACATGAACCACAACTGGACCCCGCTCCTCGGCTACCGCCGCGACGAAAGCCTGGGCCGCAGCGGCGACGACTTCGGCCTGTGGGGCAGCCCCGACGAGGCCCGCGGGCTCCGCGCCGAGCTCCGCGCCGGCGGCACCGTCAGCAAGCGCCCGGTCACCCTCCGCCGCAGCGACGGCGTCGCCGTCGAGGCCCTGCTCAGCGCCCGCCCGCTGCAGATCGGCGCCCGCAGCTACATGATCACCGCCTACCGGGACATCACCGCCGAGCTCGCCGCCACCCGCAGGCTGACCGAAAGCGAAGCCCGCTTCGCGGCGATCTTCAACTCCGCCCCCTGTGCGCTCTCCCTCACGCGGATGAGCGATCGCGGCCACGTGGACGCCAACCCGGCCTGGGAGCAGCTCTTCGGGCTCGAACGCGCTGCGGTGCGCAACCGCAGCGCCATCGAGCTCGGCCTGTGGGTGGATCTCGACGAACAGCGCGCCGTCTATGCCCGCATCGCCGGCAAGGAGCACATCGCCCAGCGTGAAGTCCGGCTGCACCTTCCCGGACACCAGGGCATCGCCACCTGCCTGATCTCCGGGCGCCTGCTTAACGTGGATGGCGAAGAGTGCGCCCTCTGGTCGGTGGTGGACATCACTGAGCTGCGCCGCATCCAGCGCGACATCGAAGAACTCAACCGGACCCTCGAACAGCGCGTCGCCGAGCGCACCGCCGAACTCAGCTCGGCCCTCGACGCCCTGCGCCAGACCCAGGAAGAGCTCATCCGCAACGACAAGCTGGCCGCCCTCGGCTCGCTGGTGGCCGGCATCGCCCATGAACTCAACACCCCCATCGGCAACAGCGTCACCATCGCCACCACCCTCGCCGCCCACGCCCGGGAGCTCGGCGAACAGCACGCTGCGGGCCGCCTGCGGCGCAGCGACTTCGACAGCCACCTGGAAGCCACCCGCGAGGCCACCGGCCTCCTGATGCGCAGCCTCAGCCGGGCCGAGGAGCTCGTGCGCAGCTTCAAGCAGGTGGCGGTGGACCAGACCAGCGAGCAGCGCCGGCGCTTCGAACTCGGCGGCTTTCTGCACGAGATGGCGATCACCCTCAGCCCGATGTTCAAGAACAGCCCCTACCTGCTGGAGATCGCGCCGCTCGAACCCGTCGATATGGACAGCTACCCCGGCGCCCTGGGGCAGATCTTCACCAACCTGCTCAGCAACGCCCTGCTCCACGGCTTCGATGGCCGGCCTCGCGGCCGCATCCGGGTCACCCCGCGGCAGCTCGAGCCGGGCTGGGTCGAGATCCGTTTCGACGACGACGGCAACGGCATCCCGGCGGCCAACCTGCGGCGCATCTTCGACCCCTTCTTCACCACCCGGCTCGGCAAGGGTGGCAGCGGCCTCGGCCTGCACATCGTGTATAACCTCTCGACGCGCCTGCTCGGCGGGCGCATCGATGTGAGCAGCGCCCCCGGGCAGGGCAGCAGCTTCGTCCTCAGCCTGCCCTGCACCGCCCCGACGAGCCCGCCCGAGGACTCGCGCCAGCTGCGGGCGGCCCGCCAGGACGCGCTCAATTTCGAAGACGTCGGGCCGATAATCTGAGACACGCCAAGCCGGCGGATCGGCCCATGCCAGTCAAATCGGAGCCACCATGGCCATAGCCATCGTCGATGACACGCCCCTCAACCTGACGCTCATCCAGGCCCTCGTCCGCAAGCTGACCCCGCCGGGCACCGAGATCGTCACCTTCTCCCAGCCCCTCGAAGGGCTGCAGTGGTGCGGCAGCAACGAGCCAGACCTGCTCATCGTCGACTACATGATGCCCGACATCAACGGCATCGACTTCATCCGCACCCTGCGCAAGCTCTACCCCGCCGACAGCGTACCGATCCTGATGGTCACCGCGGCCCACGAGAAGGAAGTCCGCTACGAAAGCCTCGGCGCCGGCGCCAACGACTTCCTCACCAAGCCCATCGACCGCCACGAGTTCGACCCCCGCGTGCGCACCATGCTCAGCCTGCGCGAGAGCCACAAACGCCTGCGCAGCTGGAACGACGACCTGCGCGAAGCCGTCATCCGCAAGACCGCCGACATCCTCGCCCGGGAGCAGGAAACCGTGATGCGCCTGGCCCGCGCCGCCGAATTCCGCGACCCCGAGACCGGCGCCCACATCCTGCGCATGGCCCACTACTCGCAACTCATCGCCCGCCGCCTGGGCCTCGACGACGAGCTGTGCGAGTGCATCCTCACCGCCGCCCCGATGCACGACATCGGCAAGGTCGGCACGCCCGACCACATCCTGCTCAAACCCGGCCGCCTCGACGACGACGAGCTCGAGATCATGCGCCGTCACCCGCGCATCGGCCACGACATCCTGGCAGGTTCCGCCTCGCCGATGATCCAGATGGCCGCCGAGATCGCCCTCACCCACCACGAGAAATACGACGGCAGCGGCTACCCCGACGGCCTCGCCGGCGACGCCATCCCCCTGGTCGGGCGGATCGTCGCCGTGGCCGACGTCTTCGACGCCCTCACCTCGCCGCGTCCCTACAAGGCCGCCTGGGAGCTCGAGCGTGCCGCTGCCCTCCTGCGCGAAGGCCGCGGCGCCCACTTCGACCCCGCCTGCGTGGACGCCTTCTTCGATCAGTGGGACGCGGTCCTCGAGATTCGCGACCGCTACAAAGACGAATGAACGACTGCCTGCACCACCTCGCCTCGCGCATCGGCTTCCGCACCCTCGGCCAGCAGCTGGCGCTGCTGTTCGCCCTGCTGCTCACCCTGTCGGTAGGCGGCTACTCCGCGTACATCGGGATCGAACAGGCCGACTTCATCGAAGACCTCGAGCGCAGCCACGCCGACGACCTCACCGCCTCCCTCGCCGCAGCCCTCGAACCCCATGTCGCCCGGGGCGAAGCCACCAGGATCGGCGCCCAACTGCTCCAGCTGGAAGGCAACCCACGCATCCGGCGGGCCACCGTCACCGACCGGCAGGGCATCCCGATGGCCAGCGTCCGCCTGGGCAGCGGCGGCGCGCCGCGGGTCGAACCCCTGGACGGCACACCGCTCACCCCGCCCGGCAATACCGCCAAGCCGGCGCGGCAAGGTTCACACATCGTCGCCTGGGCCAGCATCGGCGGCAACGCCCCGCTCGGCTGGCTGCGCCTCGAGCTCGCCCCGGCCGCCGACGAGAACCAGGCCCACATCCTGGGCGACAGCCTCCTGGCCGGCCTCTTCACGCTGCTCGGCGGCACCCTGGCGATCCGCTACTTCCTGCGCGCGCCCCTGCGCAGCCTGCAGAAAGCCACCGCCTTCGCCGAAGGCCTCGAGTCCAGCCACGGCAACACCCTGCAAGACCCGGGCGGCGTCACCGAAGTCCGCCAGCTGGTCGACGCCCTCAACTGGACCTCCATCCGCCTCTTCGACGGCCAATCGGCCCTCGCCGCCAGCGAATCCCGCAACCGTGCGATCACCGAGGCCGCCCTCGACTGCATCATCTCCACCGACACTGAAGGCAAGGTGCTCGAGTTCAACCCGGCCGCCGAGCGCAGCTTCGGCATCTCCCGGGCCGAAGCCCTTCACCAGCCCATCGCCGAGCTGATCTTCCCGGAGCGGCTCCGCGAGGCGCAGATCCAGGCCGTGCACGACATGCTCCAGACCCCGGCCGGCGACACCCCTTACCGACGCCTAGAAGCCATCGCCCGCCATCGGGACGGCCGCGAGTTCCCCATCGAGGTCGCCCTGGCCGCCAGCGGCGCCGAGCACAACCGCATGATCACCGCCTACCTGCGCGACATCAGCGACCGCAAGCACTCCGAAGCCCTGATGCGCGAAGCCAAGGAAACCGCCGAGGCCACCAGCCGCTCGAAGAGCGACTTCCTGGCCAACATGAGCCACGAGATCCGCACGCCGATGAACGCCATCCTCGGCATGACCGACCTAGCCCTCGACACGCCCCTCAACGACGAGCAGCGCGAATACCTGACCCTCGTCAAGAGCTCGGCCAACGGCCTGCTCGGCATCATCAACGACATCCTCGACTTCTCGAAGATCGAGGCCGGCAAGCTCGACTTCGAGCACATCGACTTCAGCCTGCGCGACTGCGTCGCCCTGGCCGTGCGCACCCTCCAGCAACGGGCCACCGAAAAACACCTCAAGCTCAGTGCCGAAGTCGCCCCCAACGTCCCCGACAGCCTGATCGGCGACCCCCACCGGCTGCGCCAGGTGCTGATCAACCTGATCTCCAACGGCATCAAGTTCACCCCCGCCGGCGAGGTCACGGTGGTCGTCGAAACCGACACCCTGGCCGGCGACGGCAGCCAGATCAGGCTGGTCTTCCGGGTGCACGACACCGGCGTCGGCATCCCCCCCGAGAAACAGGCCCTCATCTTCGACGCCTTTTCCCAGGCCGACACCTCCACCACCCGGCGCTACGGCGGCACCGGACTGGGCCTCACCATCAGCGCCCAGCTGGTGCAGGCCATGGGCGGCACGATCGGTGTGGTGAGCACGCCGGGCGAAGGCAGCATCTTCCACTTCACCGCCCGCTTCGAGCTCGGCCAGTGCGCCCCGGTGGCCGACGAAGAAGCCCACCTGGAGGGCCTGCCCGTGCTCGTGGCGGTGGACGACCCCGCCGAGCGGGCAAGCCTGGTCGAGCTCCTCGGCCAGTGGCGGATGCACCCCATCCCTGCGCCCGATGCGGCCACCGCCCTGCTTGCGCTTGAGCGCGCCGCCGACGCCGGCCACCCCTGCCGGGTCGCCCTCATCAGCACCCAGCTGCCCGATGCCGAGGGCTTCCAGCTCGCCGAGGCGATCCGCGGCGCCAGGGCTGCACCGCCGTGCATCATCATGCTGGCCGGCGAAGGCCGGCGCGGCGACGGGGCGCGCTGCCGCGAGCTGGGCATCGCCGCCTACCTGCCGATGCCCGCGCTGCCCTCCGACCTGCAGCCCATGCCGGCCCTCGCCTCCGACCTGCTCGACGCAATCCTGCTGTCGGTCGACCCGCTCGACGAAAAGGCCGACACCCGCCCCCTCATCACCCGCCACCGCCTGCGCGAACAGCGCCGCCAGCTGCGCGTGCTGCTGGCCGAGGACAACCCGGTCAACCGCACCCTCGCGCTACGCCTGCTCGGCAAGCTCGGGCATCAGGTGGAAGTGGCCAACAACGGCGAGGAAGCCCTCGCCCTGCATGCCCGCGGCAACTTCGACATCATCCTGATGGACGTGCAGATGCCGGTGATGGGCGGCTTCGAGGCCACCGCCCGGATCCGCGAACGCGAGGCCGCCGGCTGCCCCCACACCCCCATCGTCGCGATGACGGCCCATGCCATGAGGGGTGACCGGGAGCGCTGCCTTGAGGCCGGCATGGACGGCTACCTGTCGAAACCCGTGCATGCGCCCGACCTCGTCGAAGCGCTCATCCACCACACCGGCAACGCCGACCCGGCCCCGCCGCGGGCCATCCAGCCGGTGGCCGACGACGACCCGGTCTTCGAGCGCGACAAGGCCCTCTTCAACCTCGGCCATGACACCGATCTGCTGGAACAGCTGATCATCATGTACGCCGAGGACGAGCCGCGCCTGGTGCAGGACATCGAGGCCGCCCTGGCTGCCGGCGATCCGGAAGCCCTCTCCAACGCCGCCCACGCCCTGAAGGGCGCGGTGTCCAACTTCTGCGCCCCCCGCGCCCGCGCCAGCGCCGAGCGGCTGGAACACCTCGGCCACGACCGGCAGCTGGGCGACGCCCCCGCCGCCCTGGCCATGCTCCACCAGGAGCTGGCCGCCCTCCGGCGGGCCTTCGGGCTGGAGGGTGCTTGAAACGCGGGGAGTGGGAAGTGGAGATTGGGAAGAAAGAGGCTCAGTCCTTGCGGCCCTTGCTCTGGATCAGCTCGATCTTGTAGCCGTCCGGGTCTTCCACGAAGGCGATCACCGTCGAGCCGTGCTTCATCGGGCCCGCCTCGCGGGTCACCTTGCCGCCGCGGGCCTTGATCGCCTCGCAGGCCGCGTAGGCATCCGGCACCTCGAGGGCGATGTGGCCGTAGCCGTTGCCCAGCTCGTAGGACTCGACACCCCAGTTATGGGTGAGCTCGATCACCGCACCCTCCGCCTCGCCCTGGAAACCCACGAAGGCCAGCGTGAACTTGCCCTCAGGGTAGTCGTGGCGGCGCAGGAGGCGCATGCCGAGCACCTCGGTGTAGAAGGCGATGGAACGGTCGAGATCGCCGACCCGCAGCATGGTGTGGAGAAGACGCATGGAAGTTTCCTCGGTTCAGATGGAAGGAAGATGAGCCGCCGCCTGGCGCAAGGCCTTGCGGGCGGCCAGGTGATCAGGATAAAGGGATTCCACCACGGCCCAGAAACGTGGCGAATGATTCATCTCGACGAGGTGCGCCACCTCGTGGGCCACCACGTAGTCGATCAACCCCAGCGGCAGATGCACCAGCCGCCAGTGCAGCCGGATGCCGCTGCGGCTGCTGCAGCTGCCCCAGCGGGTGCGGGCGTTGGACAAGCCCACCGCCGGCATCGGCCGGCCGAGGCGCAGGCAGAACTCCTCGACGCGGTGGTTGAATAGCTCGAGGCTGCGCTGCTGCAGGCCGCGCAGCAGCAGCTGGCGCGCGTCGGCGCCGGCGCGCAGGGCCAGCTCGAGCACCTTGTCGGGGCCCTGCTCGTGCCACAGCACCCGGTTGTTGCCGCGCCCAAGCCGCAACAGCCAGGCCTCGCCGAGGAAGGGGATGGGCGCCCCGTCCACCGGCTCGAAGGCCGCCACGGGCTGCCGCTGCAGCCGCGCCTGGAGCTTGTCGACCACCCAGCCGGCGTGGCTGCGGATGAAGGCCTCCGCCTCGCGCAGGCCCACCCGGAGCGGCACCCCGACGATGAGGCCGCGGTGGTCGATGGAGAGGCCCAGGGTCTTGCGGGTGCTGCGCCGCAGGGTATACGCGATGCGCTGCCCACCCAGGATGATCTCGCGGGACTCGACGGCGGCCGCGCTCACGCCGCGGACGTCTCCTTGGGGTGGTGGCGGTGCTTGTAATGATGGGGGAAGAGACGGTGCATCTCGCCCTCGACCCAGGTCTCGGTGCGGCGATTGATCTCCTCGGCGCTCAGGCCGCGGGTGTCGATCGCCGGGCCGATGCTGACAACCACCTCGCCCGGGCGCTTGAGAAAGGCGTTGCGGGCCCAGAACTCGCCGGCGTTGTGGGCCACCGGCACCACCGGCGCGCCGCTCTTGGAGGCCAGCACGGCGCCGCCGGCCTTGTAGCGCTTGCGGCTACCCGGGGCCACGCGGGTGCCCTCGGGGAAGATCGTGACCCAGAAACCGTGGCCGAGCCGGTCGATGCCCTGCTCCACCACCTGGGCCAGGGCGTCCTTGCCGGCGGCGCGATCGATGGCGATCATCGGCATCTGGGCGATGCCCCAGCCGAAGAAGGGCAGCTTGTGGATCTCGCGCTTCATCACGAAGACCATCGGCGGGAAGATGTCCTGCAGCATGATGGTTTCCCACGCCGACATGTGCTTGGACATGACGATTGCCGGCCCGGCCGGGATGTTCTCGGCACCCACCAGGCGATAGGGGATGCCCAGCACGTGCTTGACCACCCACGCCATCAGATGAGGCCAGCCGCGGATGATGCGGTGCCGGGTCTTCGGCCCGAAGGGAAAGGTCGCCATGGCGATCAGCGCGTACAGCGGCGTGAGCACGGCCAGGGCCAGCATGAAAAACAGGTTGCGGATCAGGACCACGGGAAGAAACCTCAGGCGGAGAGCTGGGCGGCCACGGCAGCCAGATCGGGAAAGACGACGGTGCCCTCCGGCAGCGCCGGGTCGGCCTGGGTCTTGGCGCCCTTGCCGGTGAGCACCAGGTAGGGCTGGCAGCCCACCGCGACGCCGGCCTGCAGGTCGCGCAGGCTGTCGCCGACCACCGGCACGCCCCTCATGTCCACGTTGAAACGCTCGGCGATCTGCAGGAACATGCCCGGCTTGGGCTTTCTGCAGTCGCAGGTGGAGTCGGCCGGATGGGGGCAGAAGAAGATGGCGTCGAGCCGCCCGCCCGCCTGGGCGATGGCCTTGGTCATCTTCTCGTTGATGGCGTTGAGGGTATCCATGTCGAACAGCCCGCGCCCGACCCCCGACTGGTTGGAGGCGACGACCACCCGCCAGCCGGACTCATTGAGCCGGGCGATGGCCTCGAGGGAACCGGGGATCGGCTTCCATTCGTCCGGCGACTTGATGAATTGGTCCGAGTCGACGTTGATGACCCCGTCCCGGTCGAGCACGATGAGCTTCATGGAGTACCCTCTCGAGGCCAAGGTTCAGGCCGACAGGCGGGAGATGTCCGCCACCTGGTTCATCAGGCCGGCCAGCTGGCCCAGCAGGGCCAGGCGGTTCTGGCGCACCAAGGGCTCCTCGGCCATCACCATCACCTCGTCGAAGAAGCGATCCACCGCGGCCCGCAGGCCGGCCAGCACGCGCAGGGCGTCGGTGTAGTCCTCGTTCTGGAAGTGGGAGCGGGCCAGCGGAGCGACCTCGACGATGGCATGGAACAGCGCCTTCTCGGCGTCCTCGGCCAGCAGGGCGACGTCGGGCTCGCCCAGTACGCCGTCGGCCTTCTTGAGGATGTTGACGATGCGCTTGTTGGCCGCTGCCAGGGCCGCTGCCTCGGGCAGCTGCTGGAAGGCCACCACGGCCTGCAGCTTGGGCACCACCAGGTCGATGCGGGTGGGCTTGAGGGCCAGCACCGCGTCCACCACGTCCTGGGCATGGCCGGCCTCGCGCAGCTGGTTGCGCAGGCGCTCGAGCATGAAGTCGAACAGCGGGCCGGGCAGCTCGCTGCCGAGCAGGCCCGGGGCGAAGCTGGCTGCCGATTCGTTGATCAGGGCGACGAGGTCGAGGGGCAGCGGGCTTTCCATGAGGATGCGCAGCACGCCGAGGGCGGCGCGGCGCAGGCCGAAGGGGTCACGGTCGCCGGTGGGCAGCTGGCCGATGCCGAAGAAGCCGACCAGGGAGTCGAGCTTGTCGGCCAGCGCCAGCGCGCGGCCGATGTTGGTGTCGGGCAGCAGGTCGCCGGCAAAGCGCGGGCGGTAGTGCTGTTCGATGGCTTCGGCCACCACCGGCAGCGCGCCTTCGGTCAGCGCGTAGTAGCGGCCCATGGTGCCCTGCAGCTCGGGGAACTCACCGACCATGTCGGTCAGCAGGTCGGCCTTGGAGAGCAGCGCGGCGCGGTTGGCCAGGTTCTCGTCGGCGCCCAGCAGACTGGCGACCTTGCGGGCCACGATGGACATGCGCTGGACGCGGTCGCCCAGGGAGCCGAGCTTGTTGTGATAGACCACCGAGCCGAGCTTGACGACCCGCGGGGTGAGGCCGGCCTTGATGTCCTGCTCAAAGAAGAAGCGGGCATCCGACAGGCGCGGGCGTACCACGCGCTGGTTGCCGGTGATGATGTTGGACGGGTCTTCCATCTGCATGTTGGAGACGATCAGGAAGCGGCTCTTCAGCTTGCCCTCGGCGTCGAACAGCGGGAAGTACTTCTGGTTGGCGCGCATCGTGAGGATCAGGCATTCCTGAGGCACGGCCAGGAACTCGGCCTCGAACTCGCCCACGTACACGGTGGGGTGCTCGACCAGCGCGGTGACCTCGTCGAGCAAGTCGGCGTATTCGCCCAGGGTGGCGCCCTGGCGGCCGGCTTCGGTGACGAGCTGCTTCTCGATGTCGGCGCGGCGCTCGGCGAAATCGGGGATCACCTTGCCCTCGGCCAGCAGCGTGGGCTCGTAGGCGTCGGCGCTGGCGATGTCGATGTCGCCGCGGCTCATGAAGCGGTGGCCGCGGGTCGTGCGGCCGGACTGGATGTCGAGGACGCTGCCGGGCACCACGCTGGTGCCGTGGAGCATCGTGAGCTTGTGGGCCGGGCGCACGAAGGTGGCGTCGCCGTCACCCCAGCGCATTACCTTGGGAATGGGCAGGGCCTTGAGGGCGTCCTGCACGATGCCGGCGAGCACCTCGGCGAGCCTGGCACCGGCCACCGTGCTGGTGTGGAACAGGGCCTCGGCCTTGCCGTCCATCCGGCGCTCGAAGCCGGCCACGGCGGACAAGGGAATGCCCTTGGCCTCGAGCTTCTTGGTGAGGGCGGCGGTCGGCTGGCCGGCGGCGTCGAGGGCCACGGAGACCGGCATGATTTTCTCGGTGACCTCCCGGGCGGCGGCCTCGGGCAGCACGCCGGCCAGGCTGACGGCCAGGCGGCGCGGGGTGGCGAACCAGCGGAAGGCGCCGTCGGCCGCGGCCAGGCCGCGCGTGCGCAGGCCGGCGGCGATGCCGTCGGCAAAGGCCTGGCCGAGTTTCGGCAAGGCCTTGGGCGGGAGTTCTTCGGTCAGCAGTTCTACGAGCAGGGTCGCGCCGGTCATCACGCGGCCTCCTTCTTGAGCATCGGGAAGCCGAGGGCTTCGCGGGAGTTGTAATAGGCCTGGGCCACTTCACGGGCCAGCGCGCGGACGCGGCCGATGTAGGCGGCACGCTCGGTCACCGAGATGGCGCCGCGGGCGTCGAGCAGGTTGAAGGTGTGGGAGCACTTCATGACCATCTCGAAGGCCGGCAGCACCAGCGGCACGGCCATCAGGCGCTTGGCCTCGCCTTCGTATTCGGTGAACAGGCGGAACAGCCAGTCGACGTTGGAGTGCTCGAAGTTGTAGGTGGATTGCTCGACCTCGTTCTGGTGATAGACGTTGCCGTAGGTGACCGGCGTGCCGTCGGGGCCAATCGACCACACCAGGTCGTAGACGTTTTCGACGCCCTGCAGGTACATGGCGAGGCGCTCCAGGCCGTAGGTGATCTCGCCGAGCACCGGCCGGCAGCTGAGCGAACCGACTTCCTGGAAGTAGGTGAACTGGGTGACCTCCATGCCGTCCAGCCAGACTTCCCAGCCCAGGCCCCAGGCGCCGAGGGTGGGGGATTCCCAGTCGTCCTCGACGAAACGGATGTCGTGGGCGCCCGGGTCGATGCCCAGCGCGCGCAGGCTGTCGATGTAGAGCTCCTGGATGTTGCCCGGCGAAGGCTTGAGCACCACCTGGTACTGGTAGTAGTGCTGCAGGCGGTTGGGGTTCTCGCCATAGCGCCCGTCCTTGGGGCGGCGCGACGGCTGCACGTAGGCGGCGTTCCAGTGCTCGGGGCCGATTGCACGCAGGAAGGTGGCGGTGTGGAAGGTGCCGGCGCCGACCTCGATGTCGTAGGGCTGGAGCAGCGTGCAGCCGTGCTCGGCCCAGAAGTTCGAGAGGCGCAGGATGATCTGCTGGAAAGTCGGTTTTTGGACGGACATGGATGCTCCGCGGCGCGGGCCGCGCTGTTTGGGCAAAGGCGTGATTTTACTGCGTTTGGGCGGGCAAGGAACGCCCGTCCGCAAGTGCTGCGCGGGAAACCTTGCCGCGCGGGCAGTGACCCTTGCTCCAGGCCCCGAAACTGCACGGCGGCTCAAGAAACGGGCACCGGGAGCCGTAAAAAAACCCTGGCAATGCCTGGGACCAACTAGAAAAACCAGCCTCCACCCGAAAATTTCGCAGTTTTCAGCCAGGCGCGCGGGGAGGACGCGGGGGCTATCGAGGAGAATCGTCACCATGAAGTTAGCCAACCTGGCAGTCGCCACACGCATGCGACTGCTGATCGGGATGATGCTGTTCGGGCTGATCGCCCTGTGCGCCGTCAGCCTCGGCAGTCTGCGCAGCACCATGATGGAAGACCGCAAGGTGCAGACGAAGCACCTCGTCGAGAGCGGCGCCAGCATCCTCAAGCACTTCCATGCCCTGGCCCAGGCCGGCAGCATGCCGGAGGCGGACGCCAAGAAGGCCGCCACTGAAGCCCTGCGCGCCGTCCGCTACGACGCCAACAACTACCTGTTCGTCGTCGGCACCGACCACCACTACGTCCTGCTTCCGCCCAAGCCCGAGATGGAAGGACGCGACGCCAGCGGCCTGAAGGACACCAACGGCAAGCAGATCATCCTGGAGATCGTGAAGGCCGGCGCCGCAGGAGGGGGCTTCATCGACTACTGGTATCCCAAGCCGGGCGGCACCGAAGCGCTGCCCAAAGTCTCCTACGCCCTCGGTTTTGCACCGTGGGGCTGGGTCATCGGCACCGGCATTTATGTGGACGACGTGGACCAGGAGTTCCGCTCGATCGCGCTGATCCTGGGCGGCATCTCGCTGCTCCTGCTGGCGATCATGGGCCTGTTCGGCTGGCGCATCAGCGAGAGCGTCACCGGCCAGCTCGGCGGCGAGCCGCAGAAGGCTACCGCGGTGATGCGCCAGGCGGCCGACGGCGACCTCACCACCGACCTCGGCGCGACCCGCGAGGGCAGCATGCTCAGCGCCCTGTCGACGATGATGCGTGCCCTGCGCCGGATGGTTGGCGAGATCAACGACGGCGCCAACCAGCTGGTGGGTAACGCCGACCACATCTCCCGCGTCTCCAGCCAGGTGGCCGACGCCGCCGAGCGCCAGTCCGACGCCACCGCGGCGATGGCGGCCGCGATGGAAGAACTCACCGTCAGCTCCAGCCACATCTCGGCCAGCGCCCGCGAAACCGAGCGCAATGCCCAGGAGTCGATGCGCCTCGCCGCCGAAGGCAGCAACCGGGTCGGCGAAGCCGTCGGCGCGATCCGCAAGATGTCGGAAACCGTGATCGGCGCATCCGAGCGTATCCGCGCCCTCGAGGAGCGGATCGGCGAGGTTTCGTCGATCGCCAATGTGATCAAGGAGATCGCCGGGCAGACCAACCTGCTTGCCCTCAACGCCGCCATCGAAGCCGCCCGCGCCGGCGAGCAGGGCCGCGGCTTCGCAGTGGTGGCGGACGAGGTGCGCAAGCTGGCCGAACGCACCTCCTCGGCCACCACCGAGATCGAGCAGATGATCACCGGCATCCAGGGCGACACCGGCAACGCGGTGAGCGCCATGAACGCAGCCCTGCCGGAGGTGGATCAGGGCATCGCGCTGGCCAGCCTGGCCTCCGAAGCCCTCGGCGCCATCGAGAGCGGCGCCCGGGAGGCCCTCGCCCGGGCCCATGAGATCGCCGACGCGACCCACGAGCAGAGCGCCGCCAGCACCTCGATCGCCCAGCAGGTGGAGGAGATCTCCCACATGGTTGAAAACACCAGCGCCAACATCCGCGGCGCAGCGGAAGCGGCGGTCAATCTGGAGCGTATCGCCGGCGGGCTGAAGGAGCAGATCGCCCGCTTCCGGGTCTGAACCTCAGCGGAGCCGGCCCGGGGCCGGCTCCGCGTCGACTGCGCTCAGGCCTCGACCTTGGGCAGCATCGACAGGGCCATCGCCAGTTCCTTCTCGTCGTACTCCTGGTCGACCAGCTTGCCGCTCAGGTAGCTGGTGTAGGAGGCCATGTCGAAGTGGCCGTGGCCCGACAGGCAGAACAGGATGGTTTCGCTCTTGCCTTCGGCCTTGCAGCGCAGGGCCTCGTCGATGGCGCCACGGACGGCATGGGTGCACTCCGGCGCCGGGACGATGCCCTCGGCGCGGGCGAACATCACACCGGCGGCGAAGCATTCGGTCTGGTGCACATTGCGCGCTTCGATCAGGCCGAGCTCCTTCACATGGCTCACCAGCGGCGCCATGCCGTGGTAGCGCAGGCCACCGGCGTGGAGGCCCGGCGGGGTGAAGTCGCTGCCCAGGGTGTGCATCTTGACCAGCGGTGTCAGGTGGGCGGTGTCGCCGAAGTCATAGGCGTACTGGCCGCGGCTGAGGGACGGGCAGGCCGAGGGCTCGACGGCGACGATGCGACGCTTCTTGGCATTGGGGCCGCCGCGCAGGCCCAGGCCGATGAAGGGGAAGGCGATGCCGGCGAAGTTGGAGCCGCCACCGACGCAGCTGATCACCACGTCCGGGTCGTCGCCGGCCATTTCCATCTGCAGGATGGCCTCCTCGCCGATGATGGTCTGGTGCAGCAGCACGTGGTTGAGCACCGAGCCGAGGGCGTACTTGGTGTCGTCGTTCTTGGCCGCCACCTCGACCGCCTCGGAGATCGCGATGCCCAGCGAGCCGATGTGGTCCGGATGCTGCGCCAGCACCGCGCGGCCGTAGTCGGTTTCGGGCGACGGCGACGGGATGCAGCGGGCGCCCCAGGTTTCCATCAGGGCGCGGCGATAGGGTTTCTGGTCGTAGGAGACGCGCACCTGGAAGACCGTCACGTCGAGCCCGTACAGCCCGCCCGCGTAGGCCAGCGACGAGCCCCACTGGCCAGCACCGGTTTCGGTGGTCAGGCGCTTGACGCCTTCCTGGGCGTTGTACCAGGCCTGGGGCACCGCGGAGTTGGGTTTGTGGCTGCCGGCAGGGGAGACACCTTCGTACTTGTAGTAGATCTTGGCCGGGGTGCCGAGCAGCTTCTCGAGCCGGCGGGCGCGGAACAGCGGGCTCGGGCGCCACTGGCACAGCACGTCGCGGACGGGTTCGGGGATGTCGACGTAGCGCTCGGTGGACATCTCCTGGGCGATGATCGCGTTGGGAAAGAGCGGCGCCAGATCCGACGGCTCGAGCGGTTGCAGCGTGCCCGGATGCAGCGGCGGCGGCAGCGGCACCGGCAGGTCGGCGGCGATGTTGTACCAGGCCTTGGGCAGGCGGGATTCGTCGAGCAGATACTTGATCTGGTCGCTCATGGTGTTTCTCCTTGTCTTGATTTTTTGGTCGGCGATGGAAAACAGCAGAGGTCAGGCGGCGGTGAGCTCGTCGAGGCTGAGCGCCCAGCGCTGCATGAGATAGCGCAGCAGCGGGCCCTCGCCTTCGCTCACCTCGCCATCGGCCTTGGCGATGATGAGCATCGCCGACAGGGCGACCTTCTGCAGCGCCCGGTCGGTGATGTCGTCGGCCAGGCGGGCGAGGCGCGCCTCCTCGAGCAGGAAGACGCGCTCCTGCTCGGCCTCGGTGATCACGTCACGGCAGCAGTCGAGCAGGACCTGGACCAGGGTCTCCCGGTCGACACCCACCATCGCGGCGGTGTCGTGGTGGTTGATCCAGTCGATTTCCCGGTTGTCCAGCCGGCCGTCGGCGAGCATGGCCATGGCGATCAGGCGGGCGATCGCCGCCGGGCTGTTGGTGGGGTAAGAGCGCATGGGCGTGAAACCTGTTCGAAGATGAGCAAGCCCGGATGATACCCCCGCCCCCGCCGAAACGCCCGGCCCGGCGCGTGCCGGGGCGCCAAAAACGGCACTCAGGCGCGGCGCCGGAGGGCCGCGAACCCGTGCACCGCGAGCACCGCCAGCGCGGCCGCCACCGCCGGCCAGTTGCCCCAGCGGGCGTAGGGGGTGAGGCCCTGGTAGCCACGCACCTCGGCATGCAGCGCGCCCGCCTCGAAGGCCGGCAGCACCGCCTCGACGCGGCCGTCCGGCATCACCAGCGCAGTCATGCCGGTGTTGGTGGCGCGCAGCATCGGGCGGCCGGTCTCGAGCGCGCGCAGGCGGGCGATCTGGAGGTGCTGGGGCTGGGCCAGTGAATCGCCATACCAGGCCAGGTTGGAGAGATTGAGCATCAGCGTCGCCTCGGGCAGGCTCCGGATCAGCTCTTCGCCAAAGACGTCCTCGTAGCAGATGTTCACCGCCACCTTCTGCCCGGCCAGGGCCATCGGCGGCTGCCGCGGCGCCCCGCGGGTCTGATCGGCCATCGGGATGCTGGCAAGTGCATAGAACCAGCTGAACAGCGGCGGTGAATACTCGCCGAAGGGCACAAGGTGATGCTTGGCGTAGTACGCCGTGGGCGAGCGGCCCAGGCTCACCGCCGCGTTGAAGATGTGGCCGTCGGCGTCGCGGGTGAAGGTGCCGAGGATCACGTCGCCGCCATGCTGCGCGGCGGTGCGGGCGAGCGCGTCGCGGTAGTCCGGCGGCAGGTGGTCGATCAGGAGCGGGATGGTGGTCTCGGGCAGCACCACCAGCGGGGCCGGGTTGTCCCGCAGCATGGAGAGGTTAACCTCCAGCCAGTGCTGCAGCATCTCGGGCCGCCACTTGAGGCTCTGCTCGATGTTCGGCTGGAGAAGGGCGACCCGCAGCGGCTCGCCCACGGGCATCGTCCAGGCGAGCTGGCGCAGCCCGGCACCGGCAGCGACGAGGAGCAGCGCAACGAGCGCCGGACGCCAGTTGCGCGCACAAGCCGCCGCCACGGCCAGCGCCGCAACCGCAGCCAGCAAGCCGCCGACGCCGAACACCCCGAACACCGGCGCGAACCCCGCCAGCGGGCTCGGCGGGCTCTGGCTGTAGCCGCTGGCCAGCCACGGAAAACCGGTGAAGGCCCAGCCGCGCACCCACTCGCCCATCAGCCAGGCCGCGGCGAAGAGCAGCGCGTCACGCCCCGCCCGGCCCTGGCGCAGGGCGCCGAAGAGCGCCCCCGAGAGGCCAGCGAAAGCCCCCATGAAAGCGCAGAACAGCAGCACTGCCAGCGCCGCCAGCGGCATCGACATGCCGCCGAAGCGGTGGAGGGCGACGTACAGCCACGAGACACCGGCCAGCATCGCACCGAGTCCCCACGCGAAGCCGATGCCGAAACCGCCCCGCGCACGCCGACCCGGGCTGCCCGAACGGAGCGCCTCCGGCGCGCCCGGCCCGAGCAGCCAGAACAGCACGCCCAGCGCGATGGCCGCGACAGGGAACAGCCCGAAGGGTGCGTAGGCCAGCACCGACGCGCCCCCCGCCAGGAAGGCGACGCCCTTGTGACGCCAGCCCATCAGCCGCCGACCGGCTCGGCCTCGGGGAGGCGCTCGACGAGCAGCGAGTAGACACGCCGGCTGTCGGCACGCAGCACCTGGAAGCGCAACCCGGCAAGCTCAACGACCTCGCTGCGCTTGGGCAGGCGGCCCAGCTTGCGGATCAGCAGGCCGCCGACGGTGTCGTATTCGGAATCGCTGAACTCGGTGCCGAAGGCCTCGTTGAAATCTTCGATCTCGGTGCTGGCCTTGACCCGGTAGCGCCCGGCCTGGTCGAGGCGGATGTTGTCGGCGGCCTCGTCGAAGTCGTATTCGTCCTCGATGTCGCCGACGATCTGCTCGAGCACGTCCTCGATGGTCACCAGCCCCGCCACGCCGCCGTACTCGTCGACGACGATGGCCATGTGGTTGCGGCTGACGCGGAAATCCCGCAGCAGCACGTTGAGGCGCTTGGATTCGGGCACGAACACCGCGGGGCGCAGCATCTCGCGCAGGTTGAAGGATTCGCCGGCGAACACCCGCAGCAGGTCTTTGGCGAGCAGGATGCCGATCACGTCGTCCTTGCTCTCGCCGATGACGGGAAAGCGGGAGTGGGCGGCGGAGATGGCAAAACGGGTGAGATCCTCGATGGAGTCTTCGATGTTCACCACGTCGATCTGCGCGCGGGGAATCATCACGTCCCGCACCTGCATGTCGGACACCTGAAGGGCGCCCTCGATGATCGCCAGCGCGTCCGCGTCGAAGAGGTTGCGGTCGTGGGCGGAATGGAGGAGGTGCAGCAGCTCCTCACGGTCTTCCGGCTCCCGGCTGAGCAGGGCGGAGAGACGTTCGAGCAGGGACGGCTTGCTACTGGAGGGTTCCATAAAAAGGGTGGATGAGAAATGGGCCATGGGCGATGGCGTCTCCTTGCGGAAACCTCATCGCCCATGGCGCATTGCTCACCCCACCATGTCAGCGTTCTCCCGCGTACGGGTCGGGGTAGCCCAGCGTGGCGAGGATCTCGCGCTCCCGGGCTTCCATTTCTTCGGCTTCGGCGTCGTCCTCGTGGTCGAAGCCCTGCAAATGCAGCATACCATGCACGGATAAATGGGCGTAATGGGCGTCCAGCGCCTTGCCCTGCTCCGCCGCCTCGCGCTCGACCACCTGCCGGCACAGCACCAGGTCGCCCATCAGGGGCAGGCCTTCGGGCAGGGGCATGTCCTCGCCTTCATCGTAGGCGAAGGTGAGCACGTTGGTGGCGTAATCCTTGCCGCGGTAGTCGCGGTTGAGCTCGCGCCCCTCGGCCTCGTCCACCAGGCGCACCGTGATGCGCGCGGCGCCCGGCTCGGCGGCCCGCAGCCAGCGCCGGAAATCAGCCCGGCAGGGTACGCCGTCGCGGTTACAGGCGTATTGCACCGACAGGTCGAGGCGGCGGGGGAGCTTGGTCTCAGTCATTGCTGGCTTTGCTGCTGCTGGTTGCGCTGGGAATGGGATTCGTAGGCGGCGACGATGCGCGCCACCAGCGGATGGCGCACCACGTCTTCCTTGAGGAAGCGTGTGAAGGCCACGCCGCGCACGTCGGCGAGCACCTGAACCGCCTCGGCGAGGCCGCTCTTCTGGCCGCGGGGCAGGTCGACCTGGGTGAGGTCGCCGGTGATCACCGCCCGCGAGCCGATGCCGATGCGGGTGAGGAACATCTTCATCTGCTCCGGCGAGGTGTTCTGGGCCTCGTCGAGGATGATGAAGGCGCGCGACAGGGTGCGCCCGCGCATGAAGGCCAGCGGGGCGATCTCGATGCAGCCGCGCTCGAAGAGCTTGGTGACCCGGTCGAAGCCCATCAGGTCGTAGAGGGCGTCGTAGAGCGGGCGCAGATACGGGTCGACCTTCTGGGCCAGGTCGCCGGGCAGGAAGCCCAGGCGCTCGCCCGCCTCCACCGCCGGGCGGGTGAGCACGATGCGCTCGACGTGCTCGCGCTCGAAGGCGTCGACGGCGCTCGCCACCGCGAGGTAGGTCTTGCCCGTGCCGGCCGGGCCGACGCCGAAGGTGATGTCATGCTCCTGGATCTGCCGCAGGTAATCCACCTGCCGCGGCGTACGCCCGTGCAGCTCGGCCTTGCGGGTGAGCAGCACCGGCGCCGCGGGGCTGGCGCTGGCCAGGTTGGACAGCTCGATGAGCCCGAGCTGGATGTCATCCACCGACAGCGCCGCCTCCGATTTGTCGTAGAAATGGCGCAGCGCCCGCGCCGCGGCATGGCCCTGCGCCGGCTCGCCATGCACCGTGAAGCGCTCGCCCCGGCGGGCAATCGTCACGTCGAAGGCGGTCTCGATCTGGCGGATGTTTTCGTCGATCGCGCCACACAGGTTGGCGAGGCGCAGGTTGTCGACGGGATGCAGCGTTATCTCTATCGGTTTCATCGGCCACATGCTGCCAGAGCGGCAGCCGTCGGGGAAGTCGCAGGGCGCATTCGACCAGCCATCAGTCGCGGGTGACGATCTCGCCGCGCAGCGAATGGGGCAGCGCAGAGACGATCTTCACGTCGACAAAGTGGCCCACCAGGCGCGGGTTGCCGGCGAAGTTGACCACCCGGTTGTTGTCGGTGCGGCCAGCCAGCTCGTTGGGGTCTTTCTTGGACGGGCCTTCGACGAGGATGCGCTGCACGCTGCCGACCATGCCCGCGCTGATCGATGCCGCGTGGGCCTCGATGCGCTTTTGCAGGCGCGCCAGGCGGGCCAGCTTGACGTCCTGGGGGGTGTCATCGGGCAGGTCGGCGGCCGGCGTGCCGGGGCGCGAGCTGTACACAAAGCTGAAGGAGGTGTCGAAACCCAGCTCCTCGATCAGCTTCATCGTGGCCTCGAAGTCGGCCTCGGTCTCGCCGGGGAAGCCGACGATGAAGTCCGACGACAGGGAGATGTCGGGCCGCGCCGCGCGCAGCTTGCGCACCAGCGACTTGTACTCGAGGATCGTATAGCCGCGCTTCATCGCCGCCAGCACCCGGTCGGAGCCGGCCTGCACCGGCAGGTGCAGGTGCGACACCAGCTTGGGCAGTTTGGCGTAGGCGTCCACCACGCGCTGGGTCATCTCGCGGGGGTGCGAGGTGGTGTAGCGGATGCGCTCGATGCCGGGGATGTCGTGCACGCATTCGAGCAGGAAGGCGAAGTCGGCCATCTCGCCATCGGCGCCATCGAGCGGCGCACGCCAGGCATTCACGTTCTGGCCCAGCAGCGTGACCTCCTTGACGCCCTGCGCCACCAGCCCCGCCACCTCGGCCAGCACGTCGGCCAGCGGGCGGTAGATCTCGTCGCCGCGGGTGTAGGGCACGATGCAGAAGGTGCAGTACTTGGAGCAGCCTTCCATGATGGACACGAAGGCGCTGGCCCCTTCCACGCGGGCCGGCGGCAGGTTGTCGAACTTCTCGATCTCGGGGAAGGAGATGTCCACCTGCGAGCGCCCCGAGGCCTTGCGCTCGGCGATCAGGCTGGGCAGGCGGTGCAGGGTCTGCGGCCCGAACACCAGGTCAACATAAGGCGCCCGCGCCACGATGGCCTCGCCCTCCTGGCTCGCCACGCAGCCACCGACGCCGATGATGAGGTTGGGGTTCTTCTGCTTGAGGTGCTTCACCCGGCCGAGGTCGTGGAAGACCTTCTCCTGCGCCTTCTCGCGCACCGAGCAGGTGTTGAACAGGATCACGTCCGCCTCTTCGGGGTTGTCGGTCTTCTCGAGCCCGTCGGCAGCCCCGAGCACATCCGCCATCTTGTCCGAGTCGTACTCGTTCATCTGGCAACCGAAGGTGCGGATATAAAGCTTTTTCATTTGATTTTGTGTTGACCAGTGGGGATTAGATGTCTATTATAGCGGGCTTCGGTCGGTGATGTAGCTCAGATGGTTAGAGCGATGGATTCATAACCCATAGGTCGGCGGTTCGACTCCGCCCATCACCACCAACAGATTCAAAACAAAAAGCCAATCCGCGAGGGTTGGCTTTTTGTTTTGGATTGCCGCTCAGTTCGGGGCGGCGGCAGGCCGGGAGCGGGCCGCCATTCCGCCCGCCCCACTCCATCGGCATCCCGTTACAATCCCGGCCATGGCAAGAAGAAACCACACGAGGGATGGCAGAGAGGCCTGAGGCGCCGCGGGCTCGCTGCCTGTGCCTCGACATCGAGACGGCCCGCCAGGATCGGCATCGGCTCCGCGAACTCGGGGTATTCCGCCCCGACACCAATGTGCGCGTGCGCATTGCGGGCAATGCGCCGGATCTCGCGCTGCGGCTGGACGCCCTTACCGAAGGCGCCGCCTTCGTGCTCGGGCACAACGTGGTGGCCTTCGATCAGCCGGTGCTGGCCCAGCTCCACCCCGGGCTCGCCCTTCACCGGCTGCCCCTGCTGGATACGCTGGAACTCTCGCCCGTCGCCTTTCCGCAAAACCCCTATCACCACCTGGTCAAGGACTACAAGCTATGCTCCACGACGCGCAACGACCCGGCGCGGGACGCAGAGCTTGCCTACACACTGTTTCTCGATCAGAGCGCAGCCTTGCAGGCCCGCGTGGCAGAGCATCCGGACGAAGCGCTGTGCCTGCATTTTCTGCTGTCGCGGGAGAACGGCAAGGGCGTCGCCAACTTCTTCGCCACCCTGCGGCGGAGCCTGCGCCCGTCTATTGAAGACGTCGCCAGCGCCTGGCAGCGCACCACCGCCGGCAAGGTGTGCAGCACCGCGCAGCGCCAGCTGCTCGGGCCGTGGCTTGCAGACCCGGCATGGCACAAGCCGCTAGCCTACGTCCTCGCCTGGCTGCGGGTCGCCGGGGGGAATTCGGTGCTGCCGCCGTGGGTCGGCAAGAACTTTCCGCAGACGCGCGAGGCGATCAGGGCACTGCGGGACACGCCCTGCGGCGATGCCGCCTGCACCTGGTGCCGGGCGCAGCACGACGTCGAGGCGCTGCTGCCGCGCTTCTTTCCGGGCATCACCCGGTTTCGCAGCGCACCGACGACGGCCGACGGGCGCTCGCTCCAGCAAGTCATCGTCGAGCACGGTTTTGCCGGCACACCGAGCCTGGCCATTCTCCCGACAGGCGGCGGAAAATCCCTGTGCTTCCAGCTGCCGGCACTGGCGCGCTATTACCGCAAGGGCAGCCTGACGGTCGTCGTCTCGCCCCTGCAGTCGCTGATGAAGGACCAGGTGGACAACCTGGAGGCGCGCGGGATCACCTGCGCGGGCTACCTCAACAGCCTGCTCAACCCCCTTGAGCGGCGGGCCATGCTCGACAAGCTGCGGCTCGGCGACCTGGGGCTGATCTTCGTCGCGCCTGAGCAGTTTCGGAGCACGGCCTTCAGCAACGCCCTGGCGCACCGCGAGATCGGTGCCTGGGTTTTCGATGAGGCGCACTGCCTGTCAAAGTGGGGGCACGACTTCCGCCCGGACTACCTGTACGTCTCGCGCTTCATCCGGCGCAGCCAGGGCGAGCAGCCCTCGCCGGTGTTCTGCTTCACTGCCACGGCCAAGCCCGACGTGGTGGACGACATCTGCGCCCACTTCGAGAAGCACCTGGGCGTCACGCTGGCCCGGCTCGAAGGCGGCGTGAGCCGCAACAACCTGGCCTACGAGGTCCGCGCGGTGCCGCCCCAGGCCAAGTACGCCGAGTCGCTGCGCCTCCTTCAGGAAGCCCTGCAGGAAGAAGGCGGCGCAATCGTCTTCTGCGCCCGCCAAAAGACCGTCGAGGAGATCGCCAGCTTTCTCCGGGACGGCGGGCTCGACTGCGCTCATTTCCACGGCGGAATGTTGCCGGGGGACAAACGGCGCGTCCAGGAGGCCTTCCTGGCCGGCCAGTTGCGCGTCATCGCCGCCACCAACGCCTTCGGCATGGGCGTGGACAAGCCCGATGTGCGCCTCGTGATCCACCTCGACACGCCCGGCTCCCTCGAGAACTACCTGCAGGAGGCCGGGCGTGCGGGGCGCGACCAGGCGCCGGCCCGCTGCGTACTGCTCTACGACGATGCCGACCTGGACGTGCAGTTCCGGCTGCTCAAGAACTCGCGCCTGAGCCAGCACGACATCCACGCCATCCTCAAGGCGCTGCGCGCCATCGAACGCAAGGACCGGAGCGAGGGCGAGGTGGTGGTGAGCAGCGGCGAGATCCTGCTCGAGATCCCCGACAATCACCGCCTCGACCCGGACGCCCGCGACACCGACACCAAGGTCCGCATCGCCGTGGCGTGGCTCGAGGAGGCACGCCTCATCGAGCGCCACGAGAACCACACCCGGGTCTTCCCGGGCAGCCTGCTGGTCGGCAGCCTCGACGAAGCCAAGGCCGTGCTGCGCCGCAAGCTCGGCGCGGAAGCCGACCTCGCGCCCTACCTGCGCATCCTGTCCATCCTGATCCAGGCGGCGGATGACGAGGGCCTGTCCACCGACGAGCTGATGCTGGCCACCGGCAAGGATTCACGCAGCCTCCAGGCCATGCTGCGCGAGCTGGACCAATGGAAGCTGCTCTCCAACGACAGCGAGATCGGCATCACCCTCAACCGGGACCCCGACAGCGCCGCGCGGCTGGACACCCTCGCCCGCATCGAGGACGCCCTGCTGGCGAGGCTGCGCGAGGCCGCCCCGGACGCGGCCGACGACGGCTGGCAGATCCTCCAGGCACGCAGCCTGTGCGACATCCTCCGCCGCGACACCCAGGTCGATTTCGACCCCGAGAAGCTCACCCGCCTGCTCAAGTCCTTCGCCGAGCCCTTCGGCGAGGGCGCCGGCCAGCGCGGCTTCTTCGCCCTCCGTCCCGCCGGCCTGGACAGCCGCTACATCAGGCTGCAGCGCAGCTGGGCGGACATCGACGAGATCCGCCAACGGCGGATGGCGCTCGCGCGGGCGCTGCTGAATCACTTCCTTGCCCGCCGGCAGGGCAGCGCCGTGCTCGTCACCTGCAAGCAGGGCGAGCTCGAGGTGGCGCTCCAGGCCGACATCACGCTGGCCGGGCTCGACATCCGCAACTGGGACGTGGCGCTGTCATCGGCGCTGCTCTACCTCGACACCAACGAGGTCGTGCACCTTGCCCGCGGCAAGGCCATCTTCCGGGCCGCGATGCGCATCGAACTCAACCCGGAAGCGCGCCGGCGCCAGTTCAGCAAGGCCGACTACGCCGAGCTGGCCCTGCACTACAAGGACAAGATCGTCCAGGTGCATGTGATGGCCGAGTACGCAAGGCTCGCCGTCCGCAAGGTCCA
>JAEUNU010000184.1 GCA_016789125.1 Zoogloea sp. | reverse complement strand
CTGGTGCTCCAGCACGGCAGCTGGCGCGGGTGCTCGCTGGCCTCGCCGAGGAAGCTCAACACCGGCACCGGGTCGTCGCCGGGCGGCACCTCCACCACCGAGAAGTCGATCGTGCGGGCGTCGAGGCGCGGCGGGGTGCCTGTTTTAAGGCGGCCCTGGGGCAGCGCGAGCTCCTTGAGGCGCTGGCCGAGGCTGATCGCCGGCGGGTCGCCGGCGCGGCCTGCAGAGTAGTTCTGCATCCCGACGTGGATCAGGCCGTTGAGGAAGGTGCCGGCGGTGAGCACCACCGCGGGCGCCTCGAAGCGCAGGCCGATCTGGGTGACGACGCCGGTGACCCGGTCGCCGACCACGGTGAGGTCGTCGACGGCCTGCTGGAAGATCTGCAGCCTGGGCTGGTTCTCGAGGCGGTGGCGGATGGCGGCCTTGTAAAGCACCCGGTCGGCCTGGGCGCGGGTGGCGCGCACGGCCGGGCCCTTGCTGGCGTTGAGGATGCGAAACTGGATGCCGCTCTCGTCTGTGGCTGCGGCCATGGCGCCGCCAAGGGCGTCGACCTCCTTCACCAGGTGCCCCTTGCCGATGCCGCCGATGGACGGGTTGCAGCTCATCTGGCCGAGGGTCTCGATGTTGTGGGTGAGCAGCAGCGTCGAGCATCCGGCCCGCGCCGCCGCCAGTGCGGCTTCGGTGCCGGCATGGCCGCCGCCGACAACGATCACGTCGAATCGGGTGGGGTGAAGCATGGGAAACCGGGGGAAGGTGAATCGGGGGAGCCGAATGATACGACCTTGCGCTGCAAAAATACAGCGCCACGCATCCGCGGGTGGGCGAAAAGCGGCGTTTTTACAACGGCTTACCGGATTGTGCAGGGGTTTTTGGGGCCTTTCCGGTGGCTCGTCGGGAAGGCTGGGCGCACACTTTTTACCTGGCTCTCAATACCGGCGCCGGCGGGCCGTTAAACAATGATCGTGAAAACTGTGGCTGACGACCCCGCGCAGGCCGGAATGCCGCGCGGTGTCGGGGGTCTTGCTCCCGTGGGGGCTCAACCTGCGGGGCCGTGAGCCGCGACGGCGCAGTCAGGCCCGGCCCGGTGCCCCCGGCCGGGGTTTTCAGGACGATCCAAAGTACGGCGCTCGCCGGCCATGCTCCCGACTGCGGTCGGTGTGAGTGGCGCCCGTCCGGGCCAGGGCTGCGCGTGCCGTGAATGTGCAATCAGTGATGGTGATCGAGCGGATCCATGGTTGATGTCTCCTTCGTCTAACCCTGCCGGGCAGAGCGCCGAGCGACGGCTCGCCGAATACATGCATGTGGAGCGTGTGGCGGTGTCGCCGTCCCTGCCCTTTTCCGAGGCCATCCGGACGATGAGCGGCGCGGGTGCGTCCTGCGTGGTGGTGGTCGAGGATGGCCGACCGGTGGGCATCTTCACCGACACAGACGTGATGCGTCTGGCAGGGCGCCCCGATCTCGAGGGCGCCACGGTCGGGCAGGTGATGACGACGCCGGTGGTGCTGGCTCCCGCCGAGGGGCGCCTGGCCGATGCGGTGGGCCTGATGAGCGAGAAGCGCATCCGCCACCTGCCGCTGGTCGGTCCGGACGGCCGCCTCGAAGGCGTGCTCGGCCGCCAATGGCTGCTCGACCTGCCCGGGCTGGAGCGGATCGCCGGCACCGAGGCCTTGCCCGAGGTGCAGCGGGCCCGCCTGTTTGGCGCGGCGCTGGCGGTCGAGGCGGAGCGCAACTTTCTCAAGGCGATGGTCCGCACCTTGCCCGATCTCGTCTGGCTGAAGGATCCGGACGGCGTCTACATCGCCTGCAACCCCCGCGTCGAAGCCCTGGTGGGCGCCCGCGAGCCGCAGATCGTGGGCCGGACCGACTACGATTTCTTCAGCTGGCCGGAGGCCGATGGCTACCGGGGCGGCGACCTGGCGGCGATCCACGCGGGCTGCGCGGTACGCAGCGAGATGGAGGTGGTCTTCGCCTCGGATGGGCACCGGGAACTGCTCGAGGTGATCCGCACCCCGATGGTGGACGACGGCGGCCGCCTGATCGGCGTGCTGGCGGTGGCGCGGGACGTCACCGAGACGCGGGCCATGCAAGCCGCCCTGCGCGACCGCGAGGAGATCTTTTCGAGCATCGTCGGCCAGGCGGGGGATTCGATCGCCGTGGTGGATGCGCGCACGGGGTGCTTCGTCGAGTTCAACGAGGCGGCTCACCGCAACCTGGGCTACAGCCGCGCCGAGTTCGCCCGGCTGACCGTCAACGAGCTCGACTGCATGCTCGACGACGTGGCGATCGCCGATCGGCTGGCACGGATGAACGCGCCGTCCGGCATCGTCCTCGAAAGCCGCCTGCGCCACCGCAGCGGCCGGCTTTGTGACGTGCGGATCAGCGCCCGCGGCATCCGGATCCGGGGCGAAGGCCATTACCTGGCGGCCATCTGGAGCGACATCACCGAGAACAAGCGGGTCGAACAAAGCCTCAAGCGCGCCAACCGCGCGCTGCGCACCGTCGGCGGGTGCAGCCAGTTGCTGGCGCAGGCCCGCGACGAGACCCGCCTGATGCAGGATGTCTGCCGCCTGATGGTCGATCTCGGCGGCTATCGCATGGCCTGGTTCGGGCTGGCCGAGGACGACCCGCTGCGCTCGGTGCGTCCGGTGGCGAGCGCCGGCTTTGCCCCGGAGCGCCTCGACGGGCTCAAGGTTTCCTGGGCCGATGACGAGACCGGCCAGGGCCCCACCGGCACCGCCATCCGCCAGCATCGCCCGGTTCGCTGCCGCAATATCCAGGCCGATCCGGCCGCCGTGCCCTGGCGCGATGGCGCGGGCGGCTATGCGTCGTCCTGCGCGTTGCCGCTGGTGGATGGCGGCGGCACCTGCTTCGGTGCCCTCAATGTGTATTCCGCCGAGCCGGACGCCTTCGACGACGAGGAGATGCGCCTTCTCGAGGAGCTCGGCGGCGATCTTGCCTTCGGCCTGCGTGCCTTGCGGGACCGCGGCGAGCGCGATGAGGCCCAGCGCCGCCAGCGGGTTGCGGAGGGGCAGCTGGGCCGCCTGGTCGAGGCCAGCCCGACCATCCTCTACTCGCTCCGCCAGATCGACGGGCGGCTGGTGCCGACCACCGTCAGCGACAACGTGCAGCGCATCCTCGGCTACACCCCGGCGGAGATGCTGGCGGCCGCGTGGTGGTCCGATCACGTGCACCCCGACGATGCCTCCCGGACCCAGCGCATCCCGGGCGAGCTCCTCGGCAGCAGCCAGGTCGCCTCCGAATACCGTTTCGCCCACCGCGACGGGCATTACGTGTGGCTGCGCGACGAGGTGCGGGTCGGCGGCGTGGGCGAGGGGGGCGAGCTCGAGGTGGTCGGCGTGATGACCGACGTCACCGCCCACAAGAAGGTCGAGCAATCCCTCGAGAACCAGCGCCAGGTGCTGGAGATGGTCGCCTCCGGCGCCAGCCTGCCGGCCACCCTGGACAAGCTCACCCGTGGGCTCGAGGCCCTGCTGCCGGACATGCGGGCCTCGATCCTGCTGCTCGACAGCGACGGCATCCACCTGCGCCACGGCGCCGCCCCCAGCCTGCCAAAGGAGTACGTCAACGCCATCGACGGGATCGCCATCGGCAACGGGGTCGGGTCCTGCGGCACCGCGGCCGCCACCGGCAAGGCGGTGATCGTCGAGGATATCGCCCGGCATCCCCTGTGGGCGCCCTATGCGACCCTCGCAGCCGTCCATGGGCTGTGTGCCTGCTGGTCCTTTCCGATCCTGAGCCGGGACGGGCGTGTGCGGGGGACGCTGGCGCTCTACCCGCAGCGCATCTCCCGGCCCACGCAAGCGCAGCTGGAGCTGGTGCGCCTGGCGACCGACGTCGCGGCCATCGCCATCGGTCGCCACAACGAGGAGTCGGCGCTCCGGGCAAGTGAAGCGCGTTTCCGCAAGCTGTTCGACCTCGCGCCGGTGCCCTTCGGCTTCATCCTCGCCGACGGCAAGATCGGTGACCTCAACCGTTGCTTCGTCGAAACCCTCGGCTACGACCGGGGCGACATCCCCACCGTCGATGTGTTCTGGGAGCGCGCCGTGCCCGACCCCGAATATCGCAACTGGGCGCGGGAGGCGTGGTCGGAGGCGATGACCAATGCCCGCAGCAGCGGCCGTTCGGTCGAGCCGCGGGAGCTGCGCGTGGTGAGCCGCGACGGCATCGAGCGGACCCTGATGGGGGCCGGCATCCCGGTGGACGACAGCTTCCTGGCGACCTTCTTCGACATCACCGAGATCCGCCAGCTCGACGCCCGGCTGACCCTCTACCATCACCATCTCGAAGAACTCGTCGCCGAGCGTACCGCCCAGCTCGCCGAGGCCAGCCAGCGGGCCGAGGCGGCGAGCCGCGCCAAGAGCGCCTTCCTGGCCAACATGAGCCACGAGATCCGCACCCCGATGAACGCCATCCTGGGGCAGGCGCGGCTGCTCGAGCGCAGCCGCCTCGACGCTGCCCAGCAGGACCGCCTGGCGCGCATCCGCAACGCCGGGGCCCATCTGCTGGCGATCATCAACGACATCCTCGACATCTCCAAGATCGAGGCCGGCAAGCTGCACCTGGATGCCGTCGACTTCTCCCCCGGGCAGCTGTT
>JAEUNU010000015.1 GCA_016789125.1 Zoogloea sp. | reverse complement strand
CCGCCGCGGCGACTGGCTCACCGGCCAGCCCGCGCCGCTGCCCGCCCAGCGCCTCGACATCGCGCTCACCCTTGCCACCGACGCGCCCCGCGCCCTCGCCCACGGCGCCGTCGTACAGATCCACCACGGCACCCGCCAGCTCGGCGGCCGCGTTGCGCTGCTCGACGCCGCGCTCGAAAAATCCGGCCTCGCCCCTGGCGGCCACAGCCTCGCCCAGATCGTCGCCGACGCACCGCTGCACGCCTGCCGCGGCGACCTCGTCGTACTGCGCGACGCCCACGGCCGGAACACGCTGGGTGGTGGCCGCATCCTCGACCCCTTCGGCCCCCCGCGGCACCGTCGCCACCCGGACCGCCTGGCCGTGCTCGACGCCCTGGCCGTCACCGATCCGGCGGAGCGCCTGCGGGCCCTGCTCGCCTGCTCGCCGCTGGGCATCGACCTCGCCCAGCTCGCCGCCGCCGAAAACCGCCGGCCCGACGCCCTCCTCGCGCTGCTGCCGGCTGGCGCCGCCCGCTTCAACGACAAGGCCTGCTGGCTGATCGGCAGCGCCGCCCTCGACGCCCTCGGCCAGCGCGTCGAGGCACGCCTCGCCCGGCACCACGCCGAACACCCCGACGAGCCCGGGCTCGAGCGCGACCGCCTGCGCCGCATGATCGCCCCGCTGCTGCCCGCGCCAGCCTTCGCCGAATGGCTTGAGCATTGGCTCGCCGCAGGCCGCCTGGCCCGCAGCGGCGCCGCCTGGCACCTGCCCGGCCACCGCCTAGAGCTCGACGCCCGCGACCGCCGGCGCGCCGACACCCTGCTGCCCTGGCTCCTCGACAAGCCCTTCGATCCGCCCTGGGTGCGCGACATCGCGCTGCGCCTCGGCGAACCCGAAGCCGCCACCCGCGAGCTCCTCAAGCGCCTCGCCGCCTGTGGCGAAACCTGCCAGGTGGTGCGCGACCTGTTCTACGCTCCCGCTGCGGTGCGTCAGCTCGGCGCGATCGCCGCTGAGCTGATGGAGGCCGACGGCTGCATCCGCGCCGCAGCCTTCCGCGACCGGACCGGCCTCGGCCGCAAACGGGCGATCCAGGTGCTCGAATACTTCGACCGGGTCGGCTACACTCGCAAGCTCGGCCGCGGCCACGACGAACAACACCGCATCCGCGGCGATCTGGCCGTGAATTGAACACAAAGGAAGGGACGCGTCCCCCGGTGGGGCGACTGGTCTTCAAAACCAGGAGGGGCCGTCAAGCGGTCCCTGGTGGGTTCGACTCCCATTCTCTTCCGCCACCTTTCCCGCCACTCCTGCCGGCGACACCACGATGCCCCTGCTGCGCGGCTGCGACTTTCCCGACGCCCTGCTCTACCACCCCGACAGCCACCTGTGGTTCGCCCCCGCGGTCGACGGCCGCTACCGGGTTGGCGTGACGCAGTTCGGCATCGCGCTGTCGGGCGAGATCCTGCTGTTCACACCCAAGCCGGTCGGCGCGTTGATGGATGCCGGCCGCAGCTTTGGCCTGCTCGAAGCCGGCAAGACAGTGTTCCCGGCCAAGACGCCCTTCGCCGCGCGTCTGACACAAGCAAACCCGGCCCTCGACCCCTCCGCCCGCAGCATGAACCGCGAGCCCTTCGCCGCCTGGCTGGTGGAACTGCAGCCCAGCGGCGAGATCCCGACCGGCGTGCTGCTGCCCTGGCCAGACGCCCGGCCGGAGATCGAGAAGATCATGGAGCGCTACGCCTTCCGGGATCTGGCCGACTTCTCGGCGCCGCTCTTCCACGAGGACAACCGTGATTTCTGATTCGCCGGCCGACAAGCTGGCGATCCTGGTGTGGGCCGCCGACCCCGGCCGGCCGGAGCTCTGCGCGACACCCTTTTACTTCGCCGCGGCGGCCGCGGCGATGGATGTGGAAGTGGAGATGTATTTCACCGCCCGCTCGGTCGAGCTTCTGCGCCAGGGCGTCGCCGAAGCCCTGCAGGCCGCCGCCGGCAGCGCCAAGTCGGTGGCCGACTTCCGCCGCGAGGCCGTCGGCTTCGGTGCAAAGCTGTTCGCCTGCCCGACGGCCCTGGCCAGCCACGGCGTGGGCGAGGCTGAACTGATCCCGGGCCTCACCGGCCACGCCGGCGCGGCGGCCTTCATCGGGCGAACCCTCGACCCGGCCTGGCGGACGCTGAGCTTCTAGAGCGCCCGGCGCCCGCCAATGGCGGATCAGCCCTCGGCCTTGTCCTGGCTCTTGCGGGGCCGGCGGGCCGGCTTCTTGCGAGGCGCGTCGTCGGCCGGCGCTTCGGCCACCGCCGGAGCTTCGACGGCTTCCGGCTTTTTCTCGGCCTTCTTGCGACTGCTGCGGGCCTTCTTGGGCGCGGCCGCGGGGCTTTCCTCGGCGGGCGGCGCTTCAAAGGCGGGCTCGGCGACAGCGGCGCTGGCTTCGGCAGGCGGCGCGCTGTCGGCCTTGGTGGAGCGGCGCCCCTTGCGACGCTTGTCCCCCTTGGCCGGTTCGGTTTCAGGGGCGGACACGGGCATGGCTTCGGTCACAGGCTCGGCGGGCGCCTCGGGCACCGCTTCGGGCGGCGGGGCCACCTCGGAGGGGGCCTTGCGGGCACCGCGGCCACTGCGCCGCGACGGGCGACGGGTTTCAGCCGGCTGGGCCTCGGCAGGCGGCGCCTCGGCGGGGATGGCCAGCGGCTCGACCGCCACCGGCTCGGCCTTCAACTGGCCGCCGGCGCGGGTCACGAAGGTGCCGGATTTCTCGTCCCGACTCACCTCGAGCAGCCCGCGGGCCTGGGCCTCGTCGAGCAGGTTGCCAAAGGCCTTGAAGCCGAAGTAGGACTCGTTGAAGCCCGGTTGGCGGCGCTTGATGGCGTCCTTCAGCATCGAGGCCCAGATCTTGCCGGTGTCGCCGCGTTCGGCGATCAGCGCGTCGCAGGTCTCGACGGCCATCGTGACGGCGCGGGTGCGGCGGCTGTCGAGCTCTTCGCGGCGGCGCTTTTCTTCCTCGGGACTGCGCCGCGGCGCCGGGGCCTGGGCCTCGCGGGGCTCGGGCCGGGCCGACGCGTGGCGGGTCTCGCGCACCAGATCGTCGTAGAAGATGAACTCGTCGCAGTTGGCGATGAGCAGGTCGGAGGTGGATTGCTTGACGCCGACGCCGATCACCTGCTTGGCGTTCTCGCGCAGCTTGGAGACCAGCGGCGAGAAATCGGAATCGCCGCTGATGATCACGAAGGTGTCCACGTGGCTCTTGGTGTAGCAGAGGTCGAGCGCGTCGACCACCAGCCGGATGTCGGCAGAATTCTTGCCGGACTGGCGCACGTGGGGGATCTCGATCAGCTCGAAGTTGGCCTCGTGCATCGCCGCCTTGAAGCCCTTGTAGCGATCCCAGTCGCAATAGGCCTTCTTGACCACGATGCTGCCCTTGAGCAGCAGGCGTTCGAGCACCAGCTTGATGTCGAATTTTTCGTACTTGGCGTCGCGCACGCCGAGGGCGACGTTCTCGAAGTCGCAGAACAGGGCCATGCTGATGCTGTCGGGGCTAGAGGCCATGGGCTTCTCCGGTTGGGGGCGAGGACGTGAGCTTACGCCCGCTCAGACCTTCTTGACGAACTCCGACTTCAGCCCCATCTGGCCGAAACCGTCGATCTTGCAGTCGATGTCGTGGTCGCCGTCGACGAGGCGGATATTCTTGACCTTGGTGCCGACCTTCACCACCGACGACGAGCCCTTCACCTTGAGGTCCTTGACCACGGTGACGGTGTCGCCGTCCTGCAGCACGTTGCCCACCGCGTCGCGGATCACCTTGACGTCCTCGGCCACCGCAGCGGCGACCTTCGGCCACTCGTGGGCGCACTCGGGGCAGACGTAGTTGTCACCGTCCTCGTAGGTATATTCGGACGAACACTGGGGGCACTTCGGCAGGCTGCTCATGGGGATTCCTCTGACGGTGATTCGGTTACGGGCGCGAAGATAACCCACAAGCGGCGTGGGGGCATACCTCCGGGCGCAGAAAGTTCAGCCGCCGGCCCCGCTGCGGCGACTCGCCAGCCAGCCGAACAGCGACAGCAGCGCAAGCCCGCCGCCGATCAGCAGGATGCCGGCCACCTCGCTCAGCTTGAAGGCCTCGCCCAGCGTGAGGCGTGACGACAGGATCGCCACCACCGGCGTGCCGAGCACCGACAGGCTGGCTTCCCAGGCCGGCACGCGGCTCAGGATCCAGCCCCACAGCCACCAGCACATGGCCACGCTGGCCACCGACAGGAAGGTGAGCATCAGCAGGTAATCGGGCGTCCAGGCGGTGGGCTGGCCCGGCGCGAACTCCATCAGCAGCAGGAGCGGCACCGAGCCGAAGATCATCTGCCACATGGTGAGCACCAGCAGGTCGACCCGGTGAGCCTGGCGCAGGCGCTTGATGAGGATCGTGCCGACCGCCCAGCACAGGGCCGCCGACAGGCCCAGCAGCTTGCTGGCCAGGCTGGTCTGCATGTTCCACGGCTCGATGATCAGCACCAGCCCGCCTAGGGTGCTCACCGCCGCCAGCCACTGACGGCCCTGGACGCGCTCGCCGAGCAGCGGCCAGGACATCAGCAGGGTCCAGATCGGCATCGTGAAGATCAGCACCGACGTCTTGCCCGGCCCACCCTCGACCAGCGCGGACGTTTGCAGGATCGTGAAGCCGGCGACCTGGATCAAGCCCAGCAGCACGGTCGCCCCCGGCGCCACGAGGGCCATCGAACGTCCGGTAAGCCGCACCGCCAGCACCAGCGCCAGCGCACCGCCCACCGCCCGCTGGGCCGCCAGCGAGAAGGGCGAGGCGTATTCGAGCGCCTGCTTGACCAGCACCCAGGTGTAGCCCCAGGTGCACGACAGGACGACGAGGGCCAGCGCTGGCAGCCAGCGCTTCAGACCGGGAAGAGTGTTCATGGGGATGTCTCGCGGGTGGGGTGGGCCCTCATGACGAGGCCTCGCAATCCGGCATCCGGGCGCGCTGCAGGCGGCTCTCCAGATCGGCGCGCTGCAGCTCGCGGGCCCGAGCCCGCGCTGCGTCGAGGGTGGCCGGACGGCTGCAGCGCAGGGCCTCGATCAGCGGCGTCCAGTCTTCGGCCGGCAGCCAGGGCACCAGGCTCGCCACGGTGGCGTCCGAATACGCCAGGCGCGGGTTGCGCCGGGCCTGCAACCAGGCCATGCGGCGGCGGCGTTCAGGCAGGCTCAACCCTGGCGCCATGGCAAGGCCACGGGCCGCCTCGTCTAGCCAGTGGGGGAACAGCCCCTGGGCTTCGGCCTCGGCCAGCGCACCGCGGTCGAGGCGGGCCAGCGCATCGAGGAAAGCCGCCTTGCCGGCCGCCCAGTGGCGATCGGCAAACTCGGCCACGCCCAGCGCAGCAGCCGGCGTTCCCTGCCCGCCGGCCAGCCCCGGGCATTCCGCCAGGTTCCTGAAGCTGCACTGCAGCGCCAGGGCGTCGAACAGCGCATCGCCGGGCCCGGCAGGCTTGAAGGCCAGGCCACCCTCCGCCTTGAACTGGGGCATGAAAACCTCGGCGGCCCGCTGGCCGCAGGTGCCGTAATCAACCTCCCCCGCGGCCAGGCCTGCCAACCCGGTGCCAGGGCTGCGGATGACCATCAGCGGGCCGACCGGCACCTCGCCCTCGACCAGCCGCCAGCCGCCGCCCTCCTGCCACAGCGCGGCGACCCGCCAGGCGTCGGCGCAGGGCGTCAAGCGGTTCACGCCCTGGCTGAAGCTCTCGTCGTCGATGTACTGCCGCCCGCCATCCTTGCCACCGCTCACCAGCCATTCACAGGCCGCCGCCCCGGGCCGCACGAGGGGCTGGATGGTATCGATGGAGACCACGACGCCGTCCTCGCCCTGCAGCGCCCCGGACACAGCCAGCGCCCGGCGCAGCCCAGGGCCGGGCCGGGGCTTGCAGGCCAGCGGGGCCGGCTCCAGCTGGCGGCGCAGGGCCGCCGACGCCGGCTTGACCCAGCCCTCGGCGAGGGCCAGCGCGACGCCGGGCTCCGGTTTGTCCGGCGCAAACCCGGCGGCGAGCCAGCGGGGCTGCGCGACGCGGCCCGCGCGGGCGGCGAGAAAGCGCGCCTTGGCGAGGAAACCCGGGTCGTGGTGATACAGGCCGCGGTAGCTCAGGCGTCGGGCCTCGGGATCGTCGATGGGGCCCACCGACAGGGGCGCCACCAGCCATGTCAGCGCCCGCCGGGCAATGTCGGGCTGGTGGCGGGCGATCAGCGGCCAGATCCGCTCCAGGCCGGCCGGCTCGAGCCCGGTCAGCCAGTCGGCCCACTGGTGGTCGGCCGGGCGATAACCCAGCGCGAACCAGCGCGGCCAGAGCTCGGGCGGCACCACGTAGAGGAAGGGGGAGTTGCCTGCCGGCGGCAGCGGCGCAGCGAGGCGGTCGGTAAGGGCCGTCCAGCGGGTCAGGCGGGCGGCGCGGTCCCTGGCGTCCCGCCCGGCGAGGCGGGAATACCCCCAGCGCTCTAGCAGCGGCCCGAGTTGCCCAGCCAGCCGAGGCGGCGACACCCGGGCGAGGGCCCAGTCGAGATCGGCCTGGGGCCAGTCGACGCTGGTGGCCAGCCATTCGGCGAGGATAGCGTCGTCATCCAAGGCTGATCGAAGCGCATCGGGCGGCACCGCCCGCAGCAGCGGGATGCCTGCCGGCGCCCGCAGCGCATGACGCACATAGCGGCCCAGAGCAGTCGGCTGATCCCAGGGACTGCGTAGCCCAGCCGCCAGCAGGCCTGCCGCCCGGGCCGGCGTGGCGGCCTGGATCGCCAGCCAGGGAAGCACCGGCCGGCCGAGGCGCTGCTCGATGTCCTGCCATTCGCGCACCGGGAGCTTGTCCGGCGAAACGCGGCCCTCGATCCGCGGGCAGCCCGCCGCGGACGGGCCGAAACTGCCCCCCGCCAGCCGGCCCCCGTCGCCGGCAAGGAGGGCTCCAGTCAGCGCGGCCTGCCCGCTGCACAGGGCATGCTCAAGCAGGGCGCCGGCCAGCTCGGGGTCGCTGGCGAAGGACGGCAAGGCCACCCGCCGGCCGAACAGTCCGGCCGTGCGGGGGGCGGAAGCGAGGGCGTAGGGCCACAGCGCGCGGGCTTTGTCCCGCGGCGACAGGGCGGCGTAGGCAGGCTGATGCAACAGGGTGTCGACCAGCTTCCAGGCGCCTGCGGCAACGGCCACCCCAAGCGCGTCGGGGGGCGGGAAACCCGCGGGCGCCTCGGCGGCGTCGCGCACCCGCAAGCGGGGGTCGGCGCCATTGGCGAGCAGCCAGCGGGCGGTGTCGTGCAGGCCGGCCCGGATCGTGTGGAGCAGCGGCGTGCCCAGCTGGTGATAGGCGTCGAGGTCGGCACCGCGGCGCTTCTGGTGGGCGAGGAAGGCGATCAGCGCCGCCTCGTCGGCGTCGGCTGGGCTGAAACCGGGCGGCGGCGTGGGGGCTTGCCCGTCGGACGCCAGGGCTTCCATCGAGAACAAGGCGTCCAGCGCCGCGCGGGTGGCCGGCGTGCGCTCCACCACGGGTGGCGGCGGCGCGGCGCAGGTGGATGCCGCCGGTGCCAGCAGCAGCAATCCGGCAAGGCAGGCGGGCAGGAGGCGCTGGCGCATCGCGGGTTCGCTCCGACGCCATCAGCCCATCAGGCTGACGATCAGCGGCGTGGTGAGCGCCGACAGCATGGTGGACAGGATAAGGCTGCCCGCCACCGGGCCTTCGAGCACCTTGAAGTGGCGCGCCATCAGATACACGTTAGCCCCCACCGCCAACGAGGCGAGCAGCACCACGACCTGCGTCTCGAGGGGCGGCAGGCCGAGCAGCCGAGCCAGCAGCCACACCACCAGCGGCTGCACCAGCAGCTTGACCGCGGTGATCGCCACGCTGATCTGCCAGCCTTCGCGAATGCCGTATTCCGCCAGGCCCATGCCGAGCACGATCATCGCCAGCGGCGCCGCGGCGGTGGCCACCATCGCCAGCGGCTGGTCGATGAGTTCAGGCACCGGCAGGCCGGTGAGGCCGAACAGGGTGCCCGAGAGGATGCTCGCGACGATCGGCGTCGTCAGCACCGCCTTCACGGTCTTGACGAAACCGTGGGCGGTGAAGCTGCCGTGCCGCGCCCACTCCACCGACACGGTGACCAGGGTCCACAGGGTGAGCGAGTTGAACACCAGCACCAGCGCCACCGACGGCAAGGCCGCCTCGCCCAGCGCCACCTTGGCGAGCGGGATGCCCAGCAGCACGTTGTTGGAGAACACCCCGCCCAACCCGAACAGCGACTGCCCTGCCCCGTCCAGGCCGAAAAACTTCCAGGCCACCAGGCGGCCGAGGATGAAGACGATCAGGCAGCTGCCGAAGAAGGCCATCAGCAGGCGCGCATCCACCGGCGGCAAGCGCGACAGGTCGCTCATCATGCGGAACAGCATCGCCGGCATCGCCACCGAGAAGACAAAGCGCGACAGGTTGTCCGACATGGCGGTCGGCCAGCCGGAAAAACGCATCAGCCCGTAGCCGACAAAAACCAGCGCGAACAGCGGTGCAGCCAGGGAAAGCTGGTGGAGAAAGGACGACATCGAAGAAAATCAGGGGCTTGCGGTCAGCAGGAGGCTGCAGGATAGCCGAAGCACCGCCCGGGCGCTGTCCGCATTAGCCCTGACCCTGGCGCTAGTCGGCTGCCTCGGCGGGCGGAGCAACCTTGACCACCTCGGCCAGGGTCGTGATGCCCGCGGCCACCTTAAGGGCCCCCGACAGGCGCAGCGGCTTCATGCCCTCGCGGATGGCCTGCTCGCGCACCCGGGCCAGGTCTATCTCGCCAGCAGTCGTCTTCTTCAGCTCGGGCGACATCAGCAGGATCTCGTACAGCCCGATCCGCCCCATGTAGCCGGTCATGCGGCACTCGATGCAGCCCACCGGCCGGTGGAAGAGCTTGGGCCGCGGCGCCTTCCAGGGGGTGACCAGGTGATCCCAGATCGCCTCCTCGTCGGGGGTCGGCGGGTGGGCTTCCTTGCAGTGCGGGCACAGGATGCGCACCAGCCGCTGGGCCATGATGCCGAGCACGGTGGCATTCAGCAGGTAGGCCGGCACGCCCAGGTCGAGCATCCGGGTGAGCGCCGCCGGGGCGTCGTTGGTGTGCAGCGTGGACAGCACCAGGTGTCCGGTGAGCGCCGCCTGGATCGCCATCTCGGCGGTCTGCAGGTCGCGGATCTCGCCCACCATGATGATGTCCGGGTCCTGTCGCATCAGCGCCCGCACACCCTCGGCGAAGCCCAGGTCGATGGCCTGGTGCACCTGCATCTGGTTGAAGGCCGGCTCGACCATCTCGATCGGGTCTTCGATGGTGCACACGTTCACCTCGGGGGTGGCGAGCTGCTTGAGGGTCGAATACAGCGTGGTGGTCTTGCCCGAACCGGTCGGCCCGGTGACCAGGATGATGCCGTTGGGCCGCCCGGCGATCGAATGCCAGCGGGCCTCGTCCTGTTCGGAGAAGCCCAGCTCGGTCATGTTGCGCACCAGCACCTCGGGGTCGAAGATACGCATCACCAGCTTCTCGCCGAAGGCGGTGGGCAGCGTGGACAGCCGCAGCTCGACCTCCTTGCCGCTGGCCACGCGGGTCTTGATGCGGCCGTCCTGGGGGCGGCGCTTCTCGACCACGTCCATGCGGCCGAGGATCTTGATGCGGCTGGTCATCGCCGTGAGCACGCTCATCGGCATCTGGTACACCTGGTGCAGCACCCCGTCGATGCGGAAGCGCACCAGGCCCATGTCGCGCCGCGGCTCGATGTGGATGTCGCTGGCGCGCTGCTCGAAGGCGTACTGCCACAGCCAGTCGACGATGTTGACGATGTGCCGGTCGTTGGCGTCGAACTGGCGGTTGCCCTGGCCCAGATCCACCAGCTGCTCGAAGGAGGTCGCGCCGATGCCGTGGGCGCCGCTGCTTTGGGCCGCCTTCTTGACCGAGCGGGCCAGGTTGTAGAACTCGACCAGGTAGCGCGCCACGTCGGCCGGGCTGGCCACAACACGGCGGATTTCCTTCTTCAGGATGCCGGCGACTTCCTTCTCCCATTCCCGCAGGAAAGGCTGGGTCGTCGCCACCACCACCTCGCGCAGGCCCACCTGGATCGGCAGCACGCCAAAACGCGTGGCATAGGCCGACGACATCACCCCGGTCACCGCGGCGAAGTCGATCTTGAGCGGGTCGATGCGCAGGTAATCCAGCTCGACCTTGCCCGCCAGCCATTCGGTCAGCTCTTCGAGCCCCAGCAGGCGATGGGGCTGCTGCAACGCATGCCACTTCTGGCCGGCGATGAGCACCAGCGGATGAGCTTCGCCGGCCCTCCGGCGCTGGGCCAGCAACAAGGCATCGGCGTCGGCCCGCGCCACCAGGCCGTCGGCAACCAGCACGTCGAGAATCTCGGCCAGACTCAGCCGATGTTCGTGGGTGGCAAAGGAGGCGTGGCTGGACATGGAGAGCACCGGCTGACGGAAGCGGGCGACGCCGGAAATGCGCCGCCCGCCCGAATACTACCCAGTCCGCCGATATTTATCCCGGCCTTGATCGCCTCGACACGCTTCAGCGCCGCATCTCGCCCGATGGGCCGTGGCCGGCACCGAAACCATGCCCCTTGTCCGGGCCCCGCTGGGGCTCGCGGCCCGGCCCACGCTCCGGACCACGATTGTCGGGCCGGGCGTCCGGGCTGCGGTTGGGCGGCATCCCGCCTCCGGGCCCCATCGGAGCCTGCGGGCGCGGAGGCGGTGTGAAGCCCGGCGCCATCTGCGGCCCATTCCCCTGGCCAGGCCCGAAGGACGGCCCGCGCTCGAAGCCCCGGTCATGCTGGCGCTCTCGCCAGCGCTCGTGGCCGGGCTCGAACCCGTGCCGAGCCGGCGGAGGAGGACGCTGGATGATCACGGGAGGCGGCGAGCGCTGGATGATGACCGGCGGCGGCGTGTAGCTCCGCTGGATGATCACCGTCCCTGTCCCGGGGTAGCCCGGATAGGGTGCTGGATAGACGGGTGGATACTGCGCCGGATAACGGCCGTCCGGCATGGGATAGGGGCCCGGGTCGACCGGGGCCATCACGCAGCCCGCAAGAGAGGTGGTCGCAAACAGGACGGCAAGCAGGCGCTTCATGGGGCACTCCGGGGCGGGTATTGCCCATTTAACGCCGGGCACTCGGTTTGGTCTCAAAAAAAATCTCTCGAAATGTTGCCGACCCCCTTGTCATCAATGTAAAAACATACACTATAATGACAGCGTCACTCAACCAGCGGAGCCCACACCATGAAGACCATCCTGTCCTTCCTCGCCCTTGGTATCTTCGGCATCAACATGGCATTTGCCGCCGTCAACCTCAACACGGCCACCGCCAGTGACCTGGACGGCATCAAGGGCATCGGCCCGTCCAAGGCCAAGGCGATCATCGATTACCGCAGCAAGAACGGCCCCTTCAAGAGCGTCGAAGACCTGAAGAACGTCAAGGGCTTTGGCGAAAAGAGCATCACCAAGCTGAAGGGCGAGCTCACCGTCAGCGGCACGGAAAGCGCCAAGAAGTAAAACCGCCGACAGTCGCCTCACCAGCCCCGCGCGGCGCCCTGCCGCGCGAGGGCACATGACGAAAGGCACAAACGGCGCTAAGGTTGCAGCAGGTCAACCCGACGCGCTCGTTCCGGCCGGGGGCCTCATCCCGTTCACCAGCCCGACGGAGCACACCATGCCGCGCCATCCCCATCGCCGTCATGCACGGCCCACCGCCCTGCTGACCGCTTGCCTGTGCCTCGCCGCATCCCTCTCGGCCTGTGGCCTGGGTGACAGCGGAAGCGCAACCGTCACGGCCGCCAAGCTCAAGGCCAGCGAGGCCGAGAACGCCCTGGCGACGAAGGAAAAGCTTGAACAGCAGATCGCCGACACCCAGCAACAGGCCGCCCAGCGTCAGAAGGAAATCGAAGCCGCAACCCGCTGACAACCGGCCGGCTATTGGCCGGCGGCCCCGACACCGGGTCTCCAGACTCCACCTGCCAAAGCAGCCGGGCAGCCCTTCGAGGGGCCCGGCGCAGATGGGGCCGAAGATGTGGCTCAGCCCTTGATCACCGCCTCAAGGGCAGCCAGGCACAGCGCCACGTTGGCCGGGCGGCTCGAATGCCCCATCAGGCCGATCCGCCACACCTTGCCAGCCAGAGCCCCCAGACCGGCACCGATCTCCAGGCCGAACTCCTGCAGCAGACGGGTCCGCGCTGCCGCTTCATCGACGCCTTCGGGCACCCAAACCGAATTCAGCTGCGGCAGACGGGCTTCCTCGCTCACCACGAAACGCATGCCCAACGCCTCCAGGCCGGCGCGCAGGCGCAAATGGTTGTCGCGGTGGCGCGCCCAGGCGGCTTCCAGGCCTTCCTCGGCAAGAATCACCAGGGATTCGTGGAGGCCATACAGCGGATTCACCGGCGCCGTGTGGTGATAGGTGCGCTTCGCACCGCTCCAGTAGCCCAGCACCAGGCCGAGATCCTGGAACCAGCTCGGGCAGGGGCTCTTGCGGCCCTTGATGCGCGCCACCGCAGCCTCCGAAAAACTCACCGGTGACAGGCCCGGAGTGCACGACAGGCACTTCTGGCTGCCGGAATAGGCTGCGTCGATGCCCCACTCGTCGAGCAGGACCGGCACACCGCCGAGGGAGGTCACGCAGTCCATGATCGTCAGCGCACCGTGGCGCCGGGCGATCGCCGCCAACGCCGCCGCATCGGAGAGGGCGCCGGTGGAGGTTTCGGCGTGCACGAAGGCCAGCAGGGCCGCGTCGGGGTTTGCTGCAAACGCCTCTTCGACCTTGGCCGGGTCCACCGGCGCGCCCCACGGATCTTCGACGACGACCGCCACGCCACCGAGGCGCCGGACGTTCTCGGCCATGCGACCGCCGAAAACGCCATTCACGCAGACGATGACCTTGTCGCCCGGACTCACGAGATTGACGAAGCAGGTCTCCATGCCCAGGGAACCGGGGCCCGAAACCGGAAAGGTCAGCTCGTTGCGGGTCTGGAAGGCGTAGCGGAGAAGGGCCTTGAGCTCATCCATCATCCCGACGAAGGCCGGATCCAGGTGGCCGACGGTCGGCCGGGCCAGGGCAGACAAAACCCGGGGCGGGACATCGGAAGGCCCGGGCCCCATCAGGGTTCGCACAGGCGGCTGGAAGGATCGGATCTCGGGTCTGTCGATGCTCATGGGTTCTCCTGATTGTCTGTTGGATCCCTGGAAGAGGCACGCTACTGCGGCCGACCAGTGGTGGCGATCATGCGGATGACCCGCACCGTATCCATGTCCGAGGCACGGTATGCCGACTTGACGAACTCCGAAACCTGGATGCTTTCCCCCTCTTC
>JAEUNU010000180.1 GCA_016789125.1 Zoogloea sp. | reverse complement strand
AGAACGCCACCGCGCCCAGGTCGAGGCAGCGGCTCTTGACCGCCGGATGGGCGTGGTTGGAGAACACCACCGCCTGGGGCGCGCCGAAATCGGCGGACGCGTCCTGGAGCGCTCCGAGCACCTTGAGGCCGGTGCCTGCGCGCAGCTCGAGATCGACGATGGCCAGCTGGGGGCGCGCGTCCCGGAGCAGCGCGATGGCGGCGGGCTCGCTGTCGGCGTGGCCGACCAGGTCGACACCTGGAATGCTGGCGAGCATCCCGGTGAGCAGGTCCAGGAGAACGGGGTTGTCCTCGACGATCACGGTTTTCAGTGGCGGAACTGGAGGCATGGGCGACTCGTCTGGGGCGGGGCGTGCGGTGGCAGGGATGGCGCGGGGGCGCTGCCGGTGTCGATTGCCAGTCTAGGTGTGCCTTCGGGGCGTCGCCGTCGGGCAGGGCCGAATCGTCTGTCAGCCGATTCCCACGTCCGCCCCGGGCGAATTCCGGCCGAGATTACTCCCGGCTTCGGCGGCGTGTCTGTCGGTGCCGTCCTACAGTGCGTCGAGGGCTGGGCCCACAGGCGCGCCGGGGCGCTGGCGCTAGGCTTGAAAGGTCGATCAAACCCCCCCGAGGCTGTGTGCCCGTGACCGAGCCCTCCCGTCCCGTCGTCGAAGATCCGGTCTGCCAGGGGTGTCCGCCTGCCCCTGTGAGCCGCCATGAAGAGTTCGGTGCGGCCCCGCCCATGCCCGGCCCGGCGCCTTCCCTGGCCAGCCCGCCGCCCTGGGTGGTGGTGCTCAATGGCGCCGCCGGCCGCCGGCAGGGCGAGGCACTGGCCGGGGTGATCCGCGATGCGGTGAGTGCCGCCGGTTGCCAGGTGAGCGTGCGCCAGGTGGCCCGGGCGGGCGAACTCGAGGCGACCGCCGCTGCCGCGGCGGCCCACGCCGGCGCATTGCGTGGCCTGCTGGTGGCGGTGGGGGGCGACGGAACCCTCAACACCGTGGCCCGCGCGGCGATGGGCGCCGGCGTCGCCTTCAGCGCGATCCCCCAGGGCACCTTCAATTACTTCGGCCGTTGCCACGGCTTCCCCGTCGATCCGACCGAGGCGGTGGCCGCGGTGCTGGGCGGCCGCCTGCGGCCGGTGCAGGTGGGGAGCCTCAACGGGCGTGTCTTTCTGGTCAATGCCAGCTTCGGCCTCTATCCGCGCCTGCTGGAGGACCGGGAGGCTTTCAAGCAGCAGTGGGGGCGCAGCCGGCTGACGGCCTGGGGCGCGGCGCTGCTGACGCTCCTGGGGCAACACCGCCAGCACCCGATCCGTTTGCAGGCCGGCGCGCCTGACGGCACCGGGGTGGAGCGCAGCCTCACCAGCTCAACGGTGTTCGTGGCCAACAACCGCCTTCAGCTTGAACAGCTCGGTGTGCCCGAGGCGGCAGAGCTGGAGGCCGGCCGGCTGGTCGGGCTGGTGCTGCGGCCGCTCGGCCGCGGGGCCCTCCTCGGGCTGGCGCTGAAGGGCGCCCTGGGCCGCCTGGGTGAAGCCGACGCGGTGGAGCGCCTGGTGTTCCGGCGCCTGCAGATCGAGCCGGGGCGGCGCTGGTGGCCGGTGCGGGACGTGGCGGTGGCGATCGACGGCGAAAGCACCCGGATGCGTCCGCCGCTGGTCTTCAGCGTGGCCGAGCGGCCCCTGTGGCTGCTGGCGCCGCGGGAGGCGACATGAGCATCATCCTGCAGGTCTCCGACCTCCATTTCGGCACCGGACGCCCGCCGCTGGTGGAAGCCTTGCTGGCGCTGGCCGAGGCTCTGGGGCCGGATCTGGTCGTCGTCTCCGGCGACGTGACCCAGCGCGCCCGGCCCGCCGAGTTCGCGGCGGAGGCCTTCGTGGCGCGGCTGCCCGCGGCTGGTGGTGCCGGGCAACCACGACCTGCCCTTGTTCGATCCCCTGTCGCGCCTCTTGTGCCCCTACCGCGGCTTCCGGCGCTGTTTCGGCGATGGGGCGGTGGCCGCGGGCAGGCTGCCCGACCTGCTGGTGGTGGGGGTCGATAGCACGCGCCGCTGGCGCCATCGGCACGGGGAGATTTCTCCGGCGCAGGTCGACGCGGTGAGCCGCCGCCTGCGCCGGGCGCAAGCGGGGCAGCTGCGGGTGGTGGTGGTCCACCATCCGCTGGACGTGGCCACCCGGGCCGACGAGGCCGACATTGCCCGTGGAGCGCGGGAGGCGGTAACGGCGTGGGCGCTGGCGGGGGCCGATCTGGTGCTGTCGGGGCATGTCCATGCGGCGCTGTGCCGCCCGCTGGCCGAGCGCTATGGCCCGGTGGCGCGGGGCTGCTGGACGGCGCTGGCGGGCACCGCGACATCCCGCCGCTTGCGCGGAGGGCATCCGAATTCGGTGAAAGTGATCCGCCACGCGCTGGTGGCGGGCGAGCGGCGCTGCAGCGTGGAGCGGCTGGATTACGACGAGGCCTGCGGCGCCTTCCGGCCGGTGGCGGTGCAGGCGCTGGACATCGGAGGCTGAGGGCCGGCCCCGCTTACATCTGCCAGCGGCGCGCCTCGCCATCGGGCGGATCGCCCGCGGGGCTGGAGAGCACCAGGCGTTCGCCCTGCAGGTCGAGCCGGCTCATCGGCACGGCGATCTCGCCGGCGAGCTGGGCGTCGCGGTCGTAGGTGGCGATCAGGGCGTAGGCGCCCTGGCCGGCGCGGCGGTCGAACACCGCGACGAGGCGGCCCAGGGGCGTGCCACGGGGGGAGTAGATGTCGCGCCCGATCGCGTGCTCGTCGGGCTGCCAGGGTGGGCTGCCGGGCAGCGCGGTGGTGGCCAGCGCGCGGTCGACCGGGCGCGGGGCGAGCAGGGTGTGGGCGGTGGTGGCGCCGGCCAGGAAGGCGATCGTCAGGCTGCCGGCCAGCGCGGCAAGCAGCAGCGGGCGGCGCAGGGCGGTGCGGATGGCGGCGGTGGTCTTCATCGTGTGCTCCCGGCGGGCGGGGGAATGTCATGGCGACATCTTCGCGCGGATCGCCAGGGGTGGGCAGTCGGTTGCCGCCGATAGCCGTGTAGGCCTTGTCCCACAAGGCCCCCACGGCCGGTGCCGTCAGGGGCGACGGCTGATCGCGGCGCCGAGGAGCACGCCGATCGCGCCGATGATGGCGGCAGCCCGCCATGGGTTGTGGCTGATGTAGTCGCAGCTGCTGGCGCGCCCGTGCCGCAGCGCGCCGGCGGGCTGTCCGACGATGCCGGAGGCGGGCGTAGGCGCATTCCGTCGTCACCGTCGGAATCGGGGAGCATGGCGGCGGCGGGGCGTGTCGCTACAATTGCCCCACTTGGCCTGGAGGACGTGCTCATGTTGCGGTTGGCGATTGTTGACGATCACAGGATCGTGCGGGCGGGGTTCCGGGAGATGCTCGCCGACGAGCTGGGGTTGCGCGTCGAGTTCGAGGCGGCCTCCGGCGAGGAGGCACTGCAGAAGCTGCGCGAGCAGCCCTGCGACGTGCTGCTGCTCGACCTTTCGCTGCCCGGTGCGAGCGGGGTGGATGTGCTCCGTGCGGTGCGCCAGCGCTACGCGGCGCTCAAGGTGCTGGTGCTGAGCGGCTTTCCCGAGGAGCGCTACGCGCTGCCGATGATCCGCAACGGGGCCAACGGCTACCTGTGCAAGGACTGCGAGCGCGACGAGCTGATCCGCGCCATCCGCACCGTGGCCCAGGGCCGGCGCTACGTGTCGCCGCGCACCGCCGAGCTGCTCGCCGACGAGCTGGCCGGCGTCTCGGCGGCGCTGCCCCACGAGAGCCTCTCCGAGCGCGAGCTGCAGGTGTTCCTGCGGCTGGCGAAGGGCGAGTCGGTGTCGGGCATCGCCGACACGCTCAAGCTCAGTGTCAAGACGGTGAGCACCTACCGCTCGCGCCTCCTCGAGAAGCTCGAGGTGGCCAGCAACGCCGAGCTGGCGGCCTATGCCCTACGCCACGGCCTGATGGTCGGCTGAGGCCGGCTGCAGCGGCATCCGGGCGTCGACCCGGGTGCCCGCGCCGGGGGCCGAGAGCACATCGAAGCGGCCCGCAAACATCTGCGCCCGGTGTTTCATGCCGGCCAGGCCGTGGCGGCTGAGCTGCGGACTGTCGGGGTCGAAGCCGTCGCCGTCGTCGCTCACCCACAGGTGGATGTCCTGGCCCTCGAGCTTCAGCCCGACCTCGATGCGCCGGGCGTGAGCGTATTTGCGGATGTTGGTGATGGACTCCTGGACGATGCGGAAGAGGGCCAGAGATTGCTCTTCGGTGCACGGCGGGTCGGCCGCCGGAAGGTCGAGGGCCAGCTGGAACTCGCCGCGCAGCGCGTCGGTGAGGGCGCGCAGGGCCTCGACCAGGCCGAGGCCCTGGAGCAGCGGCGGGCGCAGGTCGTCGATGATGCGCCGCTTGATGGTGATGCCGGAGCCGATGGTGTCGATGAGGCGCCGGAAGCGGGCCTGGATGTCGGGCCCGGCCTGGGCGCCGAGGCTGCGCAGCAGCCAGCTGGCGTCCATCTTGGCGGCGGTGAGGAGGGCGCCGAGCTCGTCGTGGAGCTCCCGGGCGAGGCGCGCCCGCTCGGCCTCGCGGGCATCGGTGAGGTAGCTGGCGAGGTCCGACAGCTCGCGGGTGCGCTGGGACACCGTGGATTCGAGGGCCAGGTTCTCCCGCTCGAGCAGCTCGCCGATGCGCACCCGCAGGCTGGCCTGGCGCTGCTGCACGGCGAACAGCATGACGATCAGCCCGATGGCGCCGAGGGCCAGCAGGGTGACCGCGTGTTCCATCTCGCCGAAGCGGGTGATCGATTCGCTCACCAGCGCCCGGTTGCGCTCCTCGAGGCGCTCGCGCAGCACGCTGATCGACAGGCGGATCTGGTCGGTGTAGGCCTTGCCGATGCCGCCCTGGCCGGGCGGGCCGGCGCTGATCACGCGGCCCGCCTCGACGGTGTCGGCGAGCAGCTTGAGCTTGAGGCGGATCAGCTCGGCGAGCATCTCGACCTCCTGCCGGTCGGTGCTCTCCGGCGGGTAGTCCTGGTCGATCCGGGCCAGCAGCGGGCCGATGTTCACCCTGCTCTCCTCGTAGGGCTCGAGGTACACCCGCTTGTGCTCGTTGAGCAGGTAGCCGCGCACGCCGGTCTCGGCGTCGAGCACCAGGGCCAGCAGCGCGTCGAAGCGGTCGATCCGCTGCTTGTAGGCCTGGGTCTCGTGCATCGCCTCCACGCCGACCCGCGAATGCAGGCGGCCGAAGGCGAGCAGCGAGAGCACCAGCGCGCAGCCCAGGGCCACCAGCAGCACGGGCCACAGGCGGCGGGGGCGCAGCCGGGAGAGTTGTTCGCGCAGCGAGGCGGCGTGGAGGCTCATCGGGGGCAAGGTGCTCGGAGAAAGGGCGTGGCAAGTGTGCCAGACTTGCCGGCGCCCGGCGCCCCCTTGGCAGGCGGCCGTTTTGGGCCATAATCCGGAACGTCCGCCGTAGGCCCGTGAGGGCGCGGCGGCTTTCGCTCCATCCTTCAGGTTTCATATCCATGTACAAAGCCACCAGGGATTTCATCCGCGACCGACAGCCGTTTGCCAGGTACGGCGTGCGGCAGGTCAGCGTCCAGCAGCTCGGCGGCGGTGAGGACGGCAACGGCTACATGAACGCCCACCGCCGGATCGATCGGGAGCGCAACATCAAGATCGTCAGCGGCTGGCTGGTACGGCCCCACGACAAGGCGCTCAACAGGACCGAGATCGTGCAGCACTGGTGGAACGTGGACGCCACCGCCAAGACCTACTTCGACGTCTCCCCGGGCATCGGGCGCGACTGCGAGTACGTGCTCGACATGGATCTCGCCGAATACGGCATCCGCCATTTCGAGAGCCCGGCCGACAACATCTGCCACTCGATCCTGCTCAGCGAGGGCCGCTACACGATGGTCGATCGCATCTTCGGCGAGCTCTTCCACAAGCCGATCGAGACCCTCGAGACCGCCGCGCTGTTCAAGAAGGTCATCTGACGAAGCCTCCGCGCCGTGCCCGTCGGGGCCGGCAGTCGCGCTGCATTTTTATCGATTCCGTCATGGCGGATAGGCGATACTTGTGGCAGCGCAACATTCAAGATTTTCCCCCGTGAGCCCGAACGATCCCGTCGATACCCCCGCCGTCGAAACACCCCCCGCCGAGACGCCTCCGCCCGAGCCCGCCGCCCCGGCCGCGCCCGTGCCCGCCCGCGGCTTCCTGCGCCGCCACGCCACGGCCGTCGGGCTGCTGGCGGTGCTGCTCACGGCCGGCGGCTACTGGCTGGCCGAAGAGATCGAGACCTCCCGTTTCCAGGCCTCCCAGCTCGCGCCCTACGCCCGCAGCCTGAGCTTCCAGGTGCTGAAGGGCCCCAGCGAGGCGATCCGCTTCCCGCTCTACGGCCCCTTCGACCAGCGCATGGGCTACACCGAGCTGCCGCGCATCACCCAGCGCCTTGCCGAGCGTGGCTACGCCCTCACCGAGCAGGCCCGTTTTTCGAAGGACCTGCTCGACTACACCGGCCACGGCCTGTTCGCCCCCTACCACGAGAAAACCCGCGCCGGCCTCGACGTGGCCGACTGCCGCGGCAAGCCGCTGCACGGCTTCCGCTACCCCTACCGGGCCTACGCCGACTTCGCCGCGGTGCCGCCGCGGGTGGCCCAGGCGCTGATGTTCATCGAGAACCGCGACCTCCTCGACGAATCCCGCCCGCTGATGAACCCGGCCGTCGACTGGGTGCGCTTCGCCCGCGCCGTGCTGGGCCGGGTCGGGCACCTGGTGAGCAGCGACTTCGATGCCCCCGGCGGCAGCACCCTGGCCACCCAGATCGAAAAATACCGCCACTCCCGCGACGGCGTGACCTACAGCGGCAGCGAGAAGCTGCGCCAGATGGCCTCCGCCAGCGTGCGCGCCTACCAGGACGGCGAAGAGACCCTGCCGGCCCGCCGGCGCCTGCTGCTCGACTACCTCAACACCGTGCCGCTCTCGGCGGCGCCGGGGCATGGCGAGGTCAATGGCCTCGGCGACGGCCTGTGGGTGTGGTTCGCGGCCGATTTCGAGGCCGCCAACAAGCTGCTCGCCGCCCCCGAGGCCAGCGGCGCGGAGCTGGCCGCCCAGGGCCGCGCGCTGCACCAGGTGGTGGCGCTGATGATCGCCCACCGCCGGCCGTCGTTCTACCTCGCCGGTGGCGGGCGCGAGCGGCTCGCCCAGCTGTCGGCGAGCTACCTGCGCCTGCTCGCCGACCACGGCATGATCAGCCCCGCGCTGCGCGACGCAGCCCTCGCCGAGCCGTTAAAGTTTCGCGACATGCAGGCCAACCCGGCCCTGCTGCCGGCGGACCTCGGCAAGGGCACGATGACCATCCGTAACCGCCTGGCCGGCATGCTCGACGCCTCGCTGTATGAGCTCGACCGCTTCGATGCCGACGTGGCCACCACCCTCGACGGCGCCCTGCAGAAATCCGTCAGCGACTTCCTGGAGCGCCTCGGCGAACCCGAGTTCGCCCGCCAGCAGGGCCTCGCCGGCGATCGCATGCTCAGCCCGGCCAGCCTCGGCGCGGTGCGCTACAGCTTCAACCTCGTCGAGAGCACGCCCGGCGGCAACCGGGTGCGGGTGCAGACCGACACCAGCGACCAGGCCCTCGACATCAACGAAGGCAGCAAGCTCGAGCTCGGCTCCACCGCCAAGCTGCGGGTGCTCACCACCTACCTCGAGATCGTCGCCGAGCTGCACGACAAATACGCCGGCAAGCCCCCTGCCGAGCTGCGTGCCGTCAAGCCCGACTCCCGCGACCGCCTCAGCCTGTGGGCCATCGAATACCTCGCCGGTGCCAAGGACCGCAGCCTGCCGGCGATGCTCCAGGCGGCCCTCGAGCGGCGCTACTCGGCCAGCCCCGGCGAGAGCTTCTTCACCGGCGGCGGCGTGCACACCTTCAACAACTTCCGTCGCCAGGACGACGGCCGCCAGCCCACCGTGCGCGAGGCCCTGCAGGGCTCGATCAACCTGCCCTTCGTGCGCATCATGCGCGACGTGGTGCGCCACACCATCTACCAGGGCCCCGACAACCTCTCCAGGCTCCTCGAGGACGAGGACGACCCGCGGCGGCAGGAATACCTCGCCCGCTTCGCCGACCGGGAAGGCCAGGTTTACCTGCGCCGCTTCTGGAACAAGTACCGCGGCAAGAAGCCCGACGAGATCCGCGAAGACCTGCTCGACGACCTGCGCCCCGGCGTGGACCGCCTCGCCGCGGTGTTCCTCTACCTCTCGCCGCAGGCCACGCCCCAGGCGCTCGGCGAGTTCCTGAAAGAGCGCCTCGACGGCAAGGAGTTCTCCGAGCAGAACATCGACAAGCTCTATACCCGCAACGGCCTCGAGGCCTACGATCTGGCCGACCGGGGCTACGTGGCACGCCTCCACCCGCTGCAGCTGTGGCTCGCCGCCTACCTGCAGCAGAAGCCCGACGCCAGCTGGGCCGACGCGGTCAAGGACAGCGCCGAGGAGCGCCAGGCGGTGTACCGCTGGCTGTTCCGCACCCGCCACAAGGGCGCCAAGGATTCCCGCATCTACACCATGCTGGAGCTCGAGGCCTTTGTGGACATCCACCGGCGCTGGGCGCGGGTGGGCTACCCCTTCGGCCACCTGGTGCCCTCGTTCGCCACCGCGCTGGGCAGCTCTGGCGACCGGCCGGCGGCGCTCGCCGAGCTGATGGGCATCATCGCCAATGACGGCATCCGCCAGCCCACGCTGCGGGTCGACCGCCTCAACTTCGCGGTCGGCACGCCCTACGAGACGCGCTTTGCCCCCAAGGCCGGCGAAGGCGAGCGGGTGCTGCCGGCCGAGGTGGCGGCGGCGCTGCGCACGGCGCTGTCGGAGGTGGTCGAGGGCGGCACGGCGCGGCGCCTGTCGGGGGCCTTCAAGCTCGCCGACGGCACGCCGCTGGCCCTCGGTGGCAAGACCGGCACCGGCGACAACCGCATCGTCATCGGCCGGGGCGGCGCCCGGGGCGTGGCGCTCAACCGCACCGCGACCTTCGTGTTCTACCTGGGGCCGCGGCACTTCGGCACGCTCACCGCCTACGTGATGGGGCCCGAGGCCGGCAAGTTCAACTTCACCTCGGCGCTGCCGGTGCAGATCCTCAAGTCGATGGGGCCGGTGCTGCTGCCCCACCTCGAACCCAAGGCCGCCGAGGCTTGCACCCGCTGAGCGCGGGTGTTCCCTCCAGGAGCGCGTCGATGCCGGCAGCTGTCGAGGTCCGTTCGCCCCTGTGGCCTGTCTGCTGGAAAAGCTGCGGCAACTGCGCCGGCGAGGGGGCCTTCGTCACCGAGGTGCTGATCGCTCCCGGCGATGTTGTCCGCTTCAACCAGACCATCGTCCGCACCGAGACCAGCAAGGTCAGCACCGACGTGCCCAGCAGCGTGGCCGGGCGGGTGGTGTCGGTGCATGTGCAGGTGGGCGACGTGCTCCCCGAAGACACGCTGATCGCAATGATCGAGCGCAGCACGGCCTAGCCGGCGGCCGGTCGGCCCCCGTTGTGCCGCCTTCCCGGCCGCTTGCGCCCAGAGCGGCCTGGCGAAATCGACAAAGTCCTCCCTCTCCCTGCACCGCTTTCGCGTCGGCTTTCCACGCCCAGCGGGGCCTGCGCCGGGCCATGGCTGCCCCGCTCGGGCCGGAACCGGTGAGGATTGCACGGATTTTTATAGATTCTATTGATTTCTCGATAAATTGAGGTAATCTCAAGAAGTGGCGCTTGCACCGCGTGCCTGCCTCTCCCGGCCCACGCGATGCGCGCCATGCCCGAATAAACACACCATCGTACAAAGAGACGAGGAGACATTTTCATGAAAACCACTCAGCAAATCTTCGGCAAGGCAGCCCTCGCTCTTGCCCTCGCCGCCACCTGCGGAGCCGTCGGTGCCCAGGCCCAGCCCAAGGTCAAGGTTGGCCTGATGCTGCCGTCCACCGGCACCTACGCCTCGCCCGGCACGGCGATCGGCAACGGCTTCAAACTCTTCGTGACGGAGCAGGGCGGCAAGCTGGGTGGGCGTGAGGTGGAATACTTCTCCGTCGACGATGAATCCGACCCCTCCAAGGCCACCGAGAACGCCAACAAGCTGGTCAAGCGCGACAAGGTGGATGTGCTGGTCGGCACCGTGCATTCGGGCGTCGCGCTGGCGATGGCCAAGGTCGCCCGCGAGAACAAGACACTGTTTCTGGTCGCCAACGCCGGCGCCGACGAACTGACCGGCCCGCTGTGCGCACCGACCCTGTTCCGCACCTCGTTCTCGGCCTGGCAGCCGGCCTACGCGATGGGCAAGGTGGTGGCCGACAAGGGCCACAAGCGGGTGGTCACCCTGACCTGGAAGTATTCCTTCGGCCAGCAGTCGATCGACGGCTTCAAGGAGAGCTTCGAAAAGGGCGGCGGCAAGATCGTCAAGGAGATGACGCTGCCCTTCCCGAACGTCGAGTTCCAGCCCTTCCTCACCGAGATCGCGGCCCTCAAGCCCGACGCGGTGTATGTCTTCTTCGCCGGTGCCGGGGCGGCCAAGTTCGTCCGCGATTACCACGCGGCCGGCCTCAAGAACAGCATCCCGCTGTACGCCTCGGGCTTCCTCACCGACGGCACCCTCGACGCGATGGGCGAAGCCGGCAAGGGCCTGCAGACCACGCTGCACTACGCCGACGGCCTCCCCAACAAGAAGGATGCCGCCTTCCGCCTCAACTACGCCAAGACCTACAAGCTGCAGCCCGACGTCTACGCCATGCAGGGCTACGACGCGGCCCAGCTCTACCACGCCGGCCTGAGCGCGGCCGGTGGCGACCCGGCCAAACAGGCCGAGATCATCAAGGCCATGGAGGCCGCCAAGGTCGACAGCCCGCGCGGCACCTTCACCCTCTCGAAGGCCCACAACCCGGTGCAGGACATCTACCTGCGCGAGGTCCAGGGGGGGCAGAACAAGGTCGTCAGCACCCTGATCAAGGGCCTCGCCGACCCGGCCCGCGGCTGCAAGATGTAAGCGTCTGCCCGTTGCCGGCCCGCCCGCGAGGCCGGATCGCCGCCGCGTCGATGAAGCCCCCTGCCCGAGCGGCAGGGGGCGTCCGGTGACGATCCACCGCCCTGGCGCGGGCCGCTCCGACGGACGCGCTGCGGGCCTCCGCGGCTCGTCCTTTCGCATTCAACTCTCTTTCGCCGGCCATCCTCCGTGACGGCCGGGCAGGAGCACGTCATGGATTTCGCTTCCTTCCTGATCCAGACGCTGAACTCGCTCCAGTACGGCCTGCTGCTCTTTCTGGTGGCAAGCGGACTGACGCTGGTGTTCGGCATCATGGGCATCATCAACCTCGCCCACGGCAGCTT
>JAEUNU010000305.1 GCA_016789125.1 Zoogloea sp. | reverse complement strand
CGACGTTCGGGAAGGGCAGCGTCATTTCCTTGACGACCTTGCCACCGCTCTGCTCGAAGGCCTCCTTGAAGCCCTCGACGGCCTGCAGGCCGGCGGCGTACTTCCAGGTGAGGGTGACGATCTTCTTGTGGCCCTTCTGGGCGGCGACCTTGCCCATCGCGTAGGCCGGCTGCCAGTTGGTGAAGGAGGTGCGGAACAGGGTCGGCGCGCACAGCGGGCCGGTGAGCTCGTCGGCGCCGGCGTTGGGCACGATCAGCAGGGTCTTGTTCTCGCGGGCGACCTTGGCCATCGCCAGCGCGACGCCCGAGTGCACGGTGCCGACCAGCACGTCCACCTTGTCGCGCTTGACCAGCTTGTTGGCGTTCTCGGTGGCCTTGGAGGGGTCGGACTCGTCGTCGACGGTGAAGTACTCCACGTCCCGGCCGGCGAGCTTGCCGCCCTGCTCGGCCACGTGGAGCTTGAAGCCGTTGGTGATGGCGGTGCCGAGCGCGGCGTAGGTGCCGGTGGACGGCAGCATCAGGCCGACCCGGATCGGGCTGCCCTGGGCCAGGGCAGAGGTGGCGCCAAACACCGAGGCCACCAGCAGTGCGCCAGCGGCAAGCGCGCGGCGGGGCGCCGCGGCGCCTTTGAGTTGAATCATGTTCTTGTCTCCGTTGTATTTTTTCCGTGCCACGCGGGGCGCGTGCCGGTTTTTGGGCTTGGCCGGGCCCGCCACGACGGGCGGGCTGCCAAGCCGCTTTTTCTCACAGTCTCGCCCCGAGTGGAAGCCCGTCGTCCAAAGCCGGGGCGCTACAGGTGGTAGAAGTCGAGCACCGCGTTGATACGGTCGTTCAGCAGCACCACATGCTTGCGGGTGATCTTCCAGCTCTCGCCGTCCGGCCGCAGGTGGTAGGTGGCGTAGCCATAGAAGCAGTCGGACACATCGAAGCGGTAGTGGTGGGTGACCCAGTTGGCCTTCACCTCGAGCTCGCCGCCCTCCATCTCGCGGATGCGCACGTTGCTGATCTGGTGCATCGTCCGCGGCATCGGGGTGGACGCGGCGGAGCGGCCGGTGCGCAGGCGGAACACCCGGTCTTCGAGGCCGGAGCGGTTGGCGTAGTAGATCAGCGACATGCCGCGCCGCGGGTCGGTGGTGTAGCTGTGCTCGGAGTCCCACTGCGGGACGTGGAACTCGCTCTGCTCGTCGAAGAGCGCCAGGTAGTCGTCCCAGGCTTGGCTGTCGCACAGCTCGGCCTTGCGGTAGAGGAACTGCTCGACGGAATGCTGGTGGTTCGGGTTCATCTGCTTACTCCTTTTCGGCAGCTTGCGACGCTTGCTGGGCCTTGCGCTCGAGGCCCTTCAGCAGCGAGCGCTGCCAGGCGCCGTGCTGGTTGACGTAGAGCCCTTCCTGGGTGAATTCGGTGCCAGTCAGCACCGGCTGGATGCCGATCGTCTCGCTGTTGGCGGTGGGGCCGGCGACCCACTTGTGGTGCCCGCGGGAAATGTCGCTCCAGCGCTCGAGGCGGGCCTGGAAGCCGCGCTGGGCTTCGCGGAACTCCACCAGGTCGTCCGGCGTGCCCATGCCCGAGACGTTGAAGAAATCCTCGAACTGGCGGATGCGGCTCTCGCGGTCCTTGTCCGACTCACCCTTCACGCCGATGCACTGGCTGATGACTTCGGTCTTGTTCCAGGCCAGCGGGCGGATGATGCGCAGCTGCGAGCTGATCTGGTCCATGAAGAACAGGCTGGGGTAGATGTTGAGGTTGCGCAGCCGGTGCATCATCCACTCCGCCTTGCCCTGGCCGTAGGTGTCGACGAGGCGCGGCATGATCGTGGCGTAGCCGGGGCGCACCGAGGGGTTGGGCATGTCGGAGAACAGCAGGCTGTGCCCGTTCTTGAACGAGAACCAGCCGTCGTCGGTGGCGGCGTCGCCGGCCCCGAGCTTGCTGTAGTCGAGGGTGTTGCTCACCGCGCCGCCCTTCTCGGCATTCACCTGATGGCGCTGCTTGACCGTGACAACGTAATTGAAATGCACGGTGCTCACGTGGTAGCCGTCGAGGCCGTTCTCGCACTGCAGCTTCCAGTTGCCGTCGAAGGTGTAGGCCGAGCGCCCGGGCAGCACCTCGAGCTCGCCGGTGGGCGACTGGGCGACCATCATGTCGAAGAAGACCTTGGCGTCACCGAGGTAGTCCTCGAGGGAATCGGTGCCCTCAACGTCGAGGCTGATGAACACGAAGCCCTTGTAGCTGGCGATCCGGGCCTTCTTGAGGTTGTGCCCGGAGAGGTCGAAGTCGGCCGCGTACTGGTCGCCGGCCTTCACCTTCAGCAGGCGCCCGTCGGCCTTGTAGGTCCAGGCGTGGAAGGGGCAGGTGAAGCTCGCCGCGCGGCCCTTGCAGAGGCGGGTCAGGGTGGCGCCGCGGTGCTGGCAGGCATTGACCAGCGCATTGAGGCCGCCGTCGGCGCCGCGGGTGATGATCATCGGCTGGCGGCCGGCGCGCATCGTCACGTAGTCGTTGGGGTTCGGCAGCTCGCTCTCGTGGCAGGCGTAGATCCAGTTCTTCTCGAAGATCATCTCCATCTCGAGATCGAACAGTTCCGGCTCGGTGAACATGTCCCGAGCGATCCGGTAAACGCCCTCCTCCGGGCGGAAATCCAGGCAGCCGCTGACGAACTCGCGCCACTCGGCAATGGTCTTTTGGGTGTTCATGGTGTGCCCTCATGTCAGGTTGTGCGACAAGGGCAATTAAAGGGGCAACCGCAGCGACGCACTATCCACCCGCTTGGCTATCGCTATCCGTTTTGTCCGGACAGCGACGGCGTGCAGCCCGGCCGGGCGCGTACGCTTGCGCCGGGCAGTGGCTCGTCTATCATTGAAAAAACAGCTGAATCAATCAAAATCCTCTATCCCCATCGCGAGCGCCCGACCAGGATGCTGACCCAGCCCGAAACCCCGCCGCCCGACATCCGGGTCGTCCGTCACGACCCGGACGGCGCGCTGTCGTGGATGACCGCCATCTGCGGCCCTCACCAGCTCAAGGTCGGCCGCCCCAGCCGGCTGCAGTTCCACCATTCGGGCGGCGTGCTCCGGTCGATGGCCACCCGGATGGGCGTCATCGAGTACGGCACCGACGTCACCATCGGCATCCACGACGAGACGCCCCTCAACAGCTATAGCCTCAGCCTGCCCCTCGACGGCGAGCAGGAGCTGGCCAGCGGCGGGCGGCGGGTCCGCTCCGACCGGGACACCGGTGTCATCGTCACCCCCGACATCAACCAGGAGCTCGCGATTGCCGGCAACTGCCGCAAGCTCCTCGTCGCCATTCCGCGGCCGGCGATGCGCCGGGTGCTCGAAGAACTCCTCCAGCGCCCCGCCGAGCGGCCTCTGCTCTTCGACCCCTCGATGGACGCCGCCAACGGCAGCCCGGCCGCCTGGTGGCGGATGGTCCGCCACATGCTCGGCGAGCTCGAGACCGCCGGCGGCCTCTACGCCAACAGCGCCTTTTCCGGCGACCTCGAGAAGGCGCTGATCAAGGGCCTGATCCTCGCCCAGCCCAACAACTACTCTGCCGAGCTGCACCAGGCCGACGGCCGCAAGCCGCCCCACTACGTCATCAAGGCCCGCGACTTCATCCACGCCCACGCCCGCGACGAGCTGTGTGTT
>JAEUNU010000299.1 GCA_016789125.1 Zoogloea sp. | reverse complement strand
GAGAAGATCCGCGAATGGGTGCTCGCCACCGTGCGCGGCACCGTGCAGGCCGACATCCTCAAGGAAGACCAGGGCCAGAACACCTGCATCTTCAGCACCGAGTTCGCCCTCAAGATGATGGGCGACATCCAGGAGTTCTTTGTGCACAACAAGGTGCAGAACTTCTACTCGGTGTCGATCTCCGGCTATCACATCGCCGAAGCCGGCGCCAACCCGATCAGCCAGCTCGCCTTCACGCTCTCCAACGGCTTCACGTATGTTGAAAGCTACCTGGCCCGCGGCATGCACATCGACGACTTCGCGCCCAACCTGAGCTTCTTCTTCAGCAACGGCATGGACCCGGAATACTCGGTGATCGGCCGCGTCGCCCGCCGCATCTGGGCCGTGGCGATGAAGAACAAGTACGGCGCCAACGAGCGCAGCCAGAAGCTCAAGTACCACGTGCAGACCTCGGGCCGCTCGCTGCACGCCCAGGAGATGGACTTCAACGACATCCGCACCACGCTGCAGGCGCTGATCGCCATCTACGACAACTGCAACAGCCTGCACACCAACGCCTACGACGAGGCGATCACCACGCCGACCGAAGAGTCCGTGCGCCGCGCGATGGCGATCCAGCTGATCATCAACCGCGAATGGGGCCTCGCCAAGAACGAGAACCCCAACCAGGGCGCCTTCATCATCGACGAGCTCACCGACCTGGTCGAAGAGGCCGTGCTCAAGGAGTTCGAGGCGATCAGCTCCCGCGGCGGCGTGCTCGGTGCCATGGAAACCGGCTTCCAGCGCGGCAAGATCCAGGAAGAGTCGCTCTACTACGAGCACAAGAAGCACGACGGCTCCTACCCGATCATCGGCGTCAACACCTTCCTCAACCCGAAGGGCATGGCCCAGCAGGAGATCGAGCTGGCCCGCTCCAGCGAAGACGAGAAGCAGAGCCAGCTGGCCCGCCTCGCCGACTTCCACGAGCGCAACAAGGACGAAGCGCCCAAGTGGCTGGCCAAGCTCAAGCAGACCGTCATCGAGAACGGCAACGTCTTCGCGGTGCTCGTCGATGCGGTGAAGTACTGCTCCCTCGGCCAGATCACCACGGCCCTCTACGACGTGGGCGGCCAGTACCGCCGCAGCATGTAACATGCCCCGGCCCCCGCGAGGGGGCAGGCCGGGCAACACGGGCGGCGCCGCAAGGCGCCGCTCTGCATTTGGGGCGGGCGACGAGGGCCGGGGCATCGCCTCGCGGAGGGCGAGAAGGCCGTTGCGGGGCGCATCAGGTCGATGAGCAGGGTGTCGAAGGCCTCGTGCGGCCTGCAATGCTTCATCGCAAGCCTGCAATGCTTTTCGACAGGCCTGCGAACATCGATGGAGGCATGCACATCGATGATCGCAGCGGTGCAACGATCGATTGCACCGGTGTCGAGATTCATCGCATGCCTGCAATCGTTCTCATCATAGTAAAAACCCTTGATCGCAGACGTGCAAACAAGGGTTTTTACTATGATGAAGGCCTTTGCATGCCTGCAACCGATCATTGCATAGCATGAACCCTTGGTTGCAGGCGTGCGAACAAGGGTTCTTACTATGATGAAAGCCTTTGCAGGCATGCAAAGGGTCTCGTCGACGCTGCCGTGAGTCTCGCGCCGGGGCGCGAGTGCCCTGGCGGAGGGCAGATCGGCCCGGCCACCGCGCAGGCAGAGCGCCGGCCGGCGGTCTATCCTGAAGGACCATCAACCCATCCGGACATGCTCCGGGGAGGCCCGTCATGGCTGCCGATCTCACCCTGCTCGTCCCCGCCTTCCGGCCCAGGCTCGAAACGCTCCTCGCCAACTGCCGCGCCCGCGGTGTCGAGATGCGGCCCTACATGGGGCTGCGCACGCCGCTGGAGCAGGCCAGGCTGTGGCGCCAGTCCCGCTCGCGGGAGCAGATCGACGCCAAGGTCGCCCAGCTGCGCGCCGCTGGCGCCACTTACCTGGCCGACTGCATCGTGAATGTCGGGCCGCAGAACGGCGACCCGGTGACCAATGCGGTGCCGGGCCTGTCGTGGCACCAGTGGGGCGAGGCGGCGGACTGCTTCTGGGTGGTGAAGGGTAGCGCCGAATGGTCCACCAAGCGCCTCGTCAATGGCCTGAACGGCTACCGGGTGATGGCCGAGGAGGCGAAGAGGTTGGGCCTCGACCCGGGCGGGCTGTGGCGGAAGTTTCCCGACTGGCCCCACGTCCAGCTGCGGCCCGAGCCCAGCCCCCTGGGCCGGATGAGCCTCAAGGACATCAGCGAGGAGATGAAGCGGCGCTTCAAGCG
>JAEUNU010000294.1 GCA_016789125.1 Zoogloea sp. | reverse complement strand
GCCCGCGGCTACATCATCGGCCTGCACAGCCGCACGCTCACCGAGGGGGTCGCCCGGGCGACCGGCAGCCCGGCTCAAGGCCTCGCCGCCATCGAGGTGCGCTACCGCTACAACCCCGAGATGCTGAGCCTGGTGGCGATGGTGCCAGCGGTGATCCCGATGCTGCTGGTCTTCATCCCGGCCATGCTCACCGCCCTCGGCGTGGTGCGCGAAAAAGAGCTCGGCTCCATCCTCAATGTTTACACCACGCCGGTCACCAAACTCGAGTTCCTGCTCGGCAAGCAGCTGCCCTACATCGGGCTGTCGCTGTTCAACTTTGCGCTGCTCTTTTTGCTGGCGATCTTTCTGTTCCAGGTGCCTTTCAAGGGCAGCCTGCTCACCCTGTGCGCCGGGGCGCTGGTGTATGTCACCGCCACCACCGGGCTGGGGCTCCTGATGTCCACCACCACCGACAGCCAGATCGCCGCGATCGCCGGCACCGCCATCGGCACGCTGCTACCGGCAATCCAGTTCTCGGGCATGCTCGACCCGGTGTCGTCCCTCGAAGGCGGCGGCGCGTGGGTGGGCGCCGCCTACCCGACCACCCATTTCCTCACGATCAGCCGCGGCACCTTTGCCAAGGCCCTCGATTTTGCCGACCTGGGCGGCGCCTTCGTACCGCTGCTCATCGCGGTGCCGGTGCTCACCCTCGCGTCGATGCTGCTGCTCAGGAAGCAGGGCCGCTGACGGAGACCACCATGGCAAGCCGCACGAGCCTCCTCCACAACACCTGGCACCTGGGCCTCAAGGAGTTCCACAGCCTGCTCGGCGATATGACGATGCTGTTCCTGATCGTCTTCATGTTCACCGTGGCGGTGTATGCCGACGCCCACTCCAAGCCCGAGAGCCTGCACCGCGCCGCCGTGGCGGTGGTGGACGAGGACCGCTCCCAGCTCTCCGAGCGCATCGTCGCCGCGCTGCAGCCGCCCCAGTTCATCCCGCCGGCCCGGATCAGCCTCGCCGAGATGGACCAGGGCATGGACGCCGGGCGCTACACCTTCGTGCTAGACATCCCGCCCAACTTCCAGCGCGACGTGCTGGCTGGCCGGGCGCCGGCGATCCAGCTCAACGTGGACGCCACCCGCCAGAGCCAGGCCCAGACCGGCACCGGCTATATCCAGAGCATTGTGAACGACGAGATCCGCGCCTTCGCCCAGCGCTACCGTGCCGCCGCGCCCCAGCCGGTCGAGCTGGTGCCGCGCAGCCTGTTCAACCCCAACCTCAACGCCGCCTGGTTTGCCGCCGTCACCGCGGTGATCAACAACGTCACCCAGCTCGGCATCCTGCTCACCGGCGCCGCGCTGATCCGCGAGCGGGAGCACGGCACCATCGAACACCTGCTGGTGATGCCGGTCACGCCCCTCGAGATCATGCTCTCCAAGCTGTGGTCGATGGCGGTGGTGGTGCTGGTAGCGTCGAGCCTGTCGCTGAAGGTCGTGGTCGAGGGCTTCCTGGCCGTCGACGTGCCGGGCTCGGTGCTGCTGTTCGGCGTCGCCACCCTGCTCTACCTGTTTGCCGCCGCCTCGATCGGCATCTTCATGGGCACCCTCGCCCACAACATGCCCCAGTTCGGGCTGATGTCGATTCTGGTGCTGCTGCCGCTGCAGATCCTGTCCGGCGCCCTCACCCCGCGGGAGAGCATGCCCGAGCTGGTCCGCGTGCTGATGTCCTTCGCCCCCACCACCCACTACGTCAGCCTGGCCCAGGCGGTGCTCTTCCGGGGCGCGGGGGTCGGCGTGGTGTGGCCCCAGTTCCTGATGGTCGCGGCGATCGGCGCCGCGTTCTTCGCCCTCGCCCACCACCGCCTGCGCCAGACGATCAGCGCGATGCAGGCCTGAGCCCTTCAAAGGATCGAGACATGAACACCCCTCGCCCGCCCCGCCGCAAGGCCAGCCCGAGAACCGCGCAGGCCAAGCCCACCCGGCAAGCCGCCCAGCCGGCAGCGCGGTCCTCCGCAGCCCTGCCCAGCGCCCCCCCGCCACCGCCGGCCGCGCCCTGCCGTAACCCCCTCGACCTGCGCTTCCAGGCCGCCGTGGCCCGCGCCACCCTGTCGATCTCGCCGGTCTCGCTGCTCCTCGCCACCGTCGACTGGGCGGCCCACCTGGCCGGCTCGCCGGGCAAGCGCCTCGAGCTCGTCAACCTGGCCCAGGAGCACCTGCGCCGCATCACCGAATACGCTGGCAGCGTCGCCTTCGCCAGCCCCGGCTTCCCGGCCCTCCGCTGCATCGCCCCGCCGGCCCGGGATAGGCGCTTCGCCGACCCGGCCTGGGAGCGCTGGCCCTTCAGCCTGATGCACCAGTCCTTCCTGCTCGCCGAGGAATGGTGGCAGGCCGCCACCACCGGCATTGCCGGCGTCTCGCCCCACCACGAGCATGTGGTGTCGTTCACGGCACGGCAGCTCCTCGACATCTTCTCGCCCGGCAACTACCTGGCCACCAACCCGGTGGTGCTGCAGCACACCCTCGCCTCCGCCGGCCTCAACCTGGCGCACGGCCTGGGCAACCTCGCCGACGATGCCGCGCGCCTCCTCACCGGCCAGCCACCGGCCGGCGCCGAAGCCTTCGTGGTGGGGCGCGACGTGGCCATCACGCCGGGCAAGGTGGTGCTGCGCACCCCGCTGATGGAGCTGATCCAGTACGCCCCCGCCACCGGCAAGGTGCGCCCCGAGCCGGTGCTGATCGTCCCGGCGTGGATCATGAAGTACTACATCCTCGACCTGTCACCCCACAACTCGCTAATCAAGTACCTCGTCGGCCAAGGCTTCACGGTGTTCTGCATCTCCTGGAAGAACCCCGGCAGCGAGGAGGCCGGGATGGGCATGGACGACTACCTGCAGCTCGGCTTCTTCGCCGCCCTCGACGCCATCAATGCCATCGTGCCGGGCCGCCCGGTGCACGCCGCCGGCTACTGCCTGGGCGGCACCCTGCTGGCCATCGCCAACGCCGCCATGGCCCGGGACGGCGACGCGCGCCTCGCCTCGATGACCCTCTTCTGCGCCCAGACCGACTTCACCGAGCCCGGCGAGCTGGCCCTCTTCATCGACGAGGGCGAGGTCAGCCTGCTCGAAGCCCAGATGGCCGAGACCGGCTACCTCAGCGCCGGGCAGATGGCCGGCGCCTTCCAGCTGCTGCGCTCCTACGACCTGATGTGGTCGCGGATGGTGGGCGAATACCTGATGGGCGAGCGCGCCCCGATGAACGACCTGATGGCCTGGAACGCCGACGCCACCCGCCTGCCGGCCCGCATGCACAGCCAGTACCTGCGCCAGCTCTTCCTCAACGACGCCCTCTCGGAAGGGCGCTACCTGGTGGACGGCCGACCGGTGTCCCTGTCCGACCTGGACACCCCGAGCTACTGCGTAGGCACCGTCACCGACCACGTGGCGCCGTGGCGCTCGGTGCACAAGCTGCACTACCTCACCAGTGTCGACCTGCGCTTCGTGCTCACCAGCGGCGGGCACAATGCCGGCATCGTCAACCCGCCCGGGCAGCCCCGGCGCCACTTCCAGGCCCTCGACCGGCCGGCCGGCGAGAACTACATCGCGCCCGACGAATGGCTGGCCCTCGCCCCCCGCCACGAGGGCTCCTGGTGGCCCGACTGGTCGGCCTGGCTGGCGGCCCACTCGGGCGCCCCGGTGGCTCCGCCCCCCATGGGCGCCGCCAGCCACCCGGTGCTGGTCGATGCTCCCGGCACCTACGTGCTCGAACCATAACCCGCCGCCGCAGGCCGAAAGACATGCGCAACATCAAACTCACCTGGGTGGCCCTCATCACCGGCCTCACCCTCCTGTGGCTGCAGGCCGAGCCCATCCTCAGCGCCAGCTACCCCTTCTTCACCCTGCGCGCGGCCATACTGCAGTACACCGGCATCCTCGGCATCGGCGTGATGAGCGTCGGCATGCTGCTGGCCCTGCGCCCGGTGCGCATCGAGCCCTGGCTTGGCGGCCTCGACAAGGCCTACCGGCTGCACAAGTGGCTGGGCATCACCGGCCTGGTGATCGCCGTCACCCACTGGGCCTGGGTCAAGGTGCCCAAGTGGGCGGTCGGCTGGGGCTGGCTCGTGAAACCCAAACGCGGCCCGCGGGCCGAGGAGACGGTGGCGATCTTCCGCTTGTTCCGCGAACAGCGCGACCTGGCCGAGAGCATCGGCGAGTGGGCCTTCTACGCAGCGGTCGTGCTGATCGCCATCGCGCTGATCAAGCGCTTCCCCTACCGGCACTTCTTCAAGACCCATCGGCTGCTGGCGGCGGTGTACCTGCTGCTGGTCTTCCACTCGGTGGTGCTGATGAACTTCGGCTACTGGAGCCAGCCCGTCGGGCCGGTGATGGCCCTCCTGATGGCCGGCGGCAGCGTCGCCGCGGTGATGTCGCTGCGGCGCAAGGTGGGCATCCGCCGGCGGGCCCTCGGGACGATCGAGGCCTTGGTCCACCACCCGGACAACCGGGTGCTGAAGGTGTCGATCAAGCTGCAGGACCACTGGCCCGGCCACGAGGCCGGACAGTTCGCCTTCGTCACCTTCGACCCGGCCGAAGGTGCGCACCCCTTCACGATCTCCTCGGCCTGGCAGGGCGACGGGCGGATGTCCTTCCTGATCAAGGGCATCGGCGACTACACTGGGCAGTTGCCGGACACGCTGCGGGTCGGCCAGCCGGCGACGGTGGAAGGCCCCTACGGCCGCTTCAGCTTCACCGGCGAAAAAACCCGCCAGGTGTGGGTGGCCGGCGGCATCGGCATCACGCCCTTCATCGCCCGCATGCAGGCCCTGGCGCTGGCACCCGACGGCCGCGAGGTGGACCTTTTTTACAGCACCAGCGCGCCGGACGCGGTGTTCATCGACAAGGTGCGCCAGCGCGCCGAGGATGCCGGCGTGAAGCTGCACGTGCTGGTCAGCCAGCGGGACGGGCGGCTCGACGCCCGGCGCATCGCTGCGGCGGTGCCCGACTGGAAGACGGCGGATTTCTGGTTCTGCGGCCCGGCGGCCTTCGGCGGCGCGCTGCGGGAGGCCTTTACTGCCCAGGGCCTGCCGGCGGCCGACTTCCACCAGGAACTCTTCGACATGCGCTGAGGCGCGCGCCCGTCTCAAGAAAACGCAGGGCCGCCCCAAGTTTCCTTGAACCCCCTCGGGGGGTGGGCTGGGCGGAGCCCGGCCCTGGGGGCGCTCAGCGGGCTGCGCAGGCGGTGGCCTGGGCGGCCGGCGAGGCCTCGCGGATCGGCACGTTGATCAGCGCGGCCAGGCTGGCCAGCACGATGTCGGCGATCCACATGCTGTCGTAGTTGCCGAACTCGACCAGCGCCAGGCCGCCCAGCCAGGCGCCGAAGAAGGCCCCTATCTGGTGGGACAGCAGCGTGAGCCCGAACAGGGTGCCCAGGTAGCGCAGCCCGAACAGCTTGCCCACCAGGCCGGCGGTAGGCGGCACGGTGGCCAGCCAGGTGAGGCCGAGGCCGAAGGCGAAGAGGTAGAAGGTGAGGTCGGTCTTGGGCGCCACCAGATAAAGCCCCACCATCACCGCCCGCGAGGCGTACATCCCGAACAGCAGCCACTTCATGCGGTAGCGCTGGCAGGCCCAGCCCGCGGCCAGCCCGCCGACGATGTTGGCCAGCCCGATCAAGGCCAGGGAGTTGGCCGACACGCTGCCCGGCAGCCCGCAGAGATCCACCGCGCCGGGCAGGTGGGTGGCCAGGAACGCGATGTGGAAGCCGCAGGTCAGGAAGCCGGCGTGCAGGCACCAGTAGCTGCGGTCAGCGAAGGCCACGCGCAGCTGGTCTCCCATGCCGCCGCTCACCGCCGCGCCGCCCTCCGGATGCTCGGCCTTGTGGCGCAGCGGCCAGGCCAGCGGGATGGTCAGCAGCGTGACCGCCGCCAGGCCGAACAGCGCCGTCACCCACCCGAAACCGGCAATCAGCCACTGGGACAGGGGCGCGAAGACGAACTGCCCGAAGGAGCCGCCGGCATTGATGAAGCCCGACGCAAAGGCCCGCCGGTCGGCCGGCAGGCGCGCCGCGACGGCCCCCAGCAGCACCGAGAAGCTGCCGGCGCCGGCGCCCGCGGCCACCAGCACGCCGAGGCACAGGGTGAGCCCCAGCCGGCTGTCCACGAACGGCGTGAGCGCCAGCCCGACCGCCATCATGGCAGCGCCGGCGAACAGCGAGCCCCCCGGGCCGTAGCGGTCGGCCACCGCGCCGAAGAGCGGCTGCGACACGCCCCACATGATCTGGGCGACGGCCAGCGCGAAGCTGATCGCTGCGATGCCCAGGCCGGTGGCCTCATTGATGGGCGCCACGTAGAGCCCGAGAGTCATCCGCACGCCCATCGTCACCATCAGCACGCTGGCGGCGGCGAGCACCAGCAGCCAGAACGAGGCGGCCGGCGCGGCGGAAGCGGATGGGGACGGATGGGAGGTCATGACGTACCGCGGAATGCTGTCGGGCTTTCAGGGCCGGTCAGCATCCCGCAGGCGCGACGCCAAGTCAATCAGGGCTTACGGCTACGCAGCACCGCCAGGGCCGCCGGGAAGTCGTAGGCGGCGAGGGCCTGTTCGAAGCCTGCGGCGGCGTCGCCGAGGGCACTCTTGATGAGCGGCGCGGCCTCCCGGGCCTGCTTCATCACCCTCACGTTGCCCTCGGCGAGGACGGCGTCGATGCGGCGGAGGGTTTCTTCGACGGCCGCGGCCCGGGCAGCGTCATCCGGCACCGCGCTGGCGGCAGCCTCCTGGGCGGCGGCCACCGCTTCCGCGTCGGGGAGGCGCAGGATGGCGCCCACCGTGGCGGCCTGGGCCGCCTCGACGGCCGCCAGGCGGGCCTCGATGATCTCGGCGTCGAGCGCCTCGCGGATGGCCGCCTCGAGCTCGGCCGCCAGGCCCTGGACACCGGTGGCGCCGATCATCCCGGCGACGCCCTTGAGGGAATGGGCCAGCCGGCGGACCTCGTCCATGTTGCCGGCCGCCAGCTCGGCCCGGATGCGGCCGCCGTCGCCGGCGTGGCCTTCGGCATACTTGCGCAGCAGCCGCAGGTAGTTGGGGATGCGACCGCGGAGGTTCTTCAGCCCGTAGGCGGCGTCGAGGCCCGGCACCTGGTCGAGCAGGCTGCGGACGTCGGCTCCGGCCGCGGGCGCAGGCGGAGGGGCCGCCGGGGCCTGGCCCTCGGGCAGCCATTGCAGGAGTTTGGAGTAGAGCATCGCCGGATCGACCGGCTTGGGAAGGTGATCGTTCATTCCTGCATCCAGGCAACGTTGTCTGTCTTCGCCAAACGCGTTGGCGGTCATGGCCACGATGGGCACCCGCGTCCGGCCTTTGTGCCGGATCGCCATTGTCGCCTCGAGACCGTCCATCACGGGCATCTGCATGTCCATCAGGATCAGGTCGTAGTCGGTGGCGCAGGCCTTCTCGACGGCCTGCATCCCGTTGTCGGCCAGATCGACCCGCAGGCCGGCACTCTCGAGCAGGGACACCGCGACCTCCTGATTGATCAGGCTGTCCTCGACGAGGAGCACGCGCGCCCCACGGTGGCTGCGGGCCAGCGTGGCCTCGGCGTCGGGGAGCCGGGCTGCCGGCGGAGCGTCGGGCCCGGCGCCCCGCCGGAGCACCGACAGGATGCTGCCCTGCAGGGCCGACAGGGTCACCGGCTTGGCCAGCACGCCAGCCCCCTTCGCGCGCGCCGCCTCGCGGGCCCGGGAGTCGTCACCGACAGGCAGCAGGATACAGCGGGGCACCTGCCGCAAGCCGTGCAGGACTGCCTGGCAGCCGGAGAAGGTTTCACCGAGGCCATTGATGCCGGCGTCGAGCAGCACAAGGTCGAAGGGCTCGCCGCGCTCGTCGGCGGCGCGCAGCAAGGCCGCCGCCTCGGCCTGGGAGGTGCAGAGTTCCACCCGCGCGTCGAGGGCGCGGAGCATGGCGCCGAGCGCATCCCGCGAGGCCCGCAGGTCATCCACCACCAGCACCCGCAGGGGCGGCAACAGGTGGGCGGCGCGGGTCGCTCCGGCGTTTCGGGCCAGGCGGACCGTGAACCAGAAGCGGCTGCCCTCGCCCAGGACGCTCTCGACGCCGGCCTCGCCGCCCATCAGGCGGGCCAGGTGGGAGGTGATCGCGAGGCCCAGCCCGGTACCGCCGAAGCGCCGCGTGGTGGAGGCGTCGGCCTGCTCGAAGGGCTTGAAGAGACGCGCCAGGGCCTCGGGCTCGATGCCGATGCCGGTGTCGACGATCTCGAAGCGCAGCTTCACCCCGGCCTCATCCTCGCTGTGGACGCGGGCGCGCAGCAGCACCATGCCCTTGTCGGTGAACTTGACTGCGTTGCCCAGGTAGTTGACCAGCATCTGCCCCAGGCGGGTCGGGTCGCCGCGCAGCCTGTCGGGCACATCGGCGACATCGACGACCACCTCGAGCCCCTTCTGGGCGGCCTTGTCGGCGATCAGCGCGCAGGCCTTGCGCACCACGTCCTCGAGGTGGAAGTCGGTTTCGTCGAGGGTCAGCCGGCCGGCCTCGATCTTCGAGATGTCGAGGATGTCGTTGATGATCGTCAGCAGGTGCTCCGCCGCGTCGCCCACCTTGGCCAGGCGACCCTGGGCCTGGTCCTCGGCGACGCTGCGGCGCAACAGGTGGGTGAGCCCGATGATGGCGTTCATCGGGGTGCGGATCTCGTGGCTCATGTTGGCGAGGAAGACGCTCTTGGCCCGGTTGGCCGCGTCCGACGCCTCGCGGGCGGCCTCGAGCTCCACCGAGCGCTCGGAGAGCACCCGGTTGGCCTCCTCGAGCTGGCGCGTGCGCTCGGCCACCCGCTCCTCGAGCTGGTCCCGATAGAGGGCCAGTTCGGCCTCGGCGCGCTTGCGCTCGGTGATGTCCTCCTGGACGCTCAAGTAATGGGTGACCCGCCCGTCGGGCTGGACGACCGGCGAGATGCGCGCAAACTCGACCACCACGCGGCCGTCCCGGCGGCGGTTGTGGAACTCACCCTCCCAGGCCTCGCCGGCGTTCAGGGCCACCCACAGGGAGACGTAGGTCTCCCGCGGCGTCTGGCCCGAGCGGAGGAAGCCCGCCCGCTGCCCCAGCGCCTCGGCAACGGGGTAGCCCGAACTGTCGGCGAAAGCCTGGTTGACGTATTCGATCACGCCCTCGGTGTTGGTGATGATCACGCTGACGCGGCTCTGCTCGAGGGCCTGGGAGAGCTTGCGCAGCTGCGCGTCGGCGGCGCGCTTGGCGGTGGTGTCGCGCCACACCCCGGCCAGGTAGCGGTGGCCGCGGATGTCCACGGCCCGGTAGCTCAGCTCCACGTCGCGCGGGCTGCCGTCGGCACAGCGATGGCGGCTCGGGAAGGCCTGCAGCTCCTCGCCCCGGCGCAGGGCCTCGAAGCGGGCCGTCGTGGCCTCGTCGCAGAGGATGTCGCGCACGGTCAGCCGGGCAAAGTCGTCGCGGGAATAGCCCAGCCCCGAGCAGGCGGCGTCGTTGAACTCGACGAAGCTGAGGGTCGCCATGTCGAGCAGCACGATGCCGTCCTGGGCCTGGTTGACGATGGCGCTGTAGATCTCCTCGCGCTCCCGCAGCGCCTCCTGGTCGTGGCGCAGGGTGGTGATGTCGCGGGCGATGCCGAACACCCCGGCAAGGCGCCCGTCGATGCCGAACAGCGGCCCCCGGGTGGTGAGCATGAAGCGCGGGCCGCCGGCCCCCTCCAGCACCTCCTCGCGGGACGACTCGGTGCCCGCCGCAATGGCGGCCTGCTCGGCCTGGCGGATCCGCTCGGCCTGGTCCGGGGGGAACAGCACGTCGTCGGTCTGGTCGAGCATCTCCGAGCTGCCCAGGCCGTGGAGCCGGCAGTAGGCCCGGTTCAGGAAGGTGTAGCGCCCATCCACGTCCTTGGCGTACATGAGATCCTTCGAGTTCTCGGCGATCGCATCGAGCAGCTGCAGCTCGCGCAGCTGCCGGCCCTGGACCTCCTCGCGCTGCAGGCTCAGCAGCAGGGCCCGCCGCTGGGCGAACCACACCCCGGCGCCGATCGTCGAGAACAACGCGAACGCCGCCGCCGCGCTGATCCACAGCACCTGGGAGCGGGACTCCTCGCGCAGCTCGGCCTCGTCCATCTTGACCACCAGCAGCCAGTCAGAGCCCGGCACGTCACGGCCCACCCCCAGCACAGACACCCCGCGGTAATCCTTGGCGGTGAGGGCCATGCCGCGGCGGGCAGGGTTCTCGGCGACGATCACCCCGAGCAGATCGGTGCGGCTGAGGGCCAGCCGCTCGCCCAGGGCAGAACCCGCGCCGTGGCGCAGGGGCGTGAGGGACTGCAGCTGCGCGCCATCACGGCGGAGCAGCAGGGTTTCGGCGGTCCGGCTCGGCGCCGGCCAGTCCTGCACGTACTTGAAGAGCTCGCTCTCCGGGTCGGCCTGCAGGACGATCGCCAACGGAGCCAGGCCGGGCTCGGCAGCCAGCGGAGCCACGAAATCCAGGTGCACCATCGGGTCCTGCGGGTCGTCGCCGCGGTAAAGGGGGGTCTCGATCGGCTGGCCCTCGCGCAGGGCCACGCCCACGGCATCCCTCAGCTCGGCAGCCGGGGCGAAATTACCGTCACTGCTCATCACCACCCGCCCATCGGCATCCAGCAGGGCCACCCGGCGGTAGCGGTAGGGCCGGCGGACCCCCTCGAGGAACGCCGTCAGCCGGGCGCGGACCACCGGGTCCGGGCCGCCGCGCGCCCACGTCTCGCGGACGGCGATGATGCCGGCCTGCCCCGCGGCGGCCTGCGCATCGGCGCGCCGCTCGTCGAGCCAGCGGGTGATCTGCCCGACCTTCAGGTCGGCCACGGCCTCGAGGCGACGCCCCTCCAGCGCGCTGCGTTCGTGCAGGGTCATCACCACGCCGGCTACGCCCAGCCCCACCACGCCCAGCGCAAGGAGGGCGAAAGGCGGCAGCACCGCGCGCAGGCTGCCGGCCTCGGCATCCTGCGCGGGATCGGGCGGCAGCCGGCGCAGCAGGCTCCACAGCAGCAGCGAGGTCACCGCCACGAAGGCCCAGCCCTTCAGCGCGCTGGCGATCAGCAGGTGCTCGGGGTCGGTCAGCAGCAGGCCGAGCAGGCTGTCGGAAAAAAGGATCCATCCGGCAGCGAACAGCGCGTAGATCAGCACCACCCCGGTCACCCGCGAACTCACAGCCACGCTCCCTCCTCCGCACTCGCCAGAATCGCGGGCAAAAGGGCCGCGCCGTCACTGCCCCACGATACAGGCAAGCAGGACGACGGAAGAATACATCGCATGAACAAGGGAGATCCCGGGCCGAAAGGCAAATGGACGCGCAAACCTTATCGACCGCCACCGCCACATCTTTAACCGCAGCCTCTCGCCCTGCGGGTGCCCGCCGGCGCGCGCCGGGCTAAACTTCAACCCTTGCCCGGGCCCGCGGATGCACGCCGGCCCGCCCGGCCGACCACCGCCGACTACGCGCCCCCGCCATGCCCTTCGCCGCCCACCGACTGCTGCGCCGCCTGCTGCCCTTCCTCGCCTGGCGCCGCCAGCTCGACGCCGCCACCCTGCGCACCGACCTGCTGGCCGGCGTGTCGGTAGCCCTGGTGGCGATCCCCCAGGCCCTCGCCTACGCCCAGCTGGCTGGCCTGCCCGCCTACGTGGGCCTCTACGCCTCGCTGCTGCCGAGCATCGTGGCGGCCCTCTTCGGCTCCTCGCCCCAGCTCAACACCGGGCCAGTGGCCCTCACCAGCCTGCTCACCGCTGCCGCGCTGGCGCCCCTGGCCCTGCCCGGCTCCGACACCTGGCTGGTGCTCGCAGTGCAGCTGGCGCTGCTCGCCGGCCTGCTCCAGCTGGCCTTCGGCGCCCTGCGCCTGGCCCACTTCGCCGACCTGCTGTCGCACCCGGTGCTGCACGGCTTCATCAATGCCTGCTCGGTGCTGATCTGCCTGGCCCAGCTGCCGGCCCTGCTGGGCGTAAGCGGCGCCGGCCAGCTGCCCTTTGCCGAAGGCCTGGCCCACCTGGCCGGCAGCCTGCCCGGCACCCACCTGCCGTCCCTCGCCCTGGGCGGCGCGGCGATCGTGCTGCTGCTGCTCTTCAACCGCTTCGCGCCGCGCTGGCCGGGCCTCCTGCTGGTCACCGCGGGGCTCGGCCTGGTGGCCTGGCTGACGGGTTTCGAGGCTTCCGGCGGCCGGGTGGTCGGCGCACTGCCGGAGCAGGTCATCGCCCTCGCCATACCGGCCACCGACTGGCGCCAGATCACCGACCTGCTGCCGGCCGCCTTCGTACTGGCCCTGGTGAGCTTCCTGGAGGCCATGTCGAGCTGCAAGATCGCCGCGGCGCGCACCGGCCAGCGCTGGGACGGCAACCAGGAGCTCATCGGCCAGGGCCTCGCCAAGCTCACCGCCGCGGTGTGCCAGGCCTACCCGGTGAGCGGCTCCTTCGGGCGCTCGGCCGTCCTGCTGGGGGCCGGGGCGCGCAGCGGCGTGGCCTCGGTGGTCGGGGCGCTGATGGTGCTGGCCGCCCTGCTGGCGATCCCCGGGCTGATCGCCCACATCCCCCGCCCGCTGCTGGCCGCGGTGATCCTGGTCACCGTGGCGAAGCTGCTCAGCATCGCGCCGCTGCGCGAGGCCTGGCGCAGCAGCCGCGACGACGGCCTGGCCGGCACCGTGAGCTTCGTCGCCACGCTGGCCTTCGCGCCGCACATCGAGATCGGCATCCTCTCGGGCCTGCTGCTGTCCCTCGCGCTGCTGATCTACCGCAGCATGCGGCCGCGGGTTGCGGTGCTCGGCCGCCACCCGGACGGCACCTGGCGCGACGCCCGCCGCTTCGGCCTGCCGGCGGCCCACCCGGGCCTCGCCATCCTGCGCTTCGACGGCCCGCTGCATTTCGTGAACGCCGCCACCTTCGAGGACGCGGTGCTGGCCGTCGAGCGCGAGCACCCGCAGCTCAAGGTGCTGCTGATCTCGTCGGCCGGCATCAACGACATCGACGCCAGCGGCATCGACACCCTGCGCCGGCTCCGCCGCCAGCTGGCGGCGGGCGGGCGGCTGCTGGCCTGTTGCGGGCTCAAGAAGCAGGTCATCGACGTGCTGGAGCACACCGGCCTGTGGGCCGAGCTCGGCCCCCACGCCGCCTACCGCCACGAGGACGACGCCCTGCCCCACCTGCTGCCCCTGCTCGGCGCCGCGCCGCCACCGCCTCCGGTCCGCCGCGGGCTGGAGTGGTAGGCGCCTCTTTGTTGACCTGGATCGTTGTTCTGGCCGCCGCCGAGGCAGATACTGCTGCAATCAGGCTTTCGGCTTTCAGAATAACTACTGCAAGGGAGCAAGCATGACACCGACCTCGGTCCGCGACATCCGTAACCTAACCCTCCTCGGCCAGTCCGGCAGCGGCAAGACCACGCTCCTCGAGCGCCTGCTGTGTGCCGCCGGTGCCATCGGCACCCCCGGCTCGGTCGAGAAGGGCGACACCGTCAGCGACTACGACCCCCAGGAAAAGGCCTTCGGCCATTCCCTCAACGCCAGCCTCGCGCACCTCGAATGGGCCGGCCACTGGGTCAACGTGCTCGACACCCCGGGCATGCCCGACTTTCTCGGCCGCGCGCTGGCCACCCTGCCGGCGGTCGAGACCGCTGTGGTGGTGGTCAACGCCGCAGCCGGTGTCGAGACCGTCACCCGCAAGGTGATGGACGCCGCCGCCGAGAAATGCCGGATGATAGTCATCAACCGCATCGACGCGCCGGGCGTCGACTTCGCCGCGCTGCTCGAGCGCCTGCGCGCCGCCTTCGGCAAGGAATGCCTGCCGATCAACCTGCCCACCGCCGATGGCGAGCGCGTCATCGACTGCTTCTTCGCGCCCGACTACGACGCCGTGCCGGCCTTCTCCAGCGTGCGCGAGGCCCACGACCAGATCGTCGACCAGGTGGTCGAGGTCGACGAAGACCTGATGGCCCTCTACCTCGAGCAGGGCGAATCGCTGCAGCCCGAACAGCTCCACGACCCCTTCGAGCAATCCCTGCGCGAAGGCCACCTGATCCCGGTGTGCTTCACCTCCGCCCGCACGGGCGCCGGCATCAACGAGCTGCTGGACATCATGGGCCGCCTGCTGCCCGACCCGACCGAGGGCAACCCGCCCCAGTTCCTGAAGGGCGAAGGCCCGGCCGCGCAGGCAGTCAGCGCCACCACCGACGCCGACCAGCACGTCATCGCCCACGTCTTCCAGGTCAGCAACGACCCCTTCCGCGGCAAGCTGGGCCTGTTCCGCATCCACCAGGGCACCGTCACGCCCAACACCCAGCTCTTCATCGGCGACGCCCGCAAGCCCTTCAAGGTCGGCCACCTGCTGCGCGTGCAGGGCAAGACCCAGACCGAGATCGACGTCGGCATCCCCGGCGACATCTGCGCCGTGGCCCGCATCGACGACATCCACCGCGACGCGGTGCTCCACGATTCCCACGACGAAGACCACTTCCACGTGGCCCGGCCGCGCTACCCGCAGGCCGTCTTCGGCCTGGCCCTGCTGCCCGAGAAGCACGGCGACGAGCAGAAGCTCTCCGAAGCCCTGCACCGCCTCCTCGACGAAGACCCCTGCCTCAGCGTCGAGCGCGACATGCAGGCCAAGGAGACCGTCATCCGCGGCCTCGGCGAGGTGCACCTCAAGTCGGTGCTCGACACCCTCAAGAGCCGCTGGAACCTCGGCCTCGGCACCCGTCCGCCGGCCATCCCCTACCGCGAGACCATTGCCGGTACGGCAGAATCCCGCTATCGCCACAAGAAGCAGAGCGGCGGCGCCGGCCAGTTCGGCGAGGTCGCGCTGCGGGTCGAGGCCCTGGAGCGCGGCAGCGGCGTGCAGTTTGCCGACGAGGTGAAGGGCGGCACCATCCCCGGCAACTACATGCCGGCGGTCGAGAAGGGCGTCATGCAGGCCCTCGAGGAAGGTGTGCTGGGAGGCTTCCCGCTGCAGGATCTGCGGGTGGTGGTCTTCGACGGCAAGCACCACGCGGTCGACTCCAACGAGATCTCCTTCGTCACCGCCGCCCGCCACGCCGTGCAGGAGGCCGCCCAGGCCGCCAGGCCGGTGATCCTCGAGCCGCTGATCACCCTCACGGTGCGGGTCGCCGACGAGCACTTCGGCGGCATCAGCGCCGAACTCTCCGGCCGCCGCGGCCGCGTCACCGGCACCGACAGCCCGCAGCCCGGCTGGACCGAGATCACCAGCCAGGTGCCGATGGCCGAGATGGAAGGCTTCGAGTCACGCCTCAAGTCGATCAGCGGCGGCGACGGCAGCTGCAGCTTCGCCTTCAGCCACTACGAGCCCGCCCCCTTCGAGGTCCAGCAGCGGCTGGCCAGGGAACACGTGGGCAAGCGCGGCGGGGAACAGTGACTGGATAGTGGAAAATGGGGAG
>JAEUNU010000177.1 GCA_016789125.1 Zoogloea sp. | reverse complement strand
CGGCGGGCTGCTGGTGTTCAGCGTCGAGGACGACGGCCCGGGGGTGCCCGAGGCGTTGCTCGGCCAGCTCGGCACCGCCGGCCTGCGCACCGACGAGAGCCGGCCCGGCCACGGCCTGGGGCTGGCCATCGTCGGCGACATCGTCGCCCAGTACGGCGGCACGCTCCGCTTCGGGCGCTCGGCGGGCCTCGGGGGCCTGAAGGTGGAGGTCAGCCTGCCGCTGGCGTCTTGAGCGGCCGCGTGGCTCGCCGGGCCAAAGGCCTTATTCGTCGCCGTGGGCCTCAATCCCGAGGAGCTCCTCGACCCGCAGCAGCGCCGAGTCGTCCCTGACCACGCTGCGCAGCCATTCGTGGAGCGGCATGTTGCCCCAGCGGACGGCCTTCTCGGCCAGGTAGGCCACCGGGCTGTGGGGTTCGGTGCGGCGGAAGAAAGCGGCGATCCCTTCGAGCTGGCGGAGCGCCTCGTCGCGGCTGCCCGGCGGGCCGCCGGCTGCAGTGCTTGCCATTGCCACAGAGACTGCAGGGGCCTCGCGGGGCGTCGCCTCGGCCGATGCCGGGCCGGGGAGACTGGCGGTTTCTGCAGTGGGGGTGGCGGCCGCGGGGGCGTGGCGCCGGAGGTTGCGGGTGACGTCGTCGAGCACGTCGAGCGCGGGTCCGAAGGCCGGGGCGGCGTCGCCGAGGCGGGCGTCGAGGGTGGCCTGCAGGCTGCCGAGGGCGGCCTTGAGGCGCTCCGCGTCGCGCAGGCTGTCGCTGAAGTGCTGCGGCGGGGTGCCCTGCAGCGCGGCGTCGAAGCTGTCGAGGGTGAGCCGGGTGCTCTCGTCGTCGGGGTTGCGCGCCTTGGCCCGGGCGGCCTCGAGGTCGGCCAGGGAATAGCGCCCCTTGGGCGAGGCGGTGAGCGGGATGTCGCGCAGCAGGCGGGTGGTCTGGGCGAGCAGCCAGTCGAGGGCGCCGATGCGCTGTTCGAGCTCGCCGTCTTCGGGCTGGGGGTGGATGTCGTCCCAGAAGCTGTCGCACAGGGCCGCGGTGAGGGCGTGCCCGTCGGCCAGGCCGGCCAGCCCGTGGGCCCGGCCGAGGGCCTCGGTGAGCCAGCCGGCCACCCGCAGATCCTTGGTCTGGGTGGCGAGCAGGGCCTCGCACAGCCTGATGACGCCCCGCCAGTCGGCCTCCTTGACGTCGGTCACCCACTCGCCCTGGGCGAGGGTCGGGTCGTCGAAGCGGCGGGCCTCGAGGATCTGGTCGAAGGCGGCGGAGAAGCTCAGGTCGTCGCCGCAGGGCTGGTCGGGGAAGGGGAGTGCCTGGAGCAGGCCGGCGTGGTCCATGGTGTTCGCCTCGAATGTCGAATGCCTAGTTTAATGGCATTCAATGCGGGCGTCAGCGGGATCTCGGAGGGGGCTGTTCGGACCGTGCCGTGGTCGGCCTTGTGCGTTGCTGAGGCGGTGTGTTTACAGATGCGATTTTAGGGGCGACTTCAGTCGCCCGCGGAGGTTGAATGACGGATCTACCCTGATTCCACCACCCGCGAGGGCGACTGAAGTCGCCCCTACAGGCGCTCCACGGTGCGTGCCACAAACCAGCAGGCAGCCGCCCTCAGCCCTCCCGCGGTGGCAGGCTGTCGAGCCAGGTGCCCAGCGCCTCGGCGGCCTGGGGCCACTGGGGGTCGAGCATCAGCATGTGGCCGGCGCGGTCGATGGTCACCGACCGGGCCTTCCAGGGCAGGGCGGTGAAGAACAGCATCGAGGCCGGGAAGACCGCGTCGTGGCTACCGCCCATCACGAAGGCCGGCAGGCTCGGGGTGCGGGTGGTGGCGGCGAAGGGCAGGGTGACCATCTCGGCGACGGCCTGGTCGGATTCGTTGCCGATCATCGGCATGAACTGCAGGGTGTCCTCGGGGCGCACGTCGGGCGAGAAATACACGCTGGCCATCACCTTGAGGGTATTGGCGGTGGGCTTGCCGGCGAGCACGTTGGGGAGCTCGGCAAAGAAGTCGGGCTGCTGCAGCGCGAGCCGGCTGGCCGAGCCGCCGGTGCCGGTGGGCGGCACCGGCGACAGCAGGGCCACGCCGGCGGCGGTATCGGGGGCGGAAGACAGGTAGTTGCGGAGCACCAGGGTGCCCATCGAGTGGCCGATCAGCACCGGCCTGGCCGGCAGCTGGCCCACCGCGTGGGCGACGTCGCGGGCGTAGTCCTTGAGGCCGAAGTCGTGCAGGCGCTCGTGGCCGCCGCTGGCGCCGTGGCCGGAGAGGTCGAGGGCGTGGCAGTCATAGCCCTTCTGCTGGAAGTAGGGGATGAAGTTGTGCTCCCAGCAGCGGGCGTTGGTGTAGCCGCCATGCACAAAGAGCAGGGGCGGGCGCTGGCTTGGGCGTCTGGCGGGGTGGTGGTGGATCTTGAGCGGGTGGGCAGACATGGTGGCGCGTCGGACGGGGGAGGATTGAAGGCAGCGGCTTGGGCAGCACGCCGGCTGTCGAGTTCCGGGCCGACCTTACCCACCCGGGTGTGGAAGGGGAAGCCGGGGCGCCGGGGGCGTCGGCGGAAGCGGCGCAGATCATCGATCAAGCTCCGCGGGCGACTGAAGTCGCCCCTTGTGATGGCCGGGCTCAGTAGCCCAGCGCCCGGCTGATGAAGTTGCGCGGCACGCGGGTCTTGGGCACCTTCATGTCGAACCAGCTGCGCACGTCCTGGTCGAGCCCGATGCCGTGCATGTAGTTGTAGAGCGCCTTGTTGAGGGCCACGCCGAGGGCGTCGTGGTCGACGCCGGTGGGGTCGATGAAGCCGACGTCGTTCTTGGCGAAGCTGATCGGCGGCAGGGGCTTGAGGCGCACGCCGAAATCCTCGGGTTTCTGGCCGACCGGCGAGTGCACGGTGCACACGAAGCGGTGGAAGAAGCCGGACTGGATGCAGCCGGCGTCGAAGAGCTGGCGCACGTATTCGAGGGCGTCCACGGTGTCCTGCACCGTCTGGGTGGGAAAGCCGTACATCAGGTAGGCGTGCACCAGGATGCCGGCGTCCGAGAAGCCCTTGGTGACGCGGGCCACCTGGTCCACCGAGACGCCCTTCTGCATCAGCTTGAGCAGGCGGTCGGAGGCCACCTCGAGGCCGCCCGAGATGGCGATGCAGCCGCTGTCGGCGAGCTGGCGGCAGAGTTCGGGGGTGAAGGACGTCTCGAAGCGGATGTTGCCCCACCACGATATCGTGCGGCCGCGCCGGGCGAGCTCGTCGGCCAGGGCCTTGAGCATCTTGGGCGGGGTGGCTTCGTCGACGAAGTGGAAGCCGGTCTGGCCGGTCTCGGCCACCACGGCCTCGATGCGGTCCACCAGCAGCTCGGCGCTGGCGGTGTCGTAGCGGCCGATGTAGTCGAGGCTCACGTCGCAGAAGCTGCACTTCTTCCAGTAGCAGCCGTGGGCCACGGTGAGCTTGTTCCAGCGCCCGTCCGACCACAGCCGGTGCATCGGGTTGAGCATGTCGAGGATCGACAGGTAGCCGTCCAGTGGCAGGCCGTCCCAGGTGGGGGTGCCGACCTCGGCGAAGGGGACGTCGGGCTCGGCGAGGTTGATGTAGCGCACCGCGCCGTCTTCACGGAGATAGGTGCGCACCAGGCGGGATTTGCCGCGCTTGCCGGCGAGGTGTTCGAGCAGCGCCAGCAGCGGGCGCTCGCCGTCGTCGAGGGTGATGAAATCGAAATGCTCGAAGACGCGCGGCTCGGTGAGCTCGCGGAGTTCGGTGTTCACGAAGCCACCGCCCAGCACCGTGACGATGGACGGGTCGTGGGCCTTGATGGTCTGGGCGATGCGGAAGGCCGCATACACCGAGCCCGGAAACGGCACCGACAGCAGCACCACCTGGGGCTGGTGGCGGGTGAGGGTGTCGAGGGTGAGGCGCTGCAGCGTCTCGTCCACCAGCGTGGGCGGCGCGGCCAGCGCCCGGGCGAGGGGCTCGAAGCTGGGCTGGGCCATCGCCAGGGATTCGGCGTAGCGCACGAACTCGAAGCGCTCGTCGGCGGCCTCGCGCAGCACGTCGGCGAGGTCGTTGAGGTACAGCGTGGCCAGGTGGCGGGCCTTGTCCTGCACGCCCAGCGCGCCGAAGGCCCAGGCCAGCGGGTCGCCGCCCTCGGGGTCGTAATACACGTCGAGCGAGGCGAAGCGCGGCCCCTCGGGCAGCAGCATGCGGCTGGCGATGCGGTGGGCGAGGGTCGGGTCGCGGCCCTGCAGGAAGGCCAGCGTCGGGGTGACGGTGGCGCGATAGCGGTCGAACCCGGCGTCGAAGTGCTTGAGCGTGGCCGAGCGCTTCTTGGCCGGCATCGCGCGCACCCGCTCGCGCAGGGCATCGAGCCCGGCCGGCGAGAAGAGTTCCAGCACCAGCTTGAGGGCCAGGTCGTCCTGGCGGGCGTCGACGCCGCGGGAACGCAGGAAGCCGGTGAGGTAGGCCGTGGAGGGGTAGGGCGTGTTGAGCTGCGTCATCGGCGGGATGAGGCTCAACACGCGGACGGCGGGGCGGGTCATGCCCCGATTGTGTCGGCAAAGTCCGACGGACCCCGGGTTCAGTCGGGTTTGACCATCACCGGCCGCACGGTGACCACGCCCGGCTTGCGGGTGTTGACCGTCACGTGCAC
>JAEUNU010000231.1 GCA_016789125.1 Zoogloea sp. | reverse complement strand
TCGACACCCGGCCGCCGGCCACCCGCCCCGCCGCGGCCAGGCCCCGGCAGGCCGAGCCCCGCCCAAAAAAGCCGGCCCCCGCCGCACCGCGCATCCTCACCGCCCGCAAGCCGTCCGATCGCCAGCTCACGGTGCCCCACTCCACGCCCACCTGGAGCGTCGCCCAGAAGCAGGAAATGAACGACTTCCTCGACGAACTCGCTTCAGAGGCACGCAACAAGCCCCAGGCCAGCCCCCAGCCCGCGCCGGACCTCGCCGAGCGCTCGCTGGCCATGGCCCGGGAGGCCGGCCGCCAGCCTGCCCGAGAAGGCAGCCGCAGCCCGCAGCACGACCCGGCCCAGCTTGTCGAACGCATCGCCGGCAGCCCGCCGATCGACCCCTTCAGCCTCGACTTCTACCTCGATTCCCTGCTCAAGAAGCTCAACCGCAGCGCTGCCTTCGTGAAGAACGACCCGCGCAGCCGGGGCGTGCAGGCGGCTGCCATCGAGGTGCGCATCAACCCGGACGGCTCCCTCAAGAGCTTCACCGTCACCCGCGCCGGCGACCAGCAGGCCGAGATCGCCTTCGTCAGGTCGGTGGTCGAGCGGGCCGTACCCTTCTCCGCCTTCCCGCCGGACATCGTCCGCTCGGCTCGCTCCCTGGGCCTGATGATCTGCATCCAGCCCACCGGCTCGGGCAACGGCGGCTTCGGCTTCACCCGGCGGCCCGAGGGCAGCGGCTGCTAGCACCGTACCCCGCGCCGGGGGGCGGCTGTCTATACTGGGGGCATCTTCCTCCCGGCCTGTCGCCCCATGCCCTGCCTCCTCGCCCTCGACCAGGGCACCAGCAGCAGCCGTGCCATCGTCTTCGACACCGCCGGTGAGGCCCTCGCCAGCGCCCAGCTTGAATTCCGCCAGTCCTACCCCGAGCCCGGCCGGGTCGAGTACGACCCCACCGAGATCTGGCACACCCAGCTCGCCTGCGCCCGCGAGGCCCTGGCCCGGGCCGGCCTGACGGCCGCCGACGTCGCCGCCATCGGCATCGCCAACCAGCGCGAGACCACCGTGCTGTGGAACCGCAGCACCGGCATGCCGCTGGCCCCGGCCATCGTCTGGCAGGACCGCCGCACCGTCGCCCACTGCGACGCGCTGCGCACCGCCGGCCACGCCGGCTTGATCCGTACCCGCAGCGGGCTGGAACTCGACGCCTACTTCTCGGCCACCAAGCTCGCCTGGCTGCTCGACCACATCCCGGGCGCCCGCCGCCAGGCCGAGGCCGGTGAGCTCGCCTTCGGCACCATCGACAGCTGGCTCGTCTGGCAGCTCACGGGCGGCCGGCAGCACGTCACCGACCTCAGCAATGCGTCCCGCACGATGCTCTTCGACATCCACCGCCAATGCTGGGACGACGATCTGCTGGCCCTCTTCAACATCCCCCGCAGCGTGCTGCCGGAGGTGGTGGCGAGCAGCGGCGTGCTCGGCGAGACCGCACCGGCCCTGTTCGGCGCACCTATCGCCATCGGCGGCCTCGCCGGCGACCAGCAGGCGGCCACCTTCGGCCAGGCCTGCCTGAGCCCGGGGATGGCCAAGAACACCTACGGCACCGGCTGCTTTCTGATGCTCAACACCGGCCCGGCACCGATTGAATCGCGGCAGCGCCTGCTCACCACGCCGGGCTGGCGCATCGGCGGGCGCACCGACTACATGCTCGAAGGCAGCGTCTTCATCGGCGGCGCGCTGGTGCAGTGGCTGCGCGACGGCCTCGGCCTCATCGAGCGGGCGGCCGACATCGAGGCCCTGGCGGCTTCAGTGCCCGACAGCGCTGGCGCGGTGCTGGTGCCCGCCTTCGCCGGGCTCGGCGCGCCGTACTGGGATGGCCACGCCCGCGGCACCCTGCTGGGCCTCACCCGGGGTGTCGGCAAGGCCCACATCGCCCGCGCCGCCCTCGACGCCATCGCGCTGCAGACCGTCGACCTGGTGGATGCCATGCAGCGCGACGGTGCAGCCGCGCTCCTTGAGCTGCGCGTCGATGGCGGCGCCGCGGCCAACGACCTGCTGATGCAGATGCAGGCCGAC
>JAEUNU010000170.1 GCA_016789125.1 Zoogloea sp. | reverse complement strand
CCGAACAAGGCCAAAACGACGCTTGCCAGCACCCCGAAAAACCACCACTCTTGAACCCCCGAAGACGTCCCTCAGAGACGATTCAAACTGGCTCCTATATGCCGGTCAGAGGTGGCTCTATTGTGGCGGTCAGTGACAGGTTCTTCTTTATTGGTCCCCCGGCGCCCCTTCGGCGACAATCAAGGCTTTGAGGGGAGGGCCGAGCATGAGCTGGGAGCCGGAGCGCTATCTGCAGTTTGCCGACGAACGCCTGCGCCCGGCGCAGGATCTTCTCGCCCGGACCCCCCTCGCTGCGCCGGCCCGGGTGGTGGACCTGGGCTGCGGCCCGGGCAACGTCACCCGCCTCCTTTCTGACCGCTGGCCGCTGGCGCGGATCAACGGTGTCGACGCCTCGGCCGCCATGCTCGAACGGGCCCGCCTCGTTCTGCCCGAGGCCCGCTTCGAGCTGGCCGACATTGCCAGCTGGACGCCCACCGAAGCCCCCGACCTGATCTTCTCCAACGCCGCACTGCACTGGCTGGACGACCACCCCGCCCTCTTCCCACGGCTGCTCTCGCTGCTCGCCCCCGGCGGTGTGCTCGCGGTACAGATGCCCGGCAATTTCGATGCGCCGTCCCACCGCCTGATCCGCGAGCTGGCCGCCGCGCCAGCCTGGGCCGACGCGCTCGCCGGCGCCCGGATGGGTTCAGTGCTGGGCATGCCCGACTACCACCGTATCCTAGCCCCCCACTGCCGGCGGCTGTTCCTGTGGGAGAGCCTCTACTGGCAAAGCCTGAGCGGCCCGGCGCCCGTTCTCGACTGGCTGCGCGGCACCACCCTGCTGCCCTACCTGGCCCCTCTCACGGCCAAGGCGCAGGCGCAGTTCCTGGCCGCGCTGGCGCCGCAGCTGGCCGAGGCCTACCCGGGCAACGCCGCGGGCACCACGCTGTTCCCCTTCCGCCGGATCTTCCTGGTGGCCTGCCTATGAGTCTCCAGCGCCTGTGCGACGAGGCCGCGCGCCTGATCACCGACGCCGACGGCCTCGTGATCAGCGCAGGTGCCGGGATGGGCGTTGATTCCGGCCTGCCCGATTTCCGGGGCAACGCCGGCTTCTGGCGCGCCTATCCGGCCCTCGCCGAGGCGCGCATCGCCTTCGAGGAGATCGCTTGCCCCGACGCCTTCGTCCGCACGCCCACCCTGGCCTGGGGCTTCTATGGGCATCGGCTCAATCTGTACCGCCGCACCGTGCCCCACCCGGGCTTCGCGATTTTGCAGGCCATCGGCGAGTGCCTTCCCCGGGGGGCCTTCGTGTTCACCTCCAATGTGGACGGCCAGTTCCAGCGGGCGGGCTTCGACGAGGCCCGCATCTGCGAGGTGCACGGCTCCATCCACCACCTGCAGTGCCTCTACGGCTGCGACGGGCAGATCACCCGCGCCGACGGCTTCCTGCCCGAGGTGGATGAAGTCGCCTGCCTGCTGCACTCTCCCCTGCCCCGCTGCGCGCGTTGCCAGGCGCTATTGCGCCCCAACGTGCTGATGTTCGGCGACTGGGGTTGGCTGGGCCAGCGCACGGCGGCCCAGCGTCGGCGGCTGGAGGCCTGGCTGGGCGGCACTCGGCGGGCCGTGGTCATCGAGATCGGTGCCGGCCTGCATGTCCCCACAGTGCGCTGGTTCAGCGAGAACCTGGGCGAGCCGCTGATCCGCATCAATCCCACCGAGCCCGACATTCCAGGCCGAGGTGTCAGCTTTCCCCTGGGCGGCCTGGTCGCGCTCCAGAGCATCCAGCAGGCACTGTCACAACACGCTTTCTTCGAGCGCTGATCGCTGTTTCACGTGAAACATTAGTCATGGACCCATTGTTCCTGTTACTGCCCGCGGGCGCCTTCTTTGCCGGCCTGGTGGACGCCGTGGTGGGTGGCGGCGGCCTGATCCAGATCCCCCTGCTCTTCTCGACCTTCCCCAACGCCGCACCGGCAGCCCTGTTTGGTACCAACAAGCTGGCCAGCGTGGTGGGCACCACCAGCGCTGCCATCCACTACGGGCGGCGCATCAGCATTCCGTGGCGAGTCGTCGGCCCGGCTTCCGCAGCGGCAGCCATTGGCTCGTGGCTCGGGGCACGAGCGGTGTATCTATTCCCACCGGCGGCCCTGAAGCCGCTGATCCTGGCGCTGCTCGTCGTCGTCGCTATCTACACCTTTGTACGCAAGGATTTCGGCATCCATCACCAGCGCCTGACCAACATGCGCCGCGAGCTGCAGCGGGCAATCGCCATCGGCGCCGGCATCGGCTTCTACGACGGCTTCTTCGGCCCGGGCACCGGCAGCTTCCTGATCTTCCTGTTTATCCGCCTGCTGCAGATGGACTTTCTGCACGCCTCGGTGATGGCCAAGATCGTCAACGTCAGTACCAACCTCGCGGCCATCGCTTTCTTTGTCTCCCACGGCGCGGTGTTCTGGCAGGTAGCCGGGGTGATGGCACTGTGCAATCTTGCGGGCTCCCAGTTGGGTGCGATGCTGGCCCTGCGCTACGGCGCAGCCTTCATCCGCAAGGCTTTCCTGGTCGTGGTCATCGTGCTGATCCTGCGCTTCAGCGCCGACATCTTTCTTGCCTGAAGGATTGTTTCACGTGAAACAACAGCAAATCGCCCTGCCCCTGGCTCCAGATGTGGCGCTCCAGATCGACGCTGCCGCCCCGCCAATCGAGGTACGCAGCGCCTTCCAGCGCATCTCCGTGGAACACACAGCCGCCTTTGGGCGCCTCTACCGCCTTGACGGCGACGCGATGGCGGCCGAGGCGGATGAGTTCATGATCCACGAAAGCCTCGCCCATCTTCCGGCCCTCGAGCACCCCTCGCCGCGCCGCGCCATCATCCTCGGCGGCGGCGACGGCGCCAGCGCCCGCGAACTCCTCAAGCACCCAGGCATCGAGCGCATCTTCGTGGCCGAGCTCGACCCGGTAGTCGTCAGCACCCTACGCGACCACATGCCCACACTTGCCGCCTGCGCCTTCGACAATCCCCGCGTCGAACTCCACGTTGGCGACGCGGCCCGCAGCCTGGGCAGCCTCCACGATCGGGGCGAGGCTTTCGACCTTATCCTCTTCGACCTCACCGAGACCGACGATCCCGCCTGCGCCCACCTCCACGACGAGGCCTTCCTGGCCCTGTGCGCTGCCAGCCTCGGCCCCGCCGGGATCGCCCACGTCCAGCTCGGCTCGCCCTTCTACCAGCCGGCACAGGTCCGCCGCCTCTGGCTGCGCCTGCGCCGCGTTTTCGCCAGCGTCCGCCTCAGCCTGATCCACGTGCCGCTGTACGGCGGCCCCTGGGTACTGGCCCGCTGCAGTACCCGGCCTGCGCCACCACCCGACATCAGTCTCCTGCAACAAAGGCTCGAAGAACGCGGCATCCGCGGCCTGCGCTACTACAATCCAGCCCTGCACCTCGCCAGCGAGGCCCTGCCCAACCACCTGCGCGACCTGCTCGCCTGACCCCATGCCCACCTCTGCCCACCCCGCTCATCTGCCCGAGGACAGCCTCGGCAACGCCCTGCGCACCAGCGCCGAACTGATCGCCGAAGTCGTCGGCGGCACCACCCTCACCGAGGCCCTGGCCCGCCTGTGGGCCGTCCGCCCGGCCACGCCAGCGGGTGTCCGCGGCGCCATCCTCGACCTCACCTACGGCACCCTGCGCGACTACGGCCGGCAGGATTTCATCCTCGGCAAGCTGCTCCAGAAGCCGCTGCCCGAACCGGTCCAATCCCTGCTGCGGGTCGCCCTGCACCGCCTGGCAGTGCGCCCCGACACCGCGCACACGGTGGTCGACCAGGCCGTCAGCGCCGCCGCGACCCTGCTCGGCGGCAAGTTCAAGGGGGTCGCCAACGGCGTGCTGCGCAATGCCCTGCGCCAGGCCGGCGAACTCGCCCACGCCGCCGACGCCGACATGGTTGCCGAGCACCGTCACCCGCCCTGGTGGATCCGCCGCCTCAAGAGCCAGTACCCGCAAAAATGGCGCACCATCCTCGCCGCCGGCAACACCCACCCGCCGATGGCCCTGCGGGTCAACCCGCTGCGGGCCAGCGACGACGAGGTGCTGGACGACTTTGCCGCCGCCGGCATTGCCGCCAGGCGCCTCGCCCCGGGCACCCTGCTCCTCGACCAGCCCTTGTCGGTCAGCCGCATCCCGGGCTTTGCCGAAGGCTGCGTCAGCGTGCAGGACGCCGGCGCCCAGCACGCCGCGCGCCATCTCGACCTCGCCGACGGCCAGCGCGTGCTCGACGCCTGTGCGGCGCCCGGCGGCAAGAGCGCCCACATCCTCGAGAGCGCCGACGTGGCCCTCACCGCCCTCGACACCGACCCGCTGCGCGCCCGCCGCATCACCGAAAACCTCGCCCGCCTCGGCCTCGCCGCCGAGGTGAAGACCGCCGACTGCCGCAATCTCGACGCTTGGTGGGACGGTCGGCCCTTCGACCGCATCCTTGCCGACGTGCCCTGCTCCGCCTCCGGCGTGGTGCGCCGCAACCCCGACATCAAGTGGCTGCGCCGCTCCGACGACATCCCCCGCTTCGCTGCCCAGCAGGCGGAGATCCTGGACGCCCTGTGGCAGACCCTCGCGCCGGGTGGCAAAATGCTCTATGCGACCTGCTCGGTGTTTGCCGACGAAAACGGGGATCAGATCGCCGCCTTTGCGGCCCGCCACCCCGATTGCCGCCGCCTCCCCATCGCGGGGCAACTCGACTGCCAGTACCTGCCTTGCGCCGACCATGACGGATTCTTCTACGCCCTGCTCGAGAAAGCCGCCTGAGCGCCGTCGCTTCATCGGCGGCCTGCTGGCCCTCACCGTAGCCGGCGGCATCGGACTGGTGGCCACACCGGCCCAGGCCGCCGAAGCGGAGATCCGCAACGTCGCCCTGGTGCTGGCCGAGGACACCTACGTGCTCAACGCCGACATCGTCGCCGAACTCACCCCCCTGCTGGCCGACGTGGTGGCCCGTGGTGTGTCCCTCTACTTCGTCACCGAGTTCGAACTCGCCGCACCGCGCTGGTACTGGCTGGACGAGGAGATCGTCACCAAGAGCCTCACCTATCGCCTCTCCTACCAGTCCCTCACCCGCCAGTACCGCCTCACCAGCGGCGCCCTGCACCAGAACTTCGGCAGTCTGGAGGAGGCCCTGCGCACCATGCTGCGCATCCGCAACTGGAGCGTCATCGAGCGCGGCGCGCTGCGTATCGGGCGCAGCTACAATGCCGCGCTGCGCTTCCGCCTCGATGTGGCCGAGCTGCCCAAGCCCCTCCAGGTGAGCGCCCTCGGCCGCAAGGACTGGAGCCTGGGCTCCGACTGGTACCGCTGGACCTTCGCCGCCGGACGGGACGCCCGATGAGGCCAACCGTCCTCGTCGTGACGGCGGCGATCGCCGGCATCCTGCTCTTCCTGCTCGCCACCGCCAGCGCCAACACCCCGCTGTTCGCCCGCAACTACACCCTGCTGCTGGGGCTCAACGGCGTCATCGCCCTCGGCCTCGCCAGCCTGGTGTTCGTGCAGCTGCGCGGGCTGTGGCAGGAATACCGCTCGCGCCGCTTCGGTTCGCGGCTCAAGCTGCGCCTGATGGCCATCTTCGCCGCGATGGCGGTGGTGCCTGGGGTGCTGGTGTATGCGGTGTCGCTGCAGTTCGCGGTGAAGAGCATCGAGTCGTGGTTCAACGTGCGGGTCGACACCGCCCTCGAGAGTGGCCTCCAGCTGGGCCGCGCCTCCCTCGACATGCTCCTCGACCAGCTCGCGGTAAAGGCCGACCGGATGGCCCAGGAGCTCGAGACCGCACCGCAACTCCGCTCGCCCCTGCTCAACGAACTGCGCGAACGCCACGGCGTCGAGTCGGCCACCGTGTTTTCGCCCGGTGGCAAGATCATCGCCACCGCCGATGCCCAGCTGTCGGCCCTGATGCCGGAGCAGCCTACCGCCGCCCAGCTCCGCGAGGCCCGCCAGAGCCGCGGCTACCGCGCCACCGAAGGCCACGCCGCCGACGGCCTGCTGCTGCGGGTGATCGTGCCCATCCCCTCCCGCCGCCTCAGCGAACCCCAGCTGCTGCAGGTCACCCAGGACGTGCCCCAGACCTTCGCGATGCACGCCGAGAGCGTAGAAGCCGTGCACCGCGACTACCAGGAGCTGTCCCTCGCCCGCAACGGCCTGAAGAGCATCTACACCCTCACCCTGACGCTCACCCTGCTGCTGGCGCTGTTTGCCGCGGTGGCCGTCGCCTTCGTGCTCACCCGGCGCCTGGCCGCGCCGCTGTTCATCCTCGCCGAGGGCACCC
>JAEUNU010000158.1 GCA_016789125.1 Zoogloea sp. | reverse complement strand
GCTCGCTCCCAACCCTGCCGAGTTCAAGCGCAATTACGCCAGCTTCGTCGGCAAGGCCAGGGTGATCGAGGAGGGGCTGAAGTTCGACATGCCGGTGCTGGCCGACAACCCCGGCGCGGTGCCGGTGGGTGTCGTGCTGACCACGCCCCTCACCGAGAGCAGCTACTGCAAGGAACTCATCATCCTGGCCGAGCTCAACCCCGTGCCGCTGGCCTGCCGGTTTGCGTTCTCGCCGCTGTCGGGCACCACCGAGATCGCCGTGCGCCTGCGCCTCGCCCAGACGCAGACGCTCCACGCGCTGGCACGCATGAGCGACGGCCGGGTGCTCGGCGCTCGCCAGGCCGTCACCGTCGCCGCCAGCGGCTGCGGCATGTAGGAGGCTGCGATGACGAAACCACCACGCATCTGGGTGAGCAACCCCAAGCCGGCCCGTGGCGAGCTCGTGCGCGTCCGCGCGCAGATCGAGCATCCGATGGAGAGCGGGCTGCGCACCGACGCCAGCGGCCAGCTCCGCCCGCGCCACATCGTCAGCCGCTTCGAGGCCAGGCTCGGCCCGCACCTGCTGTTCGTCTGGGAGCCGGGCATCAGCGTCTCGCCGAACCCCTACATCGAATTCACCTTCCTGGCCCGCGAGGGCGGCGAGCTGGTGATGGCATGGACCGACGAAAAGGGCCCACCCATCGAGGTGCGCCGGACGATCACGCTGGCGTAGGGGTTTCATGCCGCGCCGCGGGGGGAGTTGGCGTCGCGGTGGTGGCGATCAGCGGGGCACGCCCTGTCGCCTCACGTCCCGGTGGCCTTGAAGCCCGGGTGCCGGAAGTATTTTTGGTAAGACTTCAGCGCCTGCAGCACACGCACCGCGCCGTCGTGCCGCGGCGCGGCGGTCTTGCCTTCCATTGCCTCGGCGCCCGCCAGCAGTTCGGCGATGACGAGATGGAGCTGGGCGTCGGCGGCCGGGGCCAGCTTGCAGTGCTCGACGGCGTGGGCCACGTGGCGGCTGACGGTGGCAGCCAGGGCGTCGTAATCGGCGTCGCCGAAACGGTCGTGGTGAATCGCCGGGAGCGCCTTGGCCATGGCCCGGTTGATACCCTCCATCGACTGGCGCAGCGCGGCGTCGGTTGCCCATTGCCGGCCGGCGTTGAGGCGCAGCGTCTGCGCGCTGGCGTGGCTGTCGCCGTGGTGGTGATGCACGTCGGCGGCCTGCACCGGGAGGCTGGCCGAAGCGCCGGCGATCAGGGTGAAGGCCGTCAGGGCCAGTAGGCGTGGGGTTTTCATCGAAGGGGCTCCGGGTTGGCGGTGAATGCCTGACGATTGTGCTCGGGTATGGGCCGGCCGGCTTTAACCGGAGTCAAGTGTTTCGGGGTGCGGTGCGACGCCATGAAACGGCAAGCCTGTTCCGGCCGTTATCGATTGAGGCCGTGGGGGATTCTGCTTCGGTGTCGCGGCGCAGGCCGAGCACATTCCGGCGGGGCGGGGTCGATTGGATGTCGCGGGGCTGGAATACATAAGTGCAATGTTATAACATTGCATTTTACTCCTTGAGTGACGCCTCGTTCCACCCACCGCGCGGGCTCGCCGCCGCCGATATCCTCTGGAAAAAATGACCATCAACGCCCCCCGTCCTTCAGCGCTCGTGAGCTGCGCCAGCATCGATGGCGATGCGCTGGGCCTGACCCGAATCTTCGACCCCGAGATCCAGATCAGCCAGTGGCAGCGCCCTGTGGACACCCTGATCACCCGCTGGCTGGAGGCTCATCTAGGCGTTCTGGGCAGCGGTTTTCGCCAGACGCTGTCGCCGGGCCAGACGCCGAATCTGCACCACTGGCCGGCGGGTCCCGGCCGCGAGGCGCTGGCAGACGATCTGCGGCTGCTGGCCGACATGCTGGGTGAACTGCTGGATGCGCCGGCCATCGGCCTGCGCATGGAGATCGTCCGGCGGGCGATGTGCCCGCGCCTGCATGTCGACCGGGTCGGCGTCCGCATGCTGTGCACCTATCGCGGGCTCGGCACCGAATGGGTCGAGGATACCTCGGTGGACCGCCGCTTCCTGGGGGCCGCCTCGGGAGGGCGGCCGGATGAGGTTTCCGGCCTGCTGCGGCCGGGGCATCGCATCGAGAGCGTGCCGCTCTTTGCCGTCGCCTTGCTCAAGGGCAGCCTGTGGCAGGGGAATGGCGGGCGGGGCATCGTGCATCGTTCGCCCGCCGTGGGTGAGGGGCCCCGCGTGCTGGTCGCGCTCGACGCCGGCTGGCCCGCTTGAAAATGCCCTGTCTGGCGATCGATTGAAGGGACAGGGATGAGCCTGCTGCTCGCCATCCTCGCCGCCACGCTGGCGGGCGGCTTACTGAGCGTTTGCCTGGCGGCGCTGGTCAGCGTCCGCCTGGGCGAGCGGATGAGTCATCAACTGCTCGCCTTTGCGGCGGGCGTCATGCTGTCGGCGGCCTGTCTGGACATCCTGCCTGAAGCGCTGGAGGGATTCGCCGGCATCGCGCCCGCGGAGCCGCCAGCTTTCCACGCCAGGCAGTTGTTCATCACCCTGCTGGCCGGGATCCTGCTGTTCTTCGGGCTGGAGCGTCTCGCGCTGTGGCGGCATGCCCACCCGGGCGGCGTCCACGGGGATGAGTGGCAGCGTGACGAGCGGGCACGCAGCGTCGCCCCGTTGATCCTGATCGGCGATGCCTTCCACAACTTTGTGGACGGTGTCCTGATTGCCGCCGCCTTCCTGACGGACCCGGCGCTGGGTTTCGCAACGACCGCTGCCATCATCACCCACGAGCTGCCGCAGGAGCTTGGGGATTTCGTGATCCTGCTCAGCGCCGGCTGGAGCAGACCCCAGGCCCTGCTGGCGAACGCCCTGAGCAGCCTGACGGCCGTCCTGGGGGGTGTTCTGGGTTACTTTTTCCTGCAGGTCGTCCAGTTCGCGATTCCCTATGCGCTCACCCTGGCGGCGGCCAGTTTCATCTATATCGCGGTTGCCGATCTGCTGCCCATCCTGCACCGGCAACTGGAGGGAAGATTCGCTTGCCAGGCCGTCTGGCTGCTGGGGGGCATCGCCGTCATTCCGGGCATCGCCCAGGCGCTGCACCTCGATTGAGGCGGTGCGCCCGCTGCCTCACCACATCAGGTCGTCCGGCACCTGGAAGGCGGCGTAGGGGTCGTCGGCGTCGACCTCGGTGCTGGTCTTCTTGATCTGCACCACCAGCGACGGGTCGCGCTCGGCGATCTTGTCGGCGATCACCTTGGGGAGCAGCTCGATGGCCTCGCCCAGGCAGACGATCGCCAGGTGACCGGCAATGATGTGTTCGCGCACCTTGGCCGACACGTGCACGCGCTTGATCTTGTTGTCGTGGGTGAAGTTGTAGGCGATGTCGCCCTTGCCCTTGTTCTGGCGGTTCTGCTGAACCATCTGGGCGATCTGCGCCATGATCGCCTTCTGGGCCGCTGCCGCGTCACGCTGGGCGTTGAGTTCGCGGGCCCGCTCGGCGTTCTTGCGCTGGATCTCGAGGGCCGCCAGGCGCGCCTCGTCGACGCTCTGGGTGCCGGCCCGGCGCTCGTCCTTCTTCTGCTTGGCCTTTTCCTGGTGCACCTGCTTGGCCTTGCCCTTGTTGACCAGGCCGGCTTTCAAAAACTGTTCCTGCAAGGAGGCCATCTCTGCCACTCCGGTAAATGGATTGATCCGGCCGGGCGCTGTGCCGGCCGCGCGGGAGGCGGCAGGATAGCAAAAGATGGCCGGGCTGCGGCCGCGGGTGGGTGCCTCCGCCGCAGGCCGCCCGGCGCTTCATCGCGACATCATGACGCATTGTGGATGGCGGGACCTGAAATGAGAATGGGCCCCCACTTCAGACCTGCCGGAGACTCCCCGATGCACACGCGCCCGACCCTGTTCGCCCTGACGACGCTGGCCTCAGCCCTTCTCACCGCCTGCGGCGGCGGGGGCGGGGGCAGCGAAGCCGTGAAGACCAGCCTGTCCGGCACCGTCGCCGACGGCTACCTGACGGGCGCCACGGTGTGCCTGGACATCAACGGCAGCGGCGTCTGCGACAGCGGCGAGCCGAGCGCCATCACCACCGCTGGCGGCAAATACACCCTCACCGGCATCACCGCCGGCGACGAGGCAAAATACCCGATTGTCGTCAGCGTCCCGGCCACCGCCATCGATAGCGACAATCCCGGCGGCACGGTCGGCAAGGCCTACTTCTTGTCCAGCCCGGCGGGCAAGGGCGGCTTCGTCAGCCCCCTCACCACCCTCGTCCAGCAGAAGGTTGCCGCGGGCGCCAGCGTGGAGGCCGCCGAGGGCGCGGTCAAGGCGCTGCTGTCGATCAGCGACACCACGGTCAGCCTGTTCAGCGACTACGTTGCCGCCCAGGGCACGGCGGTGCAGACCGACGCCACCGCGGCCGGGCGCTACGCCCGCGCCCACGAGGCGGCCAGGGTGGTCGCCGCCTCGCTCCAGGCGGGCTACGAGGCGATCCAGTCCGACGCCGACGCGAAGGCCGTGCACAAGGTGCTGCTGGCCCAGGCCGAGGATGCGCTGACGATCCAGAAGGCCACCGCGGCCGACAGCACCAACCCCACCTTCTCCACCGCCGGTGTCGTGGCCGCCGACAGCCCGAACGCCCTCAAGAAGATGCTGGCCTTCGAGAAGGGTGCCGCCGCGGCAGCCACCCAGGCGGTGAGCATCGATTTCGACGTCACCGCCGGCGGCCAGCCGGTGGCCTGCGGCGTGGCCCTGACCGGGCTCGGCACCCAGGCCACCAGCGGGCAGGTGAAGGATCTGCGCTTCTACATCAGCAACGTGCTGCTGATCGACGCCCAGGGCCGGCAGGTGCCGGTGACCCTGGACGAGAACCCCAACCAGTCCCGCGACGTGGCCCTGATCGACTTCGAGGACGCCACCGGCAAGTGCCCCACCAGCACCGGCACCGCCGCCACCCACACCGCGATCACCGGCAAGGTGGCGCCCGGCAGCTACGTCGGCGTGGCGATGACCCTCGGCGTGCCGGTCAGGTCGGCCGATGCCGACAGGCTCCCGCTCAATCACAGCGACACCACCGCGGCGGCCACCCCGGCGCTCCTCAGCAGCGGCGCGATGGCCTGGTCGTGGCAGTCGGGCCGCAAGTTCAGCAAGATCGAGTTCGTTCCCGATGCGCCGATCGCCCGCCCCAGTGGCACCACCACCACCTGGAACGTGCACCTGGGTTCCACCGGCTGCAAGGGCGACCCCACCAAGGGCGTCGTGACCGCCTGTACCAACCCCAACCGGATGGACTTCTCGTTTGCCGCCTTCAACGCCGGCACCCAGAAGATCGTCCTCGACCTGGCCGAGCTGTTCAGGCATTCCAACCTCGCCTACGACGGCGGTGGCGCGGCCGGCTGCATGTCGGGCAGCACCGACCCGGAATGCCCGGGCATCTTCCAGGCCCTGCAGATCGATCTCGCCAGCGGGCTGCCGATCAACGGTGGCGCGGCGCAGAAGGTCTTTGCCGTGCGGGCGAAGTAAGCGGCAGACCGACGAGAGACATTTCACGATGAAGCGCAGCCCCTTTTCGGGGGCGTTTGCCGCCGCCACCCTGGCCAGCCTGATGCTGGCCGGCTGTGGCGGCGGTGGCACGTCCACCACCGATAGCAGCCTCACCACCCACACCGACGCCTCCTGGGCCTGGAGCCTGCCGGTCAACTTCGCCACCCCGGCCGTGCCCGCCGACAACCCGATGTCGGAAGAGAAGTTCCAGCTCGGCCGGCGCCTGTTCTACGACACCCGCCTGTCGGGCAACGGCACCCAGGCCTGCGCCTCCTGCCACCTCCAGCACCTGGCCTTCACCGACGGCAAGGCCGTGGCCACCGGCTCGACCGGCGAGCTCACCGCCCGCAGCGCGATGCCGATCGCCAACGCCGCCTACCACCCCACCTTCAACTGGGCCAACAGCGGCGTGACCAGCCTGGAGCAGCAGATGGAAACACCGCTCTTCGGCACCAACCCGGTCGAGCTGGGCATCAACGACGCCAACCGCGCCGCCGTGCTCCAGCGCTTCCTGGGCGACGCCGACTACACCCTGCGCTTCACCCGCGCCTTTCCCGGAGAGGGCAGCCCGGTGAGCTTCGGCAACATCATCAAGGCCATCGCCACCTTCGAGCGCGGCATGCTGTCGGGCGATTCGAAGTACGACCGCTACCAGAGAGGCCAGGCCACCCTCAGCGCCAGCGAGGAACGTGGCCGCAACCTGTTCTTCACCGAGAAGGCCGAGTGCTTCCACTGCCACGGCAGCTTCAACTTCAACGACCAGCTCCGGCACGCCGGCTCGCGCAGCGTCGAGACGCCCTTCCACAACACCGGCCTCTACAACATCGACGGCCTGGGCGGCTTCCCGGCGCCCAACCGGGGCCTCTTCGAGATCACCGGCAAGGCCGACGACATGGGTGCCTTCCGGGCCCCGAGCCTGCGCAACGTGGCCGTCACCGGGCCCTACATGCACGACGGCAGCATCGCCACGCTGGAGGCCGTGCTCGACTTCTACGCCGCCGGCGGGCGTCACATCACGGCCGGGCCGCTGTCTGGCGATGGCCGCAACAACCCCTACAAGAGCGACCTGATCAGCCGCATCGACCTCGACGCCCAGGAGAAAGCCGACCTGGTGGCCTTCCTCAAGACCCTCACCGACGAGAGCCTGCTCACCAGCAGCCGTTTCGCCGACCCGTTCAAGTAGGCCCGCCGATGCGCCACGCCTCCCTTGTTGCCTGCGGCGCCCTGCTGGCCAGCGTGCTCGCGGGGCTCGCCACCGAGCGCCAGCTGCAGTCCGCGTCCGGCTGGCGCTGGTCGCTCCCCGGGTATTTCCAGCCGCCCCGCGTGCCGCCGGACAACCCGATGACGGAAGAGAAGTTCCAGCTCGGCCGACGCCTGTTCTACGACCCCCGCCTGTCGGGCAACGGCACCCAGGCCTGCGCGTCCTGCCATTTCCAGCACCTCGCCTTCACCGACGGCAAGGCGGTGTCCACCGGCTCCACCGGCGAGGAGACCGCCCGCAGCGCCCCGAGCATCGCCAACGTCGCCTGGAGCCCCACGCTGACCTGGGCCAACTACTCCATCCTCGACCTCGAGCGCCACATGCTGGTGCCGATGTTCGGCGAGAACCCGGTGGAGCTCGGGATCGACGACAGCACGCGGGAAACCGTGCTCCAGCGCCTGCGGGGTGACGCCGACTACCGCGCCCGCTTCGCCCGCGCTTTCGGCCCGGCGGGCGGGCAGATCAGCTACGCCCGGCTGATCCAGGCCATCGCCACCTTCCAGCGCGGCGTGGTGTCGGCCAATTCCCGCTACGACCAGTCTCTGGCCGGCCAGGCGCGCCTGAGCGACAGCGAGGAGCGCGGCCGCGCGCTGTTCTTCTCGGAGCGGGCCCAGTGCGCCAGCTGCCACAGCGGCCCGAATTTCACCGACCAGTACGCCGATGTCACGACGCAGGCGGTCAGGACGCCCTTCCACAACACCGGCCTCTACAACCTCGACGGCCAGGGCGCTTACCCCGAGCCCAACCGGGGCCTCCTGGAGCTGTCCGGCAAGCCCGCCGACATGGGCGCCTTCCGCACCCAGAGCCTGCGCAACGTGGCCGTCACCGCACCCTACATGCACGACTGCAGCATCGCCACGCTGGAAGGCGTGCTCGACCACTACGCCGCCCACGGCCGAAGCATCGCCAGCGGCCCCATGGCGGGCGACGGCAGCCGCAACCCCTTCAAGGACCCGCGCCTCGACCGCATCCGCCTCGACGCCCGGGACAAGGCCGACCTCGTCGCCTTCCTGAAGACGCTCACCGACGAACAACTCCTCACCAGCCCGCGCTATGCAGACCCGTTCAAGTAAGCTCCCTGGCCTCCTTCTCGCCGCCTTCGCCGGCAGCGCCGGCGCCCACGACGCCGGCCTGCCGGCCGAAGACCGGCTGGCCGTCTCCGGCGGCGTCGGCCTGATGTCCCTGCATGCCGACGAGCGCTACCCCACCGCCCGGCTGCCCGGCGTGCTCGAAGCCGGCAGCCCGCGGGCCGACGAGCGCCGCGACGGGCTCGATTACGCCGAGATCGCCCTGCGCGCCCGCTTCAGCGATCAGCTGCGCGGTTTCCTGAAGCTCGCCCACCACGGCGGCCCGGATGCCCGCAACGAGACCGAGGAGGCCTGGCTGGACGCCCGCACCGAAACCGCCCACGACCGGCAGCTGGCCCTGCGCGCCGGCCGCCAGCTGCTGCCCCTCGGGCTGCTCAACCCGGCGCACATGCACGCCTGGGACTTTGGCATCGCGCCGCTGGCGATGCGCGGCGCCATCAACGAATCCTGGCGCGCCGACGGTTTCAAGCTCGACTGGCAACTGCCGGCGGGGTGGTCGGCCGGGGTCGGCGCCTGGCGCAACCAGGGTTTTCCGGGCGCCGATGCGGGCGGCTTCAAGCTACTCACCGCGCGGGGCGGCTGGCAGGGCGAAGCCCTCCGGCTGGAGGCGGGCTACGCCAACGTCAACGCGGATGGGCGGGCCCTGCTCACCACCGGCAGCGCCGGCCACACCCACAGCGTGCCCAGCTGCACCCGGGTCAGCACCGACCGGGTGTGCTTCTTCGGTACCGCCCAGCTCCTCACCCTGGCGGCCCGCTGGGCGCCCGCCGGCAGCCCCCTGTGGCTGAGGGCGGAATGGTGGTTCAAGCGGGAAGGCGGGCGCCTCGACAGCATCAATGGGGCGCCGGACTACACCGGCAGGCTGAACGGCGGCTGGCTCGACCTCGGCTGGCGTTTCGCCCCCGGCTGGGAGGCCATCGGCCGGGCCGAGCGCCTGGTGGCCCGCCACGAGCTGAACGGCGCGAACGCCGGCCTGGTGGCCAGCCAGTCCGGCATCGCGGCCTCAGCCCGCGCCCTCGACAGCTTCGGCGCGGTGCTCCAGTGGCGCCCCGCCGACGGGCACCGGCTGGTCGCCGAATGGCACCGGGAGCGTAGCGGCGACGCGCCCAACGTCATCTACCTGCTGCGCTATCAATACAGCTTTATGAAGGGGCTGCTGTAGGCCAGCCGGGCTGGCGGGCAAGCGACCGGCTGCTCGTTGTGGCAGGCGTCCCGGCTCGCCCCGCCGACGCCATGAAAGCCGGCCCGCGCGGAAGGCGGCGCCGCGGCCTCGGGTGGCGCGGGCTCAGTCGTCCGGCCCCGCCTTGGTCGAGCGGATCAGGCCGATCAGGTCGTGGGGCTGGCCGCGCATGAGCTTCAGGAGCTCGGTGCGAGCCCGGCCGTATTCGACGCCGTCGGCCACCAGCTTGTCGAGCATCTCGCCGAAGCGCTGGCGCCGCCGCAGCCCGCCGGGCGACTGGTCGCGCCGGTCCGAGAAGGTCTCGAGCAGGGTCGAGCCGCAGGCGCAGTTGCGAAACACCTCGACGATCGAGGCTCCGTCCTCGTCGACGCTCTCCTTCAGCCCTGTGTGGTCGGGGCGCACCTGTCGGGTCGCGGCCAGGAACTCGGCGGCGTCCTCGTACTTGCGCCCGCAGTTGCGGCACAGCTTGGGAAAGGTTGCCTCTTCCAGGGCCCGCAGGCTGCGGAACAGGTCTTCGTGGGAGTAGCGGAGGCTCATGGGGCCAGGTCGAGGGCAAAAAAGGTTTAACGGCTGCGGCTGCGCCCGTTTGAATGACGTGGGAGGCGCGGAGCCAGGAGCGGGACGGGGGGCTCGCTCGTGCCGCTTAGGCGCCGCCCTTGCCCCGGGCCGGCTTGCGCTTCTTGTCGCGTTCGCCGAGGACGATGTTCTTGGGCGCCGGCCTGGCGCCGCCGTCGGCTTGCTCCAGCCACAGCAGGGCGTCGGCGTAGGCCATGAAGTGCTGGAGGTAGGCCGGCGAGATGTCGCGCATCCGGCGCAGGGCGCGCAGCACCAGGAAGTGGGAGTTGAGCGGGCCGGCGTTTTCGGGCTCGTCGGCGAGGGCCTGCTGGAACTGCTGGTCGACGCGCAGCTTCGACCAGGTGTCGCGGAAGCAGCTGAGCGCCTTGAGCTCGGCCGGTGCGGCGGGGTCGGTGGCGTCGGGCCGTGCGCCGGCGAAGGCGCGGCGGTTCTGCCCGGCGATGTAGGCGAGGAGTTCGGCCAGCGGGCTGGGGGCAGCGGGCGTGGGGCCGGGCGTGCAGGCCGCGCCCGGCAGGCTTTCGCAACGCGCGGCGTAGTCGTCGATGGCCCGGGCGAGGCGGCCTTCCAGCAGCGCTCGGGCCGTGCCGCGGGTGGCCGCGGTGCGGCGGGCTAGGGCCTCGATGAAATGAAAGCGCAGCGGGTCGAGGCGCTCGGCGCCGCGGGCACGGAGCGCCGCGAGGGCCTGCGCAGCGGGGCTGTCGACGGCGCCTTGCCCGGCCGGCGGTGGGCTGGCGTTCATTGGCCGGCAGCCGCCTTGGCCGACCTGGGCACCGGCGCCATCTCGACGCGGCGGTTCTTGGCACGGCCGTCGGCGTCCGCGTTGGAGGCCACGGGCTGTTCGTGGCCGAAGGCGGCCGCAAACACCGACGAGGAGGGCAGGCCTTCCTCGATCAGCGCGCGGGTGACGGTGAGGGCGCGCTGGGCCGAGAGTTCCCAGTTGTCGGCGAACTGGCGGTTGCTGTCGCGCACCGGCTTGTCGTCGGTGAAGCCGCTGACCATCAGCATCTCGTCGCGGCCGGCGAGGTAGGCGGCCAGCGGCGGGGCGAGGCTCTTCAGCACCTGGCGGCCTTCAGGCTGCAGCTGGTCGGAGTTGAGGGCGAACAGCACGCTGCCGCTGATGCCGATGCGCCCGTTGGCGAGCGTCACCCGGCCGCTGGCGAGGGGCACGGCGAGGGCTTTCTCGAGGGCTTCGCGGCGCTGCTCCTCGATCTGGCGTTTCTGCACTTCGGCTTCTAGGCTGCTCACCAGCTCGAGCTGCACGCCGAGCACGCCCACCAGGATCAGCACGAAGGCCCCCAGCAGGCCCGACATGAGGTCGCCGAAAACGGCCCAGACGGTGGAATGCTCGAGGCCGGCGTCGATGTCGTCCATGGATCAGGCCTCGCTGAGTTGGGCCGCCTGGCGGGCCGGGAGCTGCTGCAGGTCGTCGACGATCTGGCGCTGGGACATGATGGACAGGTCGATGATCTCCCGCGCCTGGGCCACGTAGTAGGCGAGCTGCTCGTCGCTGCGGGTGAGCGACTGGGCGAGGGCGGCCTCGATGCGGGCGAGGGCCTCGGTGAGCTGCTGGTTGGATTCGCCGAAGCGCTCGACCGCGAAGCCGAAGGCTTCGCCGAGGCTGGCAACCTCCACCGCGCCGCCGGCGATCTGGGCGGCGGCCTCGGCGAGGCGGGTGGATTCGCTCTCGGTGCGTGCCTCGAACTGGCTGCCGACCCGTTCGAGCAGGCTGGCCGACGACGTCACCAAGGCATCGATGGCGCCCTTCTGCTCGGTGGAGGCGTGGTTGATGCCGTCGAGCAGGCTGGCCAGGGTCTCCATGATGCGGCTGCGCTCTTCGAGCAGGCTGTTGTCGCGGGCGATGCTGGCCGACAGCTCGTGGCGCAGCTGGCCGATGACCTCGGCGGCGGCGCGGGGCGCCTCGGCGGCGCTGAGCATCAGGCGCTCGACCTCGGCGATGGTGTGACGGGCCTCGGCCTGGGTGCTGGCGCTGAGGGCGCGGGCGGTTTCGTCGAGGGTCCGGCAGATCTCGGCCTGGCGGGCCTCGGCCGCGCTGCCGGCGTCCAGCCAGTGCTGCTGCAGCGAGGCGGCGAGGGCCTCCAGCGCCGTGCCCATGCCGGCCAGGCGCTGGGCGTCGCGGGCGGCGAGGTCGGACTGCAGCGCGGCGTGGGCCTTGTGCAGCGCCTCGAGCTGCTCGGCCGCGCCCCGCTTGAAGTTGTCGACGAAGGCCGCGAGGGCTTCGCGGGTGTCGCGGGCAAGGGCTTCGCTGGTCTGCTCGTGGCGGGAGAGGGCGCTGGTCCAGGTGTCGGCGACGGTGGTGACGGCGCTGCCGAAGCGGCTGGCCATGCCGTCGAGCTGGGCTTCGACCTTGCTGGCGAGGCCACTGTGGAGTCTGCGGGTTTCGGCGTTGATGTCGGCGAGGGCCTGGGCGGTGGTGGCCTGGAGGCTGGCGTGGGTCTGTTCGACGCTGGCCAGCAGGTTGGCGGAGCG
>JAEUNU010000132.1 GCA_016789125.1 Zoogloea sp. | reverse complement strand
GTTCGGCCAGCAGCACTGCACGCTGATTCAGCCGCGCATCACCCAGCTCGATCGTCTCAAACTCCTGCTTCGCCCAGCTCATCTGCACGCTCCCTGTGTTCGTCACTCAGGACGATAGGGTACAGGGGTGGGAGATGTGTGCAATGGGATGCATTGAAGGGCACCTCGAAGAACCCCTGACTTCCCCGAAAAACTGTTGTAAGCTGTTGATTTAAAATTGCATAGTTTTCGGAAAGCAAGGTTTTTCGAGGTGCCCTGAAGTTGCACCTAGAGCATATTCTGAACCATGCCGTAGCCTTAAGATTCAGTGGCTATGGCAGAACGTAAACCCTACCCGACAGACGTCAGCGACGAAAAATGGGCTCTCGTCGCGCCTTACCTGATCCTTTTCCTGATCGACGGCTGGCCAGCGTCGGCACGACTTGCGCATGCTGCTGCGCTTGACCGATGGACGCCTGTCCCATCCGTCGGCCGTCATTCTGGACAGCCGGACCCTGCAATCGACCCCCACCAGCAGCGCCCGAGCCGGCTACGACGGCGCCAAGCGCAGGAAGGGCTCGAAAGTTCATTTCGCCGTCGATACGCTGAGCAACCTGCTTGCACTGCATGTCACCCCGGCCAACGATCAGGATCAGGTCGGCCAGCTGGCCGAGGCGATCCAGGAAATGAGCAATCAGGAGGTGACCCTGGCCTACGTCGATCAGGGTTACACCGGCCAGAACCCCGCCAACGCGGCGCTGGAGCAAGGCATTGCCCTCGAAGGGTTCAAGCTCCCCGAGGCCAAGCGGGGGGCGTGCTGTTACCCCGGCGATGGGTAGTCGAACGTAGCTTCGGCTGAGCGGCCCGCCTTCGCCGCCTGGCCCGCAATTACGAGCAGTTGCCCGAAACCTTGGCACAGTGCCACCGGCATCGGCGAGAAGCGCGGCGCCGCCTCGTTGATCTCGGCCACCAGGCCGGGCGCCACGCCGAAGCGCTCGCCGGCGCGCGGCGGGATCACCACCCCGTGCAGCTGCGCCCGCAGCGCGTCCCAGCGCTCCCGCAGGACATCCCAGTTGCGTTCGTCGTAGGTGCCCCGGAACACCACCGGCCGCACCAGGATGCGGGGCCAGGGCGCCTCGCCGGGGCCCTGGCAGAGGCGCTCGCCGAGCTGCCGCTCCCACAGGCTGTCGACCCGGTCCACGCGGCCGATCTGCTGCTCGACGACGCCGGGGTTCCACTCCGGGTGGAGCAGCACCACTGTCTTGCAGGCCCGGTGCAGGTTGAGCCCCTCCCGCCCCACCAGCGACTGGGCGACCAGCACCCGCGGGTGGCTGCCGGGCCGGTTGAAGGCCAGCTGAAGGAAGCGCCGGGTCTGGGGCTCGGTGCCGCCGTACATCAGCCGGGCGAAGCCCCCTTCGGGGCGGTTGAACTCCTCGCGCAGGCGCACCTGCAGGGTCTGCCACAGGGCGCCGGCGGCGGTATCGGTGAGCGCCTGGTCGCTCGCCTCGTCGTCGTCCTGCGGCTCGCAGACGGCGTCGAGGAGCGCTGCGAAGGCGCCGGCCACGGGCCGGGCCGCGCCGGCATCCCGCTCGCCGGCGGCCAGCTCGTGCAACGCCTGGGCCACGAGCGCGAGGGCGCCGTCGGGCTGGCCGGCTTCCCGCGCCACAACCTGACGGAAGGCCTCGAAGACCCTCCGCGGGCGGCCCTGGGCCGGCAGGCCGGCATCGAGCCCCTCCAGCAGGCCGCTGCGGAAGTCGCGCCGGCGGCTCTCAAGATCCCGGTACTGGCGCCTCAGCCGCGCATCGAGCGCCTGCCGGTCCACCGTGCCGGCGCGGCCGAGCTGGCGGTGGGCCGCCTGGACGGCAGTCCATTCGTCGTCATGGACCTTGGCCTGGGCCCACGGCTCGCCGGCATCGAGGGCGCGCAGCATCTGGCGCGCGTTGAGCAGGCGCTCGAGGGCCTGCAGCGGCAGCGTGAAGCGCCCGAACACCAGCACCTTCTCGCCGGCACCGGTGACCTCCTCGATCGCCTCCACCGCCGCCAGCAGGGCCGGGTGTTCGTACAACGGGTCGCCGTCGCCGGCAAAGGCGCCGCCGATCACGGCCCGCCACCAGGCGGCCCGCTGCGCCCGCTTGTCGGGGCCGGGCGAGGCGGCGTCGTGGGTGTCGGGGGCATCGCCCGCATCCACGTGACCGTCGTGGACTTCGGCGGCGAACTGGTGGTGGTCCTTGTCCGCGTCGCGCCGCACCTGGTCGATCAGGGTGGCGATGCCGTGGCCGCTGCCCATCGTCAGGCGCAGGCGCTTCGAGAAAGAATCGTCGCTCCCCCGCGCAACCACCGACAAGGCCTCGGCTGCGCACACCGCCTGCTTCCAGGCGGGGCCCAGGTGGAGGGTGTCGACGGAGACCTCCCGCTCCTCCCGATAGGCATGGAAGGGCAGCCCGGTGTGCGCGGCGAAGGCCTGTACGGCGGGCACCTCGCGCTTGTCCCGGCGCAGCAGGAAGGGCGTCAGCGCCGACTGGAAGCTGTCCGCCGTGCCGCGGAAGTGCGCCAGCGCCGCCGGGCTGTCGGGCGACTGGCGCACCCGCAGGCAGGCCTTCACATAGCGCTCGAAAATATCGCCCCCGGGGCCCGACAGCGCCGCCGCATCCACCCCGATGCGCCGGAGCGTCTGGCGCCACTGGCCCACGTCGAGCTCCACCGGCGTCGCCGTCATCGCCAGGTGGCGCACGGCGTCACCCGCCAGCACCACGCCGTCGAGGATGCGCGACAGGCCGCTGTCACCGCCGCGGCTCTTGTGGGCCTCGTCGATGATCACCAGGTCGAACACCCCCAGGCCCAGCCCGACGACCCGCTCGAGATCGGGCCGCAGCCCCTCGTGGCGCC
>JAEUNU010000124.1 GCA_016789125.1 Zoogloea sp. | reverse complement strand
AGCCCGGAGTCCGGACAAGGCCCCCATCTTAACCGAGCGCCCGGCGCCCCCGCTTCGGGTTACGGCCCGGGCCGGCCCCTGGCTCAGCGCAGGGAGCCGATGTAGCGCTCGGTCGGGTGTGTCGCGCTGGGGCGGCCGGTGCGCAGGCGGCCCAGCAGGCCGGGGGCTTCCTCGCTCGGCGCCGGGGCGGCGGGCGGCGGGGCGTCCAGCTCCATCGCCTGGCGCAGGCGGCTGCACAGCTCTGCCAGCTCGGGGTTGCCGGTGGCCGTGCCGAGGCGGACGATCTCCCGGGCGTAGTCCTTGTTGACGCGCATGTACTCCACGTCGGTGATGCGGTTGGCGACCCGGCGCATCAGCAGGTGGATGCGTCCGAGGAGGCCGTAGAGGACAGAGTCGGGTTCCATTGGGAGCTCCTTCTGTTGCAGGTTGCGGGGCGGCCGTCAGGCGACGGCCTCGCCGTGTTCGACGATGTCGAGGCCGTCGGCTTCGGTGCTCTCATCCACCCGCAGGCCGACCAGCCGGTCGATGGCGAGGAGCACCAGGAGGGTCATCAGGGCACTGTAGGCGGCCGTGGCCGCGACGCCGGTGAGCTGGACCGTGAAATAGCCCTTCACGCCGCCGATGGCCGGCGACGCCAGCCAGCCGGTGAGCAGGGCCCCCAGCAGGCCCCCGACACCATGAATGCCGAAGGCGTCGAGCGCGTCGTCGCAACCGAGCGCACGCTTGAACAGGGTGGCGCCCAGATAGCACCCGACACCGGCGAGCAGGCCGATCAACAGCGCCGAGCCCGGCGTGACGAAGCCGGCCGCGGGCGTGACCGCCACCAGGCCGCCTACCGCACCCGACACCAGCCCGAGGGCGCTGGGCCGGCCGCGCGTCAGCCATTCGGCGCACATCCAGGCGAGTCCCGCCGCCGCCGCGGCGAGCTGGGTGACCAGCATCGCCATGCCGGCACGGGCGTCGGCAGCAAGGGCCGAGCCGGCGTTGAAGCCGAACCAGCCGACCCACAGCAGCGCCGCGCCGGTGAGCGTGAGGGCCAGGTTGTGGGGCATCATGGCCTGGCGCCCGAAACCCGCCCGGGGCCCGACCACCATCGCGCAGATCAGCCCGGCCACCCCGGCGTTGATGTGGACCACCGTGCCACCGGCGTAGTCGAGGGCGCCGAGCTGCGCCAGCCAGCCGTCTGGCGCCCACACCCAGTGGGCCACCGGCACATACACCAGCAGCGACCACAGGGCGGCAAACAGCAGCACCGCGGAGAACTTCATGCGCTCGGCGAAGGCGCCGGCCACCAGCGCCGTGGTGATGATGGCAAAGCTCAGCTGGAACACCGCAAAGACCGACTCGGGGATGCTGGCTCCCGGGATGCCGGCCAGCGCGTCGAGCCGCAGCCCGTCGAGCAGGAGGCGGTCGAGGCCGCCGATGAAGCCGTTGCCGGGGCGCATCGCCAGGCTGTAGCCGGCTGCGCACCAGACCAGGGTGACCACCGCCGCGATGGCGATGCTCTGGCTCATGGTGGACAGCACGTTCTTCCGCCGGACCATGCCGCCATAGAACAGCGCCACACCCGGCAGCGTCATCAGCAGCACCAGCGCAGTGGCCACCAGCATCCAGGCAGTGTTGGCACCGTCGAGGCGGGCCGGCGCCGCGGCCTGGGCGAATGCTGCGCCCGGCAGCAAGAGCAGCCACGGCAGGACGTGCGATATGCGGCCGGATCGGCGGGCCACAAGAGAGCCGGGCATGGATTCTCCTTTGGTATGACACCACCCGGATCGGGGGTTGTGCACCCGCAGCAAAATCTGTGCCGAGGCAAATTTTAGTTAAATCGCCCGCTTTCGTGGCGTCCGATGCGCCCAAGTGGGATGCCGAACACCTTCAGGGCACCGACATGGTGCCTTGCAGCGCCGGGCGCACCGCAATGAAAAAGCCCGGCACTCGGCCGGGCTTTGGGTGCTACGGAGTTTTCGTCAGGGTCAGGCCGCAGCCTTGCGGGCTTCACCGCCGACGAAGAAGCTGGCGATATAGACCAGCAGGCCGATCAGGAACATCACACCGGAGCCTTCGCGCAGCCAGTAGAAGATGGTCAGCTGGTCCTGCGCCGCCATGAAGGGGATCGGCGTGGCGCTGTAGCGCTGCAGCCAGACCTGCAGGATGCCCGCAGCGGTGAGGAACAGGGTGATGAAGACCATCGCCACGGTCATCAGCCAGAACGCCCACATCTCCAGCACCTGGGCCTTCTCGCTGTTGGCGGCGCGGCCGCGCAGGATGGGCATGGCGTAGCTGATGATGCACAGCACGACCATCGCATAGGCGCCGTAGAAGGCCATGTGGCCGTGGGCGGCGGTGATCTGGGTGCCGTGGGTGTAGTAGTTGACCGGAGCCAGGGTGTGCAGGAAGCCCCACACGCCAGCGCCCAGGAAGGACATCACGCCGGTACCCAGGGCCCACAGGGTGGCGGCCTTGTTGGGGTGCTCGCGACGGCGGCGGTTAACCATGTTGAAGGCGAACACGGTCATCGCGAAGAACGGGATCGGCTCGAGGGCGGAGAACACCGAACCCCACCACTGCCAGTATTCCGGCGTACCGATCCAGAAGTAGTGGTGGCCGGTACCGATGATGCCGGTGACGAGCGTGAGGGTGATGATGACGTACAGCCACTTCTCGATCACTTCGCGGTCGACACCGGTCACCTTGATCAGCACGAAGGCCAGCAGCGAACCGAGGATGAGTTCCCAGACGCCCTCGACCCACAGGTGCACGACCCACCACCAGAAGTACTTGTCGAGCACCGGGTTGTGCGGGTTGTAGAAGGAGAACAGGAAGAACACCGCCAGGCCCCACAAACCCAGCATCAGCACGATGGCGATGGAGGTCTTGCGGCCCTTGAGCATGGTCATGGTCAGGTTGAACAGGAAGGCCAGCGCGACGACCACGATGCCGATCTTGGTCAACAGCGGTTGCTCGAGGAACTCGCGGCCCATGGTCTCCAGGAGATCGTTGCCGGTCATCTGCGCCAGGGTGGCGTACGGCACCAGCAGATAACCCAGGATGGTGGCGGCGCCGGCGACCAGGAAGATCCAGAACATCAATAGCGCCAGCTTCGGCGAATAGAGCTCGGTCTCGGTTTCCTCCGGGATCATGTAGTAGGCAGCGCCCATGAAGCCGAACAGCAGCCAGACGATCAGGAGGTTGGTGTGGACCATCCGCGCGACGTTGAACGGGATGGCGGGGAACAGGAAGTCACCGATGATGTACTGCAGGCCCATGATGAGCCCGAACAGCACTTGCCCGGTGAAGAGTCCGATGGCGGCGATGAAGTATGGCTTCGCGACCGCCTGCGAGGAATATTGCATGGTTTGGGTCCCTTTCTGATCGGCAATCAGCCTTCGATGTTGGGCGGCCAGTTCGCCGTGTTGATTTCCGACATGTACTTCAGGAATTCAACGAGATCGTTCAGCTGCTGTTCCGTCAGGTGGAAGTTGGGCATCTGGCGACGGCCGGGGGCGCCCGTCGGCTGAGCCTGGATCCAGGCCTTGATGAACTCGGGCCCGCGCCGCTTGTAGACGTTGCCCAGCTCCGGCGCAAAGTAGGCGCCCTCGCCAAGCAGGGTGTGGCAACCGATGCAATTATTGACTTCCCATACCTTCTTGCCAGCGGCGACGGCCGGCGTGAGATTGGCCCGGTTGTCCCGCTTGGGAAGCGTCTGCAACGAATCGAAGGTCAGCGCGAGGAACAGGAGCGCAAAGAATACGGTGCCCCCGAAGAAGATGTTTCGCGCCATGGATTTGGTGAATGTCCCGCTCATGGAACCTCCCTGGATGGCTTCGCTGCACGGCGCAGCTTGGGGCGGATGTTCGTCTGCGGACGGGGGTGACGTCCTTGACTGCGGTCAAGGACGCCCGGATGGGATGAAACGGGCTAGCGCCGTGTCATGCCACCCGGCCCGGAACGTGCGGACACGCGGCCCGGGCGCGCGCTAAGATGCCGGTTCAGCGTGTGGACGACCTCGCGCCTGGTCAAACAAGCAGGGACGGCCCTGCACTCAACGATGAGGTGCGTCATGGCATGGGTCACGCTTGTTCTTGCGGGTCTGTTTGAAATCGGCTGGGCCGTCGGGCTCAAATACACCGAGGGGTTCACCCGGCTGTGGCCGTCGGTGGCGACGGTGGTCTCGATGATCGTCAGCCTGGCCTTGCTGGGAGCGGCGCTGCGCACGCTCCCCCTGGGCACGGCCTACGCGGTCTGGACCGGGATCGGCACCGTGGGCTCGGCGATCCTGGGGATGGCCCTGTTCGGCGAGGCCGCCAGCGTGGCACGGCTGGTGTGCATCGGGCTGATCGTTGCCGGCATCGTCGGGCTCAAGCTCACGGCATCCCACTGAGGGCCGCCGGCCACAGCGGGCTTGCGGCCGGGCTCAGGTGAGCCGCACCGGGCGGGCTGCGAGGGCTTGCTCGAGGGTCGGGAAGGTGCGCGTGCGATCGGCGGCCAGCCGGTAGTAACGGCGGTCGTCCTCGTGGCGCCCGCAATAGCTGGTGATGGTGACGCGTTCGATGCCCGGAAAGCCCGGGTTGGCCTCGATGGTCTTGAGCGCGCCAGTGCCGGTATCGTACACGCCGGGCCGCTCCCGGAGCACGTCGGAAATCAGCGGAGATTTTCTTTCCATGTCGGCCTCGCGAACCTGCCATGCACCTGGCCGCAGGATAGCATCGCCGCCGGGCCTCTGAAACCGCCGCGGCGGGCCCTCAGCGCGGTACCCAGCCACCACACATAGGGAAGACCTGGCCGACGAAGCAGTCGGCCGCGGCACTCGCCAGATAGGCGCAGAAGGCCGCGTCCTCGCCGGCCGCCACCAGCCGGCCGAGGGGCACCTCGCGCTGCAGGCGCTCCTGGAAGCGCGGGTTGGCCTGCACCTCGGGCGGAAAGTAGGTGGGGTTGTCCACAAAGTTCTGGGCGATGGCATTGACCTGCACGTGATGGGGCGCCATCTCGACGCCCAGCGCCTGCACGTAGGCGAGCTGGGCGCCGCGGGCGGCGCTGTAGGTGGACGCCCGCTTCATGCCTCGCAGGGCCGAGGCGCTGCCCATCACCACGATCTTGCCGGCGCCGCGGGCCACCATCTGGGGCAGCACCGCCCGGCACAGGCGCGGCAGCGGGTCCACCAGGGTGGCGAACACGGCACGCCATTCGTCCTCGTCCACCTCGAGCGCCGGAGTGGTCGGCGCCGGGATGGCCAGGTTGGCGACGAGCACATCCACCTGCCCGGCAGCCTCGACGACGGCGGCCGGCGCGGCGGGGTCGACGAGGCTCTCGGTGCTGGCGATCACCGTCGCGCCACGGGCAGCAAAGACCTCGCACAGGGCCGGCCCCATGAAGGCGTCGGCCTGGGTGATGAGCACACGTTTGTCGGCAAGGGAAGTATCGGTCATGGCAGGCTCCCGGTTACGGATGGCTCGGAGAGGCAAGCTTACGCCTCCGGGCCGCCCACGGACGCGCCAAAAAGCAGACGGGCCGCAATGCGGCCCGCCTACTCCCCCATCGGCCGCCCCGGAAGGGCACGGCCGCTGCTAAACGACTGCGCCGGGGCTCAGCCCTTGTCGGCCTTCGGTGCTTCAGGCTTGGGCGTCTCCGGGTGGAACTCTTCCGGCGTCGCGCCTTCCTTAGGCGAGCCGATGGCCTGCTCGACCTCGGGCAGCGAGTGCGCGATGCCCTTGTGGCAGTCGATGCAGGTCTTGCCCTCGTTGAGGCCGGTCTGGTGCATCTTGGACGAACGACGGCCCTGCTCGGCGTAGTCGAAGCTGCCGAAGTTGTGGCAGTTACGGCACTCGCGGGAGTCGGTCTTCTTCATCCGGTCCCACTCGTGCTTGGCCAGCTCGAGGCGCTTGGCGTTGAACTTCTCGGGCGTATCGATGGTGCCCAGCACCTTGTGCAGGACTTCGTTGGAGGCCTGGATCTTGCGGATCATCTTGGGGCCCCACTCTTTCGGCACGTGGCAGTCCGGGCAGGTGGCCCGCACGCCGGAGCGGTTGGAGGCGTGGATGGTGTTGCGATACTCCTGGTAAACGTTGTCCTTCATCTCGTGGCACGAGATGCAGAACTCCTCCCGGTTGGTCCATTCCATCGCAGTGTTGAAACCGCCCCAGAACAGCACGCCGGCGATGAACAGCATCGCAGCGAAGCCCCAGCCCAGTGATCGGATACGGCCGATCAAACCCTTGTGGTTGCTATCCATTTATCCGAACTCCCTTGTTGTGCGCTCAGCGCATGCCGGTGCCGGGCTTGAAGCTGTTGCCGACCAGCGGCTTGGCATCGCTCTGGGGGACGTGACACTGGTTGCAGAAATAACGACGCGGGGAAACGCTGGAGAGCTCCTCGCCTTCGCGGGTCTTGAAGTGGGTCACCGAGATCTTGGTGGCGCCGGTTTCCTTGGCGCGGGCCCAGGCGTGGCAGTCGAGGCACTTGTTGAAGTTCTTGGTGACCGTGTAGCCCTTGATGGTGTGGGGGATCAGCGGCGGTTGCTGCACGAAGTCGCGGGGCAGCGGCGCCTGGTCGCGGCCGTAGCGGGTACCGTCGCCCTCCGGGTCGCTGGCCTGGACGTCGACGCCGCGCAGGGTCATGAGCTTGACGGCGGGTTCGCCGGCGGCAAACGCATCGGCGGGAGCAAGAAAAGCCTGGCCAAGGGCCGCAGACAGCGTCAGGGCCAGCGCGGCGGCGCGCAGGCGGGTGGATTTGAAGGTCGGCTTGTTCATCACTCGCTCCTTTGGTCGAACCTATGGGTCATTTTGAAAACCTGTTTGTCACACACATCGATGCAGCGGCCGCAGCTGGTGCAGTCCGATGCCAGAATGAGGGGGCTCTCCTGCCCGACCTTCTTGAGGGCCGGGCGGATCACCTGGGGTTCGGGGCAGACCGCGAAGCAGTCCATGCAGTCGTCGCAGGCCTTGCGATTGGCGGCCGAGATGCGCACCAGGGATTTCTTGCCGAGCAGCCCGTAGAAGGCGCCCATCGGGCACAGGTGGCCGCACCAGCCGCGGCTCGCCATCAGCAGGTCGTAGATGAAGATGCCGGCGATCACGAAGAACCCGCCGCCCATCCCGAAGATGATTGCCCGGTGCAGCAGCGAGACGGGGTTCACCCACTCCCACACCAGGGTGCCGGTGACGGCAGCCGCCACCAGGATGCCGCCGAGCAGCCAGAGGCGGGTGTCGGCATCGGGCACCCGGCCGGTCTTGATGCCGAGGCGGCGGCGCGACCAGGCGGCGGCGTCGGTGACCACATTCACCGGGCACACCCAGCTGCAGAAGAGCCGCCCGCCGAACAACAGGTAGAAGACCAGCACGATCGCCGCGCCGATCAGCGCCGACGAATAGGGCAGATGGCCGGTGGCGAGGGTCTGCAGCACCAGCAGCGGGTCGGTGAGGGGCAGCACGCCCAGGGTGAGGGACGATGACAGGTTGCCCTTGGCGATCCACACCCCGAACCAGGGGCCGGCGAGGAAGGCCAGCAGGACGAGCAGCTGGCTCGCCCGGCGCAGCAGCAGCCAGCGGTTGCGGGCCAGGAAGCCGCGCCGCGCAGTCTGCAGCGTTTCAACGGGGATCGTCGAAGTGGCCATGGCTCAGGGCTTCCAGTTCGAGTTGATGCCCGGCGGGGCCTTGCGGGGCGCGGCGGGCTGCGCGTCGGGCACGATGGGCGCTGCGGGGGTTGCCGGCGCCACTACGGTCTCGGTGGCCGAGCGGCCGGCGGTGGGGCCTTCGAAGCCGCGCACCGGCATCTCGACCTGCTCGCCGATCAGCGAGCCGCCGTGGCGGGCCTTTTCTTCCCAGCCCTTGCGGTAGTGGGCGGGCAGCGCGCCCTGAGCCAGCTTACGCGGTAAGACCTTGATGGCAGGCTCGGGCAGCACGCAGGATTTCTCGCACTTGCCGCAGCCGGTGCAGGCGTCGGAATGCACCGTCGGCAGCAGCATGGCGTGCCGGTCGGAGCGGGGGTTGTGCTGGGTTTCGAGGGTGATCGCCTTGTCGATCACCGGGCATACGCGGTAGCACACGTCACAGCGCAGGCCGAGGAAGTTGAGGCAGCTCTCGTGGTCGACGAGCGCTGCGAGGCCCATCTGGGCCTTGTTGATGTCGGTGAGCTCCCGGTCCAGCGCGCCGGTCGGGCAGGCCTTGACGCAGGGGATGTCCTCGCACATCTCGCAGGGAACCTGGCGGGCGTTGAAATATGGAGTCCCCGCCACCACCGGGTCGCCCAGATCGGCGAGCCGCAGGGTGTCGTAGGGGCAATCACGGACGCACAGGCCGCAGCGCACGCAGGCGGCCAGGAAGTCGGCCTCGGCAAGCGCGCCGGGCGGCCGCAGGGCCTGGGCCGGCAGCGCCGAGGCGCTCTTCGAGTAAAGCCCCGCGCCCAGCGCCAACAGGCAGCCGCCACCGGCAGCGGCAGCGACGCTGTTGATGAACTTCCGCCGGGCGACCGAGGCCGGAGGCTCGGGCGCGGCGGAACGGGCGGGCTTCTTGCCGGTGTCCATGATGTGTCTTCGTTGATGCCTGCACCGCCTGGAGGTCGGGAGTCGGGCTGCACTCCGACCTCCGGGCGCCTGGGCGGGTCGATCAGGCGCGAACCACCTTGACTGCGCACTTCTTGTAGTCGGTTTCCTTGGAGATCGGGCAGGTGGCGTCGAGGGTGAGCTTGTTCACCAGCTTCGATTCATCGAAGAAGGGCACGAAGATCAGGCCCACCGGCGGCTTGTTGCGGCCCTTGGTCTCGAGGCGGGCGATCATCTCGCCACGGCGGGACTGGACCTTGACCACCATGCCACGCTGCAGGTTGCGCTTCTTGGCGTCGTCCGGGTGCATGAAGACCTGGGCCTCCGGCACGGCCTTGTGCAGCTCGGGCACGCGACGGGTCATCGAGCCGGTGTGCCAGTGTTCGAGCACGCGGCCGGTGCACAGCCACATGTCGAACTCGGCATCGGGCTTCTCGGGCGGGTCCTGGTAGGGCAGCGCGAAGATGACGGCCTTGCCGTCCTTGTGGCCGTAGAACTTCACGCCCTCGCCCTTCTTGACGTAGGGGTCGTAGCCTTCGCGGAAGCGCCACAGGGTTTCCTTGCCATCGACCACCGGCCAGCGCAGACCGCGGGCCTTGTGATAGACGTCGAAGGGGGCGAGGTCGTGGCCGTGGCCGCGGCCGAAGATCGCGTATTCCTCGAACAGCCCCTTCTGCACGTAGAAGCCGAAGGCCTCGGATTCGTCATTGGTGTAGTTCTTGATGGCGTGCTCGTTCACCCGCGCCAGTTCGCTCTTCGGGAACTTGTTCACCACCTTGTTGGCGTAGAGCACGTCGTAGAGGGTCTTGCCCTTGTACTCGGGCTTCTTGGCGATGAGTTCGGCCGGCCAGACGTCCTCGACCTTGAAGCGCTTGGAGAACTCGATGTACTGCCACAGGTCGGACTTGGCCTCGCCCGGCGCCTTGACCTGCTGGCGCCACACCTGGGTGCGCCGCTCGGCGTTGCCGAAGGCGCCTTCCTTCTCGGTCCACATGGCCGAGGGCAGGATCAGGTCGGCAGCCAACGCCGAGACGGTGGGGTAAACATCCGACACCACCACGAAGGCCGCCGGGTTGCGCCACCCCGGGTAGATCTCCTGGTTGATGTTGGGGCCGGCCTGCATGTTGTTGGTGGTGCTGGTCCAGTAGCACTTGAGCTTGCCGTCCTTGAGGGCGCGGCTCTGGGCGACGGCGTGGAGGCCGATCTTGTCGGGGATCGTGCCTTCGGGCAGCTGCCAGATCTCCTCGGTGTGATGACGGTGCTCGGGGTTGGTGACGACCATGTCGGCCGGCAGGCGGTGGGCGAAGGTGCCCACTTCACGGGCGGTGCCGCAGGCGGAGGGCTGACCGGTGAGCGAGAAGGGGCCGGAGCCCGGGGTGGAGATCTTGCCCACCAGCAGGTGGACGTTGTAGATCATGTTGTTCACCCAGGTGCCGCGGGTATGCTGGTTGAAGCCCATCGTCCAGAAGCTGACGACCTTCTTCTTCGGATCGGCGTACAGCTCGGCGAGCTTCTGCAGGCGGTCCTTGGGCACGCCGGAGAGCTTGGCGGTGTAGTCGAGCGTGTACGTGGAGACGAACTTCTTGAACTCTTCGAAGGTGGACGGCTTGGCGTCGTTGGGGTTGTTCTTGGGCTTGCCGTCGGCGCCGGGGTAGCCGTTGAACTTGGCGTCCTTCTCGAGGGCGTGGTTGGGGCGCAGGCCGAAGCCGATGTCGGTCTCACCGGCCTTGAAGTTGACGTGGGCCTTGACGAACTCCTGGTTGACCTTGCCCGACTGGATGATGTGATTGCAGATGTAGTTGAGGATCGCCAGGTCGGTCTGCGGCGAGAAGATCATGCCGTTGTCGGCGAGCTCGAAGCTGCGATGCTCGAAGGTGGACAACACGTGCACCTCGGCGGCTTGATGGGTCAGGCGGCGATCGGTTATCCGGCTCCACAGGATCGGATGCATCTCCGCCATGTTGGAGCCCCACAGCACGAAAGCATCAGCATTCTCGATGTCGTCGTAGCAACCCATCGGCTCGTCGATGCCGAAGGTCCGCATGAAGCCGGCGACGGCCGACGCCATGCAGTGGCGGGCATTGGGGTCGATGTTGTTGGAGCGGAACCCGGCCTTCCAGAGCTTGGAGGCGGCGTAGCCTTCCCATACGGTCCATTGGCCAGAGCCGAACATGCCCACCGACGAGACCATCTGATCCACCGGCTTGCCTTCATTGGCCTTCATGTCGGCCGCCAGGGCCTCCTTCCACTTCTGGGCCATGATGTCGTAAGCCTGGTCCCAGGAGATGGGCGTGAAGTCGCCGTTCTTATCGTACTGGCCATTCTTCATGCGCAGGAGCGGCTTGGTCAGCCGATCCTCGCCGTACATGATCTTGGACAGGAAGTAGCCCTTGATGCAGTTCAGGCCCCGGTTCACCGGCGCGTCCGGATCGCCCTGGGTGGCCACGACGCGACCGTTCTGGACGCCCACCAGCACCGAGCATCCCGTTCCACAGAAGCGGCAGGCCGCCTTGTCCCAGCGGACATCGGTGTTGGCGGGAGCCGCGGCCTGGCTCACCCCAGGGGCGCTCAAGCCAGCCGTGGCGGCTGCCGCGGCCACGGCATTGGCCTTGATGAATTCGCGTCGATCCATG
>JAEUNU010000071.1 GCA_016789125.1 Zoogloea sp. | reverse complement strand
GGCTTGCCGGCGCCGTCGGTGGCGATGGGGGCGCCGCCGTCGTAGGCCCCGAAGACGAAGTCGGTGCCGTCCCAGGCGCCGGCCGACAGCTCGACCGCGCTGAAGCCGTCCTGCCAGCCGAGGCTCACCTCGTGGGTGCCGGCGGCATTGGTGGCCTGGAAGGTGGTCTCGGACACCACTGCGCCGCTGTCGTCGAGGAGCCGCAGGCGGCCGCTCTCGGCAAACAGGCTGCCGTCGTCGTTGATGAAGAAGCGCGACAGGTTGACGGTGACGCCGGTGGCTTCGCTGGCGAGCTCGAAGCGCAGGGCCTCGCTGCCGTCGATCTCCTGGCGCACGCTGCTGGTGGCCACCGACTGGCTGCTGACGCCGAGGTCGCCGGCATACACGTCGCCGCCACTGAGCAGCGTGGTGCCGATGGCGTGGTAGGCGACCGGCGTCCAGGCTTCGGCGGCACTGGTGGCGTCGTGCTTGTGTACTGCGCTGATGCCGGTGTGGGCCCAGGCGGCGGTCCATTGGCCCCCGAGGCCGCTTTCGCGCAGCGGGGCGTCGCCGATGCGCGTGGTGGTGGTGACTTCGGGGAGGACCTCGATGCGCACGTTGCCGGTGTCGAAGCCGCCGTTGCCGTCGGCCACCTGGTAGCGGAAGCCGGTGCTGCCGGTGAAGCCGGCGGTGGGGGTGAAGCTGAGGCTGCCGTCCGGGTTCCAGCTGAGGCTGCCGGCGAGGCCGGTGGTGTCGACGCCGCTGACCACCAGGGCGTCGCCGTCGGCGTCGCTGTCGCCGGTGAGGACACCCGGGGCGGGCAGCGTGAGGCTGCCGTTGCGCCAGACGTGGAGCACTTCGTCGTCGGCGACCGGGGCGGTGTTGGTGACGTCGATGACGACCTCTGCGCTGGCACTGCCGCCGTAGCCGTCGGCCACGGTGTAGGTGAAGGCGGTGCTGCCCGCGAAGCCGGCCGTCGGCGTGAAGCTGAAGCTGCCGTCGGCCAGGAGCACCAGGCTGCCGTCGAGGCCGGAGGCGTCGTAGCTGGAGACGAAGAGGGCATCCAGGTCGGCGTCGGCGTCGTTGCCGAGCACGCCCGGCATGACGACGAGGGGCAGGCCGGCGTGGACGCTGTAGCGGTCGTCCCGGGCGACCGGGGCGGTGTTCATCACGTTGAAGGTGACGGTGGCGGTGTCGGTGCCCCCCATGCCGTCGGAGACGGTGTAGGTGTAGCCGGTGGTGCCGGTGAAGCCGGCGTCCGCGGTGAAGCGCAGGCTGCCGTCGAGGAACTGGGTGAGCGTACCGACGAGGCCGGTGGTGTCGACGCTGAGGACCGTGAGGGTATCGCCGTCGGCATCGGTGTCGCCGTCGAGCACGCCCGGTGCGGGGATGTCGAGGGTCTGGCCGGGGCGCAGGGTGTAGGTCTCGTCGTCGGCGACCGGGGCGGTATTCACCACGTTGAGGGTGACGGTGGCGGTGTCGCGGCCACCCATGCCGTCACTGACGGTGTAGGTGTAGCCCGTGGTGCCGCTGAAGCCGGCCTCCGGCGTGAAGCGCAGGCTGCCGTCGGCGAACTGGGTGAGCGCGCCGCGCAGGCCGGTGGTGTCGACGCTCTGGACGAAGAGCGCATCGCCGTCGGCATCGGTGTCACCGTCGAGCACGCCCGGGGCGGGGATGTCGAGGGTCTGGCCGGGACGCAGGGTGTAGGTCTCGTCGTCGGCAACCGGGGCGGTGTTGCCACCGCCGGCCGGGGCCACGCTGAGGGCGAGGCTGGCGACGTTGGCGTAAGTGCCGTCTTCGTCGGCGAGGCTGACGGTGATGGTCGGGCTGCCGGCGGCGGTGTACGTGTGGGTGAGATCGCCCACGCCACTGGCGGTGCTGGTGCTGCCGTCGCCCCAGTTGATGGTGATGCCGTCGGGCAGCAGGCTGTCCTGGCCCGGGTCGAGGTAGTTGGCGAGCGCCAGGGTGTAGGCGACGCCGACCGTGGCATTGGCGGCGCCGCTGGCCGCTACGGTCGGGGCGACGTTGTCGATGGTGACGGCCTGGGTGCCGAGGACGGTGGCGCCGTCTTCATCCGTGGTGCTGACGGTGATGGTCGCGTTGCCCGGGCCGTCGGCGTAGGTGTGGGTGAAGCTGCCGGCGGCGGCGGTCCACTCGGCGGCGGTGAAGCTGTCGGTGCTGCCGTCGCCCCAGGCGATGGTGTAGCCGCTACGGGTGTCGGCGCCGGGGTCGGTGATCGGGCCGACCGAAAGCGTGTAGAGGCTGCCTTCGGCGACGGTAGCGGCGCCGGAGACGCTGGCGGTCGGGGCGACGTTGTCGATGGTCACGGCCTGGGTGCCGAGGGTGAAGCTGCCGTCTTCGTCGGTGGTGCTGACGGTGATGGTCGCGTTGCCCGGGCCGT
>JAEUNU010000131.1 GCA_016789125.1 Zoogloea sp. | reverse complement strand
CGAGGTGACTCATGGTGACGTGGATATCTTTGATCGCGAGCGTGTCTTTATCGATCGCGTGCTGGCGCCGCTTGCAGCGCGCCACCCGGCCCTGCGTATCGTCTTCGAGCACATCACGACCGCCCAGGCGGCGCAGTTCGTGAGCGAAGCCGGGCCCAACGTGGGCGCCACCATCACCGCCCACCACCTGCTCTACAACCGCAACGCGATCTTCACCGGCGGCATCCGCCCGCATTACTACTGCCTGCCGGTGCTGAAGCGTGAGACACACCGCGAGGCGCTGGTCAAGGTGGCCACCTCGGGCAGCAACAAGTTCTTCCTCGGCACCGACTCGGCGCCCCACGCCCAGAGCACCAAGGAGGCCGCCTGCGGCTGCGCCGGCTGCTACACCGCCCACGCCGGCATCGAGCTCTACGCCGAGGCCTTCGAGCAGGCCGGTGCCCTCGACAAGCTCGAAGCCTTCGCCAGCTTCAACGGCCCCGACTTCTACCGCCTGCCGCGCAACGCCGACACCATCACCCTGGTCAAGGAAGGCTGGCTCGTGCCGGCCGCGGTCGACTACCTGCCCGGCGACCCGCTGGTGCCCCTGCGTGGTGGCGAGACCATCGGCTGGAAACTGGCCTGAACCGCAGATCCGCCATGCCTGCCCATCTCAAATCGCTCCTGATCCTGGCCGCCGTGCCCCTGCTCGCCGCCTGCGAGTACGAAGGCGCGGCCTATCTGATCGAAGGCAAGGACCACTCCATCTCCCTGGTGCGCGAGCAGCGCTGGTTCTGGAGCAGCGAGGTGGAGCAGGCCGTCGTGGTGTCGCGCATGCCCACCTGCATGCGCCGCCACGACATCAAGCCCGGCGTCACCGGCAGCGTCAAGATGGAAGTCTTCGAGGCCGGCGACTACCTGTGGGCCCTCAAGCAGGGCAAGAACTGGTATCTCGCCGGCACCGAGAAATGTGAATTCCAGCGCTGGAAGGACGCCCCCGCCGAGCCCCCCGGCAAGCTCGTCGGCACCTTCACCCGCAAGAGCGACAAGCTCGAATTCGTCCCCGCCGACAAGGCCTCCAAGCCCATCGGGCCCGCCGACGAATGACCCCCGCCGGCCTCGCCGGCCGCCCCCTTTTCGAACCCATCGCCCCGCTGCTGGCCCGCTTCACCGGCGGCCTGCCCGGCGTGGCCCAGCTCGACGCGCTGCTGCACGAACATGCGCCGGGTGCCGTCAGCGGCAGCGGCCAGCGGATCCGCTTCGTGCCGCCGCCCGTCGACCTGCCCGCCTACGAGCAGCACATCGACGCCACCGGCGAGGTGCCCACCCGGCCCGACGACTGGCACGACTTCTTCAACGCGCTCGCCTGGTGCGTGTGGCCGCGCAGCAAGGCCGCCTGCAATGCCCTCCATCTCACCGAGCAGCGCAGCCGCCGGGCCGCCGGGCTGGCCGGCCGCGGCCCGCGGCGCGACGCCCTGACCCAGTTCGACGAATGCGGCATCCTCGTCGTCACCACCGACCCCGAGATCTCCGCGCTGCTCGCCAGCCACGCCTGGGAGGCCGCCTTCTGGCAGCGGCGTGCCCGGCTCGTCGCCAGCACCCGCTTCCTGGTCTTCGGCCACGCCAGCTGGGACCAGCTGCGGGCGCCCTTCTTCGGCCTGTGCGCCAAGGCCATCCACCGGGTCGTCGAGGCCGGCTGGCTCGCGCTGCCCCCGCCGGCCCGGCAGGCCGAGGCCGACGCCTGGCTCGCCGCACACCTGGCCAGCCCGCAGCAGCCCTTCGGCAAGACCAGCCTGGTGCCGCTGCCGCTCCTCGGCATCCCCGGCCTCACCCCTGCCAGCGAGTGCGCCGACTACTACCGCGACACCCGCCAGTTCCGCCCCCGGCGGCAGCCCGTTTTATGACGGAAGTTGCGCAATATGCGCTTGACCCGGTCTGCCTCTGTCCGAATACTCCTGCGCTTTCGGGCCGTCTGCATCGCTGGCGGCCCTGGCTTCCCCCGGTGATGACGTCATGAACCCTCTCTCCCGCCTGCGCAGCTATCTCGAACTCGACGTGACGCCCGACCTCGACGGCGAGGCCGCCACGCGGCGCAGCAACCGGCGCCGGCTGCGGGTCTTCCTGCTGGTCTTCGCGCTGGTGCTCATCCCCGGGCTGTTGTGGAACTTCCTGCGCCCGGCCGAATACATGGCCACTGCGCGGGTCCAGATCACCCCGGGCGGCGCCTTGCCCCAGCAGCAGGCGGCCCAGCCCGGCGCCCCGGCCGAAGGCAGCGGCAGCGGCTGGGCCGAGACCGAGCTGCTCACCCAGGTCCAGAAGCTCACCAGCCGGCCTTTGCTCGAGAAGGTCGCCGAAACCCTGCGTATCCAGGGCCATCCGCTGCCCGACGGCGACGCCCCGGTGCAGCTGCAGGAGATGATCCGCGCGGTGCCCGTCAATGGCACCGAGGTCGTCGAGCTGCAGGCCGTCGGCACCCGGCCCGAGCAGCTCGCCGTCGCCCTCAACAGCCTCGTCGAAGCCAGCCGCGGCGAGATGAAGACCTCCTACGACGCCGCCGCTACCGAAACCCTGGCCCAGGCCCGCCGCGAGGCCGAGCGCCTGGGCCGTGAGGTGCGCGAGCGGCGCGCCCAGCTCGAAGCCTTCCGCGGGCAGAACGAGCTGCTCTCCCCCGAGCGTGAGGAGAACGACGCCGTGGCCCGCCTCAAGGGCCTCAGCGCCTCCCTCAACACCGCCACCGAGAAGGCCGCGGTGGCCGACGCCCGGCTGCGCGCCCTGCGCGAGACGGCGGCCAGCGGCAAGGGCAGCCTGGCCCTCAAGGACGACCCGGCGCTGGCCGGTCTCGTGCAGCAGGGCATGCAGCTGCGCGACCAGATCCGCGAGATGGAGCGGGTCTATACCCCGGCCTTCATGGAGATGGACCCCCGTGCCCGCTCGCTCCGCGCCCGCCTCGCCGAGACCGAGAGGCTGATCGAGGCCCAGCGCGTGAACGGCCTGCAGACGGCCCAGGTCGCCGCCCAGGAAGAACTCTCCCAGGCCCGCAAGACGGTCGAGCAGCTGCAGGCCCAGATCGCCGCCCAGAAGGCCGGCCTGCAGAAGTTTTCCAGCCGCTTCACCCAGGCCAAGTCCCTCGAGGAAGACCTCGCCCAGCTCGAACGCGCCAGCCGCCAGGCCATGGAGCGCGCCGCCCGCCTCGAGGCCAGCGAGCGCAGCCGCGAGCCGGTGTACACCCTGCTCGAATCCGCCCACGTGCCGCGCGCGCCTTTCCGGCCCGACTACCTGCTCGACGGCACCATCGTCTTCGGGGTCGCCTTCGGGCTGGGCCTGCTGGCGATGTGGTTCGTCGAGCTCTTCCACCGCCAGGCGCCGGCCCGGGCGCCGGCGGCCACCACCACCGTGATCGTGCCGCCCCAGTGGGGTGCCCCTGGCCACCCCGCCAATCCGGGCCCGGCGGCACTGCCCGGTGCCGCGCCTTTTGCCCCCGGCATGCTCCCTGCCAGCGGCCCCGCGGCAATGCTCGCCGCCGCGCCCCAGCCGCTGCCCCGTGAGCTCGGCCAGGACGAAGCCGCGGCCCTGCTCGCCGCCGCCGGCGAGGCCCGCTTTGCCGTCGCGCTGCTGCTGCTCGGCCTCACCACCGAAGAGCTCGTCGCCCTGCGCGAAGCCGACCTCCCGGCCGATGGCGCCCGCCTGCAGGTGGGCGGCCCGGCCCGGCGCGTGCTGGCCTTGCCCGCCTGGCTCGCCGCCTGCCGCCCGGCCCCCACGGGCGCGCCGGATGCGCCGCTGCTGCGCGATGCCTCGGGCGCCGCGCTCAGCGCCGCCGATGTCGAGTCCATGCTCACCTGCGCCGCCCTCGATGCCGGCCTCGCCGGGGCCGCCGGCATCAGCGCCGAAGCCCTGCGCCACACCGGCATTGCCTGGCTGGTGCGCCAGGGCCTGCGCTTCTCGGAACTCGCCGGCCTGGTCGGCCGCCCCAGCGCCGAGGCCCTCGCCGGCTACGCCGACCTCGCCCCCGACGGCCCCAAGCGCGGGCTGGCCGAGATCGAGCCGCTGATGCCGGCCCTGCGCCACGGCTGAGCCGTCCACCAACACGATTTTTGGCCATGTCACCGTTGGCAGTGGATACGTTCAAACCGGTGATGCCCCCTGTAGGTGCGATTTCATTCGCACTCAGTCGGTAAAACCGGGTAGATCCTTCATTCCGCCTCCGCGGGCGAATGAATTTGCACCTGCAATGCTGACACGCATTTTTGAGGAAGAAACGATGCTGCAGAAACTCTCCACCTTCCCGGGCGTTCCGGGCCCGGTCGTCGTCATCGTCATGGACGGCTACGGCATTCCCAAGACCGATGTCGGCAGCGCCATTGCCGCCGCCCGCAAGCCCACCCTCGACGCGCTGTTCGCCGAGTGCCCGCACATCACCTTGCGCGCCCACGGCACCGCGGTGGGCATGCCCTCCGACGACGACATGGGCAACTCCGAGGTTGGCCACAACGCCATCGGCGCGGGCCAGGTGTATGCCCAGGGCGCCGCGCTGGTGGCCAACGCGATTGCCGACGGCGCCATCTGGGCCGGCGAGGCCTGGCAGCAGATCGTGGCGGGCGCCAAGGCCGCCGGTCGTGGGGTGATCCACTTCATCGGTCTGTTCTCCGACGGCAATGTGCACAGCCACATCGACCACCTCAAGGCGATGGTCGCCCAGGCCAAGGCCGAAGGCGTGAAGACGGTGCGCATCCACGCCCTGCTCGACGGCCGCGACGTGCCCGAGACCAGCGCCCTCGACTACGTGGTGCCCTTCGAAGCCTTCCTGGCCGAGCTCTCCACGGACGGCTTCGACGCCCGCATCGCCTCGGGCGGCGGCCGCCAGTACATCACCATGGACCGCTACGACGCCAACTGGGCGATGGTCGAGCGCGGCTGGAAGACTCACGTGCTGGGCGAAGGCCCGCAATTTGCCAACGCCACCGAAGCCGTCAAGGGCCTGCGCGAGCAGACCCCCGGCACCATCGACCAGGACCTCCCCGAGTTCATCATCGCCGACGCCGGCCAGCCCATCGGCACGATCCAGGACGGCGACTCGGTGGTGTTCTACAACTTCCGCGGCGACCGGGCCATCGAGATCACCCGTGCCTTCGTCGAGGCCGACTTCGACAAGTTCGACCGCGTGCGCACGCCCAGCGTCACCTACGCCGGCATGCTCCAGTACGACGGCGACCTGCAACTGCCCAAGCGCTTCCTGGTGGCGCCGCCGGCCATCAAGGACACCTCGGGCGAATGGTTCAGCAAGATGGGCCTGGCCCAGTTCGCCTGCTCCGAAACCCAGAAGTTCGGCCACGTCACCTACTTCTGGAACGGCAACCGCTCCGGCAAGTTCGACGGCGAAACCTGGCAGGAAGTCCCCAGCGACGTGGTGCCCTTCGAGCAGCGCCCCTGGATGAAGGCCGCCGAGATCACCGACGCCATGATCGCCGCGCTGCAGTCGGGCCAGTACAAGCTGCTGCGCTGCAACTACGCCAACGGCGACATGGTTGGCCACACCGGCAACTTCCGCGCCGCCACGATGGCCGTCGAAGCCGTCGACCTGGCCCTCGCGCGCCTCCTGCCCGCCATCCAGGCCGCCGGCGGTGTGGCGCTGATCACCGCCGACCACGGCAACGCCGACGAGATGTTCGAGCTCGACAAGAAGACCAAGCAGCCCGCCCAGAACAAGGACGGCAGCTTCAAGGCCAAGACCGCCCACACCCTCAACCCGGTGCCGCTGGTGCTGTTCGACAAGGTCACCGGCGGCAAGCTCGGCCTCCAGCAGACGGACACCGCCGGTCTCTCCAGCATCGCCGCCACCGTGGCCAACCTGGTGGGGCTGGAGAAGCACGAGAAGTGGGACGAAAGCGTGCTGGTGGTCAAGTAAGCGATCCTCCCCGGCGCCAAGGCGCCGTGCACCAAGCGGGCGCACCCTGAGCGGGGGTGCGCCCGTTTGCATTTGTCGTTCCGCCTTGGCTTGCGGCGCGTGAGTCACTGACGCATCCGTACAGGTGTCCTAAAATAGGATAATCCCATTCAGATGAGAGGCCATCATGTGGCGCTGGCAAGTGCAGGAAGCGAAGGCCCGGATGTCTGAGCTGGTCAAAAAGTGGCTTGCTCGTCCAGCACGACCTCATGCGGTTTGCCCGAAACGCCAGGGAAGTTGCGGGGCTGTCGTGTATTGGATGGATGGAGCGAGTGATCGTATGAGCTGGACTCGTCTTATAAACGCGTTGCTGCTACCGATACTGCTGCTTCTCGTAGGGTGTGCTGCGCAGCCGCGTCAGGTGTATCCGGGCACGCGTTTGTCGCCTGACAGGGAAGCCCGGATATCAACGGATTCCCAGCATAAATATGGCGCGGTTGCACCGGGGTTCGACCGGAAAATTTACCTGACCAAGATAAACGGCGAAAGTCTCTCCGACATGAAAGCAGTGCTTGGCGGCCAGATGCATCCCTATCCCACGGAGGCATATGTGTTGCCCGGCAGGCAGGAGCTTGATGTCAGATATGTTCATATGAATGGATATGCCGACGGGCAGTTATGGTTCGATGCCCAGGCGGGCAAAGAATACCTGGTTCGGTATCGCATCAACGGTTACTCGGTCTTATTCTGGGTTGAAGACGTGGAGCAGGGGGCGCAAGTTGGCGGATTCCGGGAGTGAACGCCAATGTCCGAGGGTGACGTTTGTATTGAGTCCCGTAGTCGGGTTCGCGCAGCGAAGCCCGACACCGCATGATGGCGATGGCGGCAGTGGCATCCACTTCGAACGGCTGCAGTTGGCGAACGGGGCAGGGCAGAGCGGCCCGGGTTGTCGGCGATCGCGCGGGCACGCCCAGATCGCCTTCAGGGAATTGAATGACATGGAGGTTGTCCCGGAATGGTCTTCCTATCAATCGCTGGCCATGCGGGCCGGGCCTGAAAGGCGGCTTCAGGCAAACATCGGCGCTGCCTGCCCGTGGCCGATTGCCGCCATTCCCTGCGTATCTGCACCCCGTCACCCCCGCCCGCGGTCTGCCGTGCCCTCCATGGTGTCCGCCTGACTCAGCCCCACCGTGTAATGCCCGCCTTCCTCTTTTTTCAGCGCCAGCAGGTCATAGGTCTTCACCATGTCCAGCAGGCCCGAGTGGCCGTAGATCGCGGGTGAGAAGCCGGGGTCGGTGCGCTTGAGGTATTGGCCGAGCTGCGCGAGGGAGATGCGGCCTTCGGAGGTGCCGGCGGCGAGGAGGGCCACGGCGTCGGCGACGAACTTGGGGCGGCGTTTGATGATCGCCGGTTTGGGCGTTTCAGCCTTGACGGGGGCGGGTTTGTCGGTAGGGGTGTCGTGATGGGGTGCCGGCTCGGGGGCAGGCGGCGTCCATTCGAAGAACTGGTCACTGGCGTTGCGCAGGGCGTCGGGAGTCTTGGCTTCGCCGACGATGCAGACGGTGGCGCCGCGCTCGCGGAGTTTGCGGCACAGATAGGCAAAATCGGAGTCGCTGGTGACCAGGCAGAACTTGTCAGCCCGGTGGTCGAACATGGCCTCCAGCGCATCAAGGGCGAGGGCGATATCGGCAGTGTTCTTGCCTGCAGCGTATTGGTATTGCAGGCAAGGTGTGAAGGCTTGCCGGACGAGGGCTTCCTGCCAGTTGCGGGAGAGGGTGGTGTGGTTGCCGTAGCCGCGCCGCAGGACGACCCGGCCAAATTGGGCGACGACACGCAGGGCGTAGTCGAGGATGTCGGGGGTGGTGTTGTCGCAGTCGACGAGGACGGCAACGCGGGTTTCAGCGGGGTGATGCGGGGTGCTCATGGCTTGCGGGTTGTGGGGCCGAGAGATGTGGGTGGAATGCTGCCGCTCGTGGGGCGCTCCTTGCTTTGTGCGTGGATGGACCAGCGGCTTGGGCGATCCTACTCCTTGTCATGCAAGCAGGTAAATGTCATTCGGCAGCGGTGGCGGATCGTGCTTGCGGTTTGATCGTCTGCGTGGGCGCGCTACCATCGCCTCCCCCGCCCGGCAGGTCGGTGTCGGGGCGGCTGCGCGGGCGGTGGGTTCAACGGACAGGGGCAGGGCGGTGATGGGGGAATCTGGGCAGGGCGGTACACCCGCGGGGCGCGGCAGTGTGCTGGAGGTGTTGTGGGTCTTCCTGCGCCTGGGGCTGACGTCGTTTGGCGGGCCGGTGGCGCATCTGGGGTATTTCCATGCCGAGTTCGTGCGGCGCCGGTGCTGGCTGGCGGAGCACGATTACGCCGATCTGGTGGCGCTGTGCCAGTTTCTGCCGGGGCCGGCGAGCAGCCAGTTCGGCATCGCGGTAGGCCTGGGGCGGGCCGGCTGGTTGGGGGCGCTGGCGGCGTGGGTGGGCTTCACGCTGCCGTCGGCGCTGCTGTTGATCGCCTTTGCGCTGGGGCTGGAGGCGCTCGCGGGGCCGCTGGCTTCGGGGGCGATCCACGGGCTCAAGGTGGTGGCGGTGGCGGTGGTGGCCCAGGCGGTGTGGGGGATGGCGAAGTCGCTGTGCCCCGACCGGCTGCGGGCCGGCATCGCGCTGGCGGCGGCCGCTGGGGTGGTGCTGCTGCCGGGGGCGGGCGGGCAATTGGGGGCGATCGTGCTGGGCGGGCTGGTGGCGTGCCGGGCCTTGCCGGTGACGCCCTTGCCGGCGGCGGCGCACCTGGATTACGGCGTGAGCCGGCGCCAGGGCGCGGCGCTGCTGGCCCTGTGCGGTCTGCTGCTGGTGGCGCTGCCGCTGCTGGCCGCGTTCACCGGGGCGGTGGAGCTGGCGGTGGTGGCGGTGTTCTTCAAGGCCGGCGCGCTGGTGTTCGGCGGCGGGCATGTGATGCTGCCGCTGCTGCAGGCCGGTGTGGTGCCGCCGGGGTGGGTGAGCAACGAGGCCTTCCTGGCCGGCTACGGGGCGGCGCAGGCGGTGCCGGGGCCGCTGTTCACCTTTGCGGCCTATCTGGGGGCGGCGATGGGGCCGCCGCTGGGGGGCTGGGCGGGCGGCCTTGTCTTGCTGCTGGCGATCTTCGTGCCGGCCTTTCTGCTGATCGTCGGCGCGCTGCCGTTCTGGGAGGCCCTGCGCCACCGCGACGGTATCCGCCGGGCGCTGGCGGGCGTGAACGCGGCGGTGGTGGGCATCCTCGGCGCGGCGCTGTACGACCCGGTGTGGGCCGGGGCCATCCATTCGCGCGCCGACTTCTGCCTGGCGCTGGCGGCCTACGGCCTGCTGGTGGTGGGGCGGGTGCCGCCGGTGGCGGTGGTTGCCCTGTGCGCGGTGGCGGGTGGGATGGGGGCTGTGTTGGGTTGATTGGCGGGCGACGGGGGGGGCGGCCTGCCGGCTCTCTCCGATGGCAGCCTTCGCCCCCGTCAGGGTTGGCTCAGTCGGTCAGATCCCAGAGCCGCCAGGTCGTCGCGCCGAGCTTCTGCTCGGCGGTGTGCTTCAGCATCCACAGGAAGTTATCCGCATTCTCGAAATCTCCGGTCAGGCAGCCGGAGGTGAATTGATGGCAGTTGTCGAGGATGACGTTGTAGGGGCGCTCCCCGCCCTCCATCTCGCGGGCGCGCTTGGCGACCTTGGAGGCCTTGATGGCCCCCTCGTCGTCACAGGATACATAGATGCTGTCGGCGGGGTTCAGCCCGCCCAGGCGCTTCAGGAACTGGCGGGCGGTGACGATCTCGATGCGGCCCGAGCCGTCCAGGTGGGCGATCCTGCCTTTGCCCACGTAGATGCCGCTGTGTTCGGCGAAAACGGCGAGGTCGCAATAGACGACACTGCCGACCCGGGGTTTGACCTTGTCGCGCAGGTGCTTGTCGATCAGGCGCATGGCCTGGCTGGTGGTCGTCCCCGCGATCAGGGCGCCACCGAAGATCTTGGCCGCCGGGATGCCGGTGCTCTTGGTGGCGGCTGCACCCACTGTGCCCGCGAGTGTCCGGGCCGCCGCGCCGCCGAGCCCGCCACCCAGCCCGCCGGTCAGCAGCGCTCCTGCAATGGCGGCGGATTCGACCGGGTTTTCCTTGACCCGCTCGATGGCACTGTCCAGGCCGCCGCCGACCACGTCGATGCCGGTGGTCACCGCCTTGTCGATGCTCGACCCAATCGCTTCGACGCCATCGAAGACCAGCGAAGCGGCCGGCGCCAGGATGTTTTCGCAGAGGCTATCCCAGAGACCCATTTCTTTACTCCTTCTTCCCGTTTCAGGTTCAGTGACTCGAATGGCGATCACGGGCCCGTCTGCAAGATAGGGAGGGGGGCGGATCGCTCGCGTACTGCCACGAGGTGCTTAAGGAGATACGGCGGGATGCGGGAAACCACGGCGGACCTTGCCCGTGGTGCAACCCGACCATCCTTCTGCGTGAAACCAGTTAGGACTCGTGGCTTTGCGTCCGGGGCTCTCGCCCCGTTTGCCAATGACTTCAGAGTAGCTCGGCGGCCGATGATTCGGCGCGGATTTTGTCACGCCGGCAAGCCGCCTGTGATCGGGCTGCGGTGCTGGCGGGCAGGCGGTTGGCAGGGGAATGGGGGCTTTGTGCGAGTGCACAAGTCGGGTTTCTTTTCACGCCCATTGCATTTTTGCTCTTACCGTATTGGGTAGCTTTTAAAAACAGGAGGATATGGACGCTGGCATTCCGATTGCTATGGAGGCTTGCCCTTGTGGTTTCAGCGCGGCAAACAACGCGCAGCCCCCAATCAATTGTCAGGAAAATAAAATGAATCGTCTGCCCAACAAAATGCTCGCCGTCGCGGCCTGCCTCGGCCTTGCGTCGATCTGTGCGCCGGCCCAGGCCGCCACCTATACGTTCAGCCAGACCGGCTTTGCCGACGGCGGGGCGGTCAGTGGCTATTTCACCGGCCGCGATCTCAATGCCGACGGTGTGATCTCCACACTGCGCGGGCACAGCGAGATCAGCGACTTCGGCCTCCGCTACACCGGCGGCAGCCAGCTGCCCGACCTTTCGATGGATTTCAACGACCTCCTGTTCTCGCAAGGCTTCGGCCTGGGCCTGGAGTACGTCATCGGGTCGGCGACCATCGGTGCCGGCGTCGGCCTTGACGACGGGTTGATGTACATGTTCGACATGGGCACGACGCCCCTGCCGGCCGCCGCGGTGCTGGTTCTCCCGGGCACGCCCGCTGGGCGCGTGATCTCGGTCACCGCCAACTACACCTCGGTTACCCTCGACTTCATGAACGTGCAGCAGGTCCCCGCGAACGCGCAACAGGTCCCCGAGCCCGCCAGCCTTGGGCTGGTAATGGGCGGCTTCGCGCTGCTGGCCGCCCGCCGTCGCACCAGGGGCTGAGCGGTTTGCATCACCCGTCGGGATGCGCGGCCCCTGCCGTGTGTCCCGGCGTGTGGCACGGGCGAGGGCTTTCCCGTGAGATCGAGAGCGCCG